>VGEB01000041.1 GCA_016869435.1 Alphaproteobacteria bacterium | reverse complement strand
CATCCGTCGTCAGGTCGAGGATAAAGGCGCGATGCCGAACATCCCGCCAAAGACGAACCGCAGATGGAAGAACTGCTTCTCGCCCTTCCTCTATCGCAACCGCAACGCCATCGAGCGGATGTTCGGGCGGCTGAAGGATTTCCGACGCATTGCAACGAGATATGATCGACTCGCAGCAAACTTCCTCGCAGCCGTCTGCCTTGCCGCGACCGTCAGCTATTGGTTATGAGTCCGGAGCCTAGGTTGACGCTAGAGCTGCACACCAGCCACTCCATGACCGCTATCGGTCGCCTTGTGAAACCAGGCTGCTTATCTGCGTGGGCAGGATTGTAGAGTCCTCACATGACGGTGTTGTGGAAGCCCACGCTGTTCGAAGCCGGTCATCGGCTTCTCGCCGGAACTCTGGGAAGGGGCCGTTGAGGTCCCCTTCCCGCGCGTTCCCCCCAGCCGACTATGCCTTCGCCGAAAGGCCGACGGTGATCCAGCTGACGCCCTCGAAGATCAGATTGATCGCGAGGAACAGACCGAGGATGTAGAGGCCCGAATATGGCCACTGCGCCAGGATCATTCCACCGAGCACAATGCTGATCAGACCCGAAAAGGCCACGAGGCCCCAGGGGCCGACATCACGGATGTGCCAGGCGAGGATGAGCTTGAACAGGCCGGCGACGATCAGGGCGACGCCGATGATCGCGGTCAGCGACACCGCCGCCGCCAGCGGATCGCGAAAGACCAGAAAGCCCGCGGCGATCGTAATGAGGCCGATCACGCCCCACAGCAACGCCCTGGTCCAGGGTCGGATCTGAACGGCCGTGATGATCTCCGCCGCGCCGGCGACGAGCATCGCCGCACCGACATAAAACACCGTCACGAGCGTTGCGGTCGTGATGTCATAGAGCGCGAACAGGCCGCCGATCAGCATCAGCGCGCCAAGCGCGACGATCCATCCCCATTTGCGGCGCAGATGCAGTTGCGTGGCGCCCCCGTCGAAAATCAGGCTGTCATTGACCATTGTCGGCCTCCAATGCTGTGGCAAGGGTAAATGGTAGGGCGGGAGCGTTTCTCAATATTCGACCTCGCAAACTTCCCGCACCTCGCCCCCGCCGGAAGCTTAACGCGCTCGACGGTGCGAAGTTCCGCACTGCGAAAGCGCAAACGATTCGGCGCTTGACCCTTTCGTAGAAATCGCGATTTTCGCGGACCATGGGAGCGCTGGACCGCCTTATTTCGACGCGCGAAGCGATTTGCCGCGCCGCAACGGACTGCGGCCGCGATCCCTCATCCGTCCGCCTCATTTGCGTCACCAAGACGTTTCCCGCCGAGGCGGCTGTTCCCTTGCTCGAGGCCGGCCATCGGATTTTCGGGGAAAACCGCGTGCAGGAGGCTGCGGCGAAGTGGCCGAAGCTGCGCGAAAAATACCCCGACATCGAACTGCATCTCATCGGCCCGCTGCAGTCCAACAAAACGCGGGAGGCCGTGGAGCTCTTCGACGTCATCGAAAGCGTCGACCGCGAAAAGATCGCCAAGGCGCTCTCCGAGGAAATCGCCAAGTCCGGCAAGCGCCCACGGCTGTTCGTGCAGGTCAACACCGGCGCCGAGCCGCAGAAGGCCGGCGTCCTTCCCGAAAACGCCGACGAATTTCTGGCGGCCTGCCGCGACCTATACGGTCTGCGCATCGATGGCTTAATGTGCGTGCCGCCGGTCGATCAGCAGGCGTCGCCGCATTTTGCGCTGCTCGCCGACATCGCCGCGCGCAATAAGATCAGCGAACTTTCCATGGGCATGAGTTCGGATTTCGAACTCGCGATCCAGCTCGGCGCGACCTATGTCCGGATCGGCTCGGCGATCATGGGCGAGCGGGATTATCCAGCTCCGCCCTCCGCTTGAGGGGACAGGGAGCGACCCTCAGCGCTATCCGACCAGCAGCGCGACCTTGCGTCCCAGCCGCGGCAGAAGCCGGGCCATGTCGCGCGCCCGCAGCGCGACGCAGCCGGCGGTGGGCGAAAGATCTTCCGTCGCGATGTGAAAGAAAATCGCGCTGCCGCGGCCGCGCACGC
The DNA here is from genome assembly GCA_016869435.1 of Alphaproteobacteria bacterium. Taxonomy (GTDB): domain Bacteria; phylum Pseudomonadota; class Alphaproteobacteria; order Rhizobiales; family Beijerinckiaceae; genus Methylocystis. Next base: position 23,878 of record VGEB01000041.1, on the reverse strand, counting down.
AGGGATGAAGATTGTAGTCCATCACGCCGACGGCGTCGTAGAGCGAGTCCTTGCGCCACATTTCTTCGTGGCCGAGATGCGACGGCGCGCGGAGCGGCTTGTTATAGAGGAAGGAGCGCGCGTCATCGCACCAGAGGTCGCCCGGCCGCGTGCGCCGCCACGGCAGGCGCATCGGGATTGGCGCACGCAGGTAAAAATAGAGGATCGGCCAGCGGCCGGCGGGCGTCGCGCCGTCGCCCTCTCGTTTACAGCGCGAGATTCCGCTGCGGCCGAGCGCGCAGGGAAGAACGAGCGAACCGGCGATCAGCCGGCCTTCGTGCGGTCGGCCGCCCAAACGCCGCGCGACGCGCAACCAATATAGTCCGGCAGGTTTCGCCCGCTTTGATCGCCGTTTCATGATCAGTTCGATACGCCGTTTTGCCGGGCGCGCCAGTCAAACTGCATTTGGGCCGAACCGCCCAAACGCCGACACCGTAATCGACTCCAAAAGTTTAGAGCGCGCATTACGCGAAAAACCGAATTTCACTTTTTCGCAGCGCGCTCTATACCGCCTATAGCAGGAACGTTCCCTGCGAAGCGAGAAGCGAACGCCGAACTATGTCACTTCCGCGCACGCTCGGCATCGCCGCCGAACCGCAGTTGCGGGCCATTCTCGTCGAGCAATTCACCGCGCTCGGCCGCTATGCGCTGCGGGAAGACGCATTCGCCGCGCGGGGAGAAGATTGGCCCGATGCGGCGGTTTTAGACGAGTCGCCTTGCGGCCGTGAAGCGCTTGCGGATGCGCGACGACAGGGCCGCAAGACCCGCATCGTGCTGATCGCGGACGCCCCCAAAACGCCGCCGCCGTGCGTTGACGCCGTTATCGCGCGTCCTTTCCGTTTCGCCGAGCTTGTCGATCTCATAGATTCGCCGCAGCCGAGCGCCGTCGGCCCCTATCGCTTCGCAGCCGGCGAATTGCGGACGCCGTCCGGCGCGCGTCTGAAGCTGACCGAAAAAGAAACGGCGATTCTCGCGCGGCTGGCGCGCGCCCAAGGCGCGCCGGTCTCTCGCGAGGCGCTGCTGCGCGACGTATGGGGCTACGGGCCAAACATGTCGACCCGCACGCTCGAAACGCATATCCACCGCTTGCGCAAAAAGTTGGAGCCGTCGCCGGCGCGGCCGCGCTGGCTCAAGACGGAAGGCGACGGCTATCGGCTGGCGAACGGCGAAGGGGATCCAGCGCCTTAACTCGTCACGCCCCGAGTCCGCCGCATATCGACATGCATAGGGAAGCGCTGGGTGACGCTGAACAAAAAAACGTGACGCCGGACGACGCGATCGAGAATCTCGCGCTCATCCCCCTTTTTGCGATTTTTGAGCCCAACGCCCTGCGCATGCTTGCTCGTTCCACGGACGCGCGCCTGCTGAGGACTGGCGAGGTCCTGTTTCGACGCGGCGAAACGTCGGACGGCGGCTATGTTCTCGCCGCCGGATCGATCGCGCTCGATCTCCATAACGGCGGACGTCCGCCGCCAATTATCGTACGGCCCTGGACGCTGATTGGCGAAGCCGCGCTCATCGCCCCTTTGACCCGCCCGGCCACCGCCATCGCCCGGGAGACGACCATGGCGCTCAAGATACTGCGGCCATTGTTCCATTTGATTTTGGAGCAGCATCCGGCCACAGCCGCGCGCGTGCGGGAGCTCTTCCGTCGAAGGCTGCTGGAATTCATCCGCAATGCGGGCGTCGAGGCTTCGGCCTACGCCGCCGACCTCGGCCGCTTAACGTAAACGACAAAAAAGTTCGGCTTTAGCCTCTCGAAGCGGATCAAATCCGGCCCAATTGAGTTGTTCATTGCGGCGTAAGCTCCAGCAGAGTTTGCGGCGCAGCGCGGCGGCGGCATGCCGCGTGAAGAGGAGGAAGCACAATGAGTAAAGGCCTAAAATTGGCGTTAGCTGGCGCACTCTGCAGCGCGACTTTGGCGACCGCCATCCCTACCGAGGCGCTCGCTGGGCCGATGAGCGCGCCGGATCGGTCGGTGGTCGCGCCCACAAGCCCTGTCGAAAACGTCTGGTATCGCCGGGGCTGGGGCTGGCGTGGCGGCGGTTGGGGCTGGCGTCGCGCCGCTTGGGGGCCTGGCTGGCGCTATCGGCGCTGGGGCGGCTACAATCCCGGCGCAGTCGTCGCGACGGGCGTCGGTCTCGGTCTCCTGGGCGCCGGCCTCGCCGCGTCGAACAGCTACTATGACTACCCCTACGGCTATGGCTACGGCTGGGGAAATCCCTATGCGGGCTGGGGCTGGGGCGGCGGCTGGGGTGGCGGCTGGGGCGGCGGCTGGGGCGGCGGCTGGGGCGGCTGGGGCTGGTAAACCGGAAAGCCTCACGGTCGTTTCAACTTTACGAAAGGCGGCGCGGGACCCCTACCGCGCCGCTTTTTTGCCGCTCCCGGACATGAATTATCGAAGCCGACGGCGCTGTTCATGGCGCCGCAGCGAAGCGAGGCCGCCGCCGAACATGAGAAATTTACGCGGGACGACAATTGCAACGACGCCCTTCGCCGATCAACGCCCTGGCACGTCGGGCCTGCGCAAGAAGGTCGATGTCTTCAAGCAGCGCCATTATCTCGAGAATTTTATTCAGTCGATCTTCGACAGCCTCGAAGGCTATGACGGCGCGACTTTCGTGCTTGGCGGCGACGGCCGCTATTATAACCGGGAAGCCATTCAAAGGATTTTGAAGATCGCCGCGGCAAATGGCGTCGGCCGCATCGTGGTCGGACAAAGCGGCATACTCTCCACGCCCGCCGCCTCGGCGCTCATTCGCTCGCTCAAGGCGTTCGGAGGGATCGTGCTGTCAGCGAGCCACAATCCCGGCGGCCCGCAGGGCGACTTCGGCGTCAAATACAATGTCGCAAACGGCGGCCCCGCGCCAGAAAAGGCGACGGAAGCGATCTATCAGCGCACGCTCGCCATTACCTCCTACCGGATCGTCGACGTCGAAGACATCGACATCGACAAAATCGGCGAGACGACGATCGGCGACATGCGCGTCGCTGTCGTCGACAGCGTCGCGAATTACAAGGCGCTGATGCAGACGCTTTTCGACTTCGATCGCATTCGCGACGCCTTTCGCTCGGGCCTCACGATCAAGTTCGACGCGATGTCGGCGGTGACCGGCCCTTACGCGCTCGCGCTTTTCGAAGAGGAGCTGGGCGCTCGGCCGGGCAGCGTCATCAATGCGACGCCCCTGCCCGACTTCGGCGGCCATCATCCCGATCCCAATCTTGTCTACGCCAGACATCTTTACGATCTCGCCATGTCCGACGCTGCGCCCGATCTTTGCGCCGCGTCCGACGGCGACGGCGATCGCAATCTCATCATCGGCCGCGCCCGCTTCGTCACGCCCTCGGACAGTCTCGCGATTCTTGCCGCCAACGCGACGATTGCGCCGGGCTATCGCAGCGGCGTAGCAGGCATTGCGCGCTCAATGCCGACGAGCGGCGCGGCCGACCGCGTCGCGGAAAAGCTCGGCGTTCCGCTTTACGAAACGCCGACGGGGTGGAAATATTTCGGCAATCTGCTCGACGCCGGCCTCGTGACGATTTGCGGCGAGGAAAGCGCCGGCGCGGGCTCAGACCACCTGCGCGAGAAGGACGGGCTGTGGGCGGTGCTGTTCTGGCTCGACATGTTGGCGGCACGTAAGGAGAGCGTCGACGCCATCGTCCGCCAACATTGGACGAGCTACGGCCGCAATTACTATTCGCGTCACGACTATGAAGAAGTCGCGAGCGACGGCGCTCACGCGCTGATCGAGGCGCTGCGTCATCGCCTGCCGACGCTCAAGAGCAAATGTTTCGGCGCTCTGCACGTCGCGCAGGCCGACGACTTCGCCTATCACGATCCGGTTGACGGTTCTGACTCGAAACATCAGGGCTTGCGGGTGATGTTCGCCGATGGTTCGCGGATCGTCTATCGGCTGTCGGGCACGGGCACGGCCGGCGCGACGCTGCGCGTCTATATCGAGCGTTACGAACCCGATCCCGCGCGACAGTATCTGGAGACTCAGGCGGCGCTCGCCGACCTCGTGACGTTGTCGCGCGACCTCGCCGAGATCGAGCGCTATACCCAGCGCGCCGCGCCGAGCGTCATCACATAATTATCGACGCCTGGAGCAGATCATTAGAGAAGCAGCGGCTCGAAGCCTTCAGCGACGGCGTCATCGCCATCATCATCACCATCATGGCGCTCGAGTTGAAACCGCCGCATGAGGCGAGCTTTGCGGCGCTCGCGCAGGTCGCTCCCGTCTTTTTCAGCTGTGTTTTGAGCTTCGCCTATATCGCCATCTATTGGAACAACCATCACCACCTGTTGCAGGCCGCGTCGCATGTCACCGGGCGGGTGCTGTGGGCCAATGTCCATCTGCTGTTCTGGCTGTCTCTCATCCCTTGCGCCAGCGCCTGGATGGCGAAGAACCATTTCGCTCAGGCGACCGTCGCGGTCTATGGCGCGGCCCTGCTGGCGCCGGCGATCGCCTATTTCATCCTCAGCCGCATGCTTCTGAGGACTCATGGACCGGAGTCGACGCTCGCCCGCGCCATCGGCGCCGACGTCAAAGGCAAGATTTCGGTGCTGCTCTATCTTCTCGCGATCGGACTGACGCTGCTTGACCCGCGCCTTTCGCTCGCGATCTACGTGCTCGTGGCGCTGATTTGGTTTGCGCCCGACCCGAGAATCGAGCGCCTTCTCGCCGAGCGGCGACGTAACGCAAGACGAGATCAAGCTCGGTAGAGCCAAGCGTTGCGCTTGAGCATGCCGGGTCCGCCGAGCGCGCGGATCGCGAGATCGCGGGCGACGGCCGGCAGTCCGCTCAGATGGAAGTAGGCGCCCTGGCGACGGGAGGCGCGCACGACCTGCTCCGCGCGGGAAATGCGAACGCCTTCATAGGCGGCGAAGGCGGCGTCGACGGTCGCGCCTAAGCGCAAGAACGCTTCGCCGAGCGCATCTGCGTCTTCGATCGCCTGCGCCGCGCCCTGCGCCAGAAACGGGACCATCGGATGCGCCGCGTCGCCGAGAAGCGTCACCGGCCCGCGCGTCCATTGTTTCAGCGCTGGCCGCGCGAAAAGCGGCCAATGCCGCCAGGAGTCGCCGGCTTCGATCAATTCGCGCATTTCGGGAGCGATCCGACGCGGCGTGAAGCGGCGCGCGAGTTCGCCGCCCGCGAGCGACAGGCTTGAATGGGCGTCCTCGGCCTCCGGCGGCTCTTCTATAATGACCACGGCATTGATCAGTGAGGCGTCGCGCAGCGGATAATGCACAACATGGGCGCCCGGCATCAGCCAGAGATTGGACTCGCGCCCGCGAAGCGCCGCCGGAACGCGGTCGGCGGGGAGCGTCGCGCGCCACGCGACGCAGCCGGAATAGACCGGCGCGTCGCGCTCGAAAGGCAGGAGATGACCACGCACGCTCGATCGTAGGCCGTCGGCGCCGATCAGGCCCGCCGCTTCGATCTCCTCGACGCCCTCCTGCGTGTGCACGCGCATGCGAACGCCACGCGGATTCGCTTCGAAGTCGCCGACGCGGGCGCCGGCGCGGACATGGGTATGTGGATTCTCCAGCGCCGCCTGCAGCAGCACGCCCTGTAGATCGGCGCGGTGGAAAAGCCGGAAAGGCGCGCCCCAGCGCGATCTCGCGTCGGAAAGATCCAGCCGCGCCAGGACGGCGCCGTCACGCCCACGGCGGATATTAATCGCCGACGGTTCGAGCGCCGCGGCAGCGAGCGCCGGTTCAAGCCCGAGCTTTGCGAGGATGCGGCCGGCGTTCGGCGCGATCTGTAGTCCCGCGCCGACCTCCTCGATCCGGGTGGCGCGTTCCAGCACCAGCGCGCGCTTCCCGGCGCGCGCCAACGACAGAGCCGCGGCAAGGCCGCCAATGCCTGCGCCGGCGATGATGATCGGCGCGCTCACCCGTTAGCGTCAATCAGGCGGCGGCGTCTTCAGAAAGGCGATAGACGCATTCGGCCGGATCGGCGCCGCCGCGCAAAGCCGGATCATAGACGTAATGCGTCGAGCAGTAGGGACAGACGGCCTCATTCGACGCGCCCATGTCGATGTATACATGCGGGTGGTCGAAGGGCGGCAGCGCGCCGATGCACATGAATTCCTTCGCCCCGATCCTGATCTGCGCAAAGCCGGGCTGATTGTGGAAATGGGGCGTGGAATGCTGGGCCATGGTCCGCTCCTTGATGGGTGCCGGGCGGCGGGAATTGTCCCCGCCCCTATAGTTCAGCGCAAGCGCGTTGGATAGGGTCAGCTCGCCGGCTCGTCAGGGCCCGACACGCCCAACGCCTTCAGCCGCGCGCGCTCCTCTTCGCTGAGCGCCCTGGCGGGCGCAGTGGCGACGCCCGAGCGCCGCCGGGCGACCATCCAGACGGCGGCGGCGCCGGCGAGCAGCGCGATCAGCGGCGCGCTCCACAGCAGCAGCGTGCCGGGCTTCATCGGCGGGCGCAGCAGCACGAAATCGCCGTAGCGGGAATGGACGTATTCGCGCACCTCGACGTCGCTCATCCCCTCCTTGAGCTTCTCGCGCACGAGCACGCGCAGGTCCTTGGCGAGCGAAGCGTCGGAATCGTCAATCGACTGGTTCTGACAGACGAGGCAGCGAAGCTCCTGGGTAATCGCCCGCGCGCGGGCTTCGAGCGCCGGATCGGCGAGCATTTCCCCCGGCGTGACCGCATGGGCCGCGAGGGGGAGGAGGAGGAAGGCGACTAATACCCCCACCCCAACCCTCCCCCGCTTCGCGGGAGAGGGAGTTAGACTCGGCGATCCCTCGGATCGAGGCGAATGCCGATCGTTAGGGTCCCCTCTCCCGCGCAAGCGGGGGAGGGACAGGGAGGGGGCTTCGACGCTCATTCCGCCGGCTCCAGGGCCGGCGCGGCGGCGCGGCGGGCGACGCCGATGCGCAGGCGCCGGTCGGCGAGGGACAGCGCGCCGCCTAAAGCCATGATCAGCGCGCCGATCCAGATCAGCGTCACCAGCGGCTTCCAGTAAAGTCGCGCGTCGATCGCGCCGTCCTCATGCGACTCGCCGATCGCCGCATAGACCTGCCCGAGACCAAGCGTGACGATCCCTGCCTCCGAGCGCGACATCCGCCGCGCCTGATAGAAGCGCTTGGCGGGTTCAATCGTCGCGAGCGTCGCGCCGTCCTTGCGCACCGCCATCACTGCGTAGACTTCCGAATAGTTCGGCCCCTGGCGCGGCGACACGGATTCGATGCCGATGTGATAGGGACCGACGTCGTAGAAGCTCGAAGGCTTCATGGCCACGATGGTTTCGACGCCCCAGCCGGTTGCGGCGAGGCCGAGCAGCGTCAGCCCCATCCCGGCATGCGCGATCGACGTGCCGAATGCGGAGAGCGGCAGTCCGGCGAAGCGCTTGAAGCTTGGCCGCCCCGCGCGCCCGCGCGCGCGAATGACAAGATCGCTCAAACCGCCAACGACGAGATAGATCGCGATCCCGGCCGTAACGATCGAGAGAAAGGGCGTGCCGTACCAGACGCCGAACGCGGCCGCCGCCAGAACGCCGACGATGAAGGCGACGCGCAGCCGCTGCAGGGCGGCGGCAAGATCGCCGCGCTTCCAGGAGAGCATCTGGCCGATCGGTATCAGCAGGGCGAGCGGCAGCGCGATCGGGATCAGCACGGTGTTGAAGAAGGGCGCGCCGACGGAAATCTTCTCGCCGGTGAGCGCTTCAAGCGCGAGCGGATAGAGGGTGCCGACGACGACCGTGGCGCAGCAGGCCGACAGCAGCAGATTGTTGAGAACCAGCGCGCCTTCGCGCGAGATCGGCGAGAACAGCCCGCCGACCGGCAGCGCCCCGGCGCGCAGCGCGAAGAGCGCGAGCGCGCCGCCGATGAAGAGGACGAGAATGGCGAGGATAAACACGCCGCGGTCGGGATCGCTCGCGAAGGCGTGCACCGAGGTGAGCACGCCGGAGCGCACGAGAAATGTGCCAAGCAGCGACAGCGAGAAGGCGAGGATCGAGAGAAAGATCGTCCAGACCTTTAGCGCCTCGCGCTTCTCCATGACGGCGGCGCTGTGCAGCAGCGCCGTGCCGGCGATCCACGGCATGAGCGAAGCGTTTTCGACCGGGTCCCAGAACCAGAAGCCGCCCCAGCCGAGCGTGTAATAGGCCCAGTATGAGCCCATCGCGATGCCGAGCGTCAGCGCGATCCAGGCGAAGAGAGTCCATGGGCGAATGACGCGCGCCCAGGCGGCGTCGATGCGTCCGCCGATCAGCGCGGCGGCGGCGAATGAGAAGACGATCGAGAAGCCGACATAGCCGAGATAAAGCAGCGGCGGATGGATCGCGAGGCCGGGGTCCTGCAGAATCGGATTGAGGTCGCGGCCTTCCCACGGCGCCGGCGCGACGCGCGCGAAGGGATTTGAGGTCAGCAGAATGAAAAGAAGAAAGGCGGCGCCCAGCAGGCCCTGCATGGCGAGCGCATCTGAGCGCAGCCTGTCCGACATCGCATTCGAGAAGATTGCGATCAGCGCGCCGCAGAGAGAGAGAACGAGCACCCACAAAAGCATCGAGCCTTCGTGGTTTCCCCACACGCCGGAGATTTTGTAGATGAAAGGCTTCAGCGAATGCGAATTCTCGATGACGTTGACGAGCGAGAAGTCGGAAACGACATGCGCATAGGTCAGCGCGCCGTAGGAGAGCGCAACGAACAGAAATTGCGTGATCGCCGCCGGACGCGCGACGCGCATCAGCGCCGCGTCGTTCAGCCTTGCGCCGATGAAGGGTATCGCGAATTGCGCCAGCGCGAGCGCGAGCGCGAGAACGAGCGCGTAATGTCCGGTCTCAATGATCATGCGGAGCTCGGCGTCACAGCGTTAAAGTCGCCCTCATGCTGAGGAGGCCCCGCAAGTCGGGTCTACCCGACTTGCGCATTTAATGCTTCGCTCGCTTCTCAGGATGAGGAAGTCTTTTGGAGAGCCAGTCATCTCTTCTCTCCCTGCCAGACGCCCTGTTTCTTCAAGGCGTCGGCGACGTCGCGCGGCATGTAGCGCTCGTCGTGCTTCGCCAGCACGCTGTCGGCGCGAAAGGCGCCGTCAGGCTGCAGCACTCCGTCGACGACGACGCCCTGCCCTTCGCGGAAAAGATCCGGCAGCAGGCCGGTGTATGACACCGGAAGATCGCTCGTCTTGTCGGTGATCGTGAAGTTCACATCCTGGCCATTCTTGACCACCGTGCCTTCCTTCACCAGCCCGCCGATGCGCAGCCGGGCGCCCGAGGCGACCTGTTTCTTCGCAAGCTCAGACGGCGTGTAAAAGAACACGATATTGTCGCGCAGCGCGAACAGCATCAGCCCGGCGGCGAGGCCGAGAACCGCCATCGCCGCGACAATCAAGGTCAGTCGCTTTCCCTTACGCGTCATCTTTGTTCAGAACGCTCCCATACGCAGCAGCAGGCCGCGCCCGCGAAAGGCGAAACTTCACTTTAGCCGCCGATATTCAATTCCTTCGCCAGCGCGTCAATGCGCGCGACGTCGTCCTGCTTGCTCGCCAGCGCCTGTCGCGCGTCGGTCACCGCCTTTTTCGCCTTTTCGGTCTCGGCGAGGACGCTGTAGGCCCGAATGAGCTTCAGCCATCCTTCGACGTCATCGCCCTTGGCTTCGAGCCGCGAAGCCAGACGAGCCACCATGCCGCGGATCATCGCCTGACGCTGGTCGGCGGGCATCGCGGCGATCGCCTTGCCCTGCGCGCTCGATGGTCCGCGCGCCGCGATCGGAGCCTCGGCCTCGCCGCGCAGAATGGCGAGTTGCGCGTTGACCGCCTTGAGATAAGCGGCGTCGAGCGGTGCGTCAGCGACCATCTTGGAAAAGATTTCAATCGCCTTTTGCTTGTCGCCCGCCTGCGCGGCGGCGACGCCAAGATAATATTGCGCCTCTGGCGCTGAAGGATCGAGCGCGAGCGCCGCCTCGAAATCCTGTTTGGCTTCCGGGCCCACCAGGCCTTGCGCGAGGACGACGCGCGCTTCTCCGAGCGCGGCATGTCTCGCCGCGGTTGGGCCTAAAAGCCGCAGCGCTTCGGCATAGGCGTGGATCGCCTCTTCGCCGCGGCCGGTGCGCAGCAGATAGGGCGCGATGACTTCGAAGCCGCGGCCGTCTTCGGGATGCTCGCGCAAATGCTGTTCGATGCGCGCGACGGCGCCGGCGAGATCGCGCGCATCGGGCGCGGAGTCGAGACGCGCGGTCAGCGGCATGTCGGGCATATCCGAATGTCCGAGGCGCGCATAGAGCGACAGCGCGATCGCCGGTATGGCGACGATGGCGGCGAGCGCAGCCGCGAGCGCCAGTCTGCGCGAAGCGGCGGCCTTGGACTTGGGCGCGGCTTCGGCGCGCAACAGCCGCCGCGCCGCCTCGGTCTTGGCCGCTTCGGCGTCCGCGGCGTCGAGCCGCCCTTCCGCGCGTTCGCGCTCTATCTCGGCGATCTGCTGCTCGAAGAAGGCGACGTCGGCGGCGCTTTCATTCTCCGTCCCGCCCCGCATGGCGAGGGGCGCCAGCACCGCCATGACCGCGGCGCCGGTCAGCAAGGCGAAGATAAGCCATATCATGGCCAGCTGTTTAAGGCCTTGCGGCCTCTATTGGAAGGGCGCCCATTGCTCGCGTCCGAACATGAATCGCCAAAATGGCGCTGGCCGTCACGGTAAGGCTTGACTGGCGCGCCGCCTGATCGGAATGGGACTGGTCCTACGAGACCTCAAGCTCCGAGACCGTCATGATCTTTATCTTTGACCCGCCCTCGATCGAACAGCTTTCCAATGTGATCTCGCAGGTCACCGGCCCTGCATTTCTGCTGGCGGCCGAGGCGCAGCTCCTGTCCGTCCTCGTTTCACGATTGGACCGCATCGTCGACCGTTCGAGAACCATCAATCAGACGAGCGCCGATGACGAGGCGCACGCCCATCTGAAAGCTGAACTGCCGATCCTCAAACAGCGCGGTTTGCTGATGCATTACGCCATTTACTGGGGCGTGGCGAGCTGCATCGTGACAAGCGTTCTCGTCATCGTCAGCTGCGCGGCCGCTTACATGCATATGCGCCATGAATACGGCGCAGGATTGATGTTCGCCGTGGCGATGGCCCTCTTCACGGCGGCGCTGATCGCTTTCGCGAGAGAATTGCAGCTTGGATATCTGGAGATTCGTATCGGCGCTAACCCTCCCCAAACACCCGCGCGAAAATCCTATCCACATGTTTGAAGTGATACGAGAGGTCAAACAGATCGTCTAACTCCTTCGGCGACAGTTTCGCGTTCACGTCCTTATCCTGTCCGAGCAGCGTGCGGAAATCTCCCTCGCCCCGCCACACCGGCATGGCGTTTCGCTGCACGATGTCGTAGGCGTCTTCGCGCGAGACGCCTTTTTGAGTGAGCGCCAGAAGCACGCGCTGCGAATGAATGAGGCCGCCGAGCTTCTCCAAATTCCTGCGCATGTTTTCGGGATAGACGACAAGATTTTCGATCACGCCCGTCAAGCGCGCCAGCGCGAAGTCCAACGTCACAGTCGCGTCGGGCCCGATCATGCGCTCGACCGAAGAATGGGAAATATCGCGCTCATGCCAGAGCGCGACGTTTTCCATCGCCGGAATCGCCATGGCGCGCACGAGTCGCGCAAGGCCGGTCAAATTCTCGGTCAGCACCGGATTGCGCTTATGCGGCATGGCCGAAGAGCCCTTCTGCCCCGCCGAAAAATATTCCTCCGCCTCGAGCACCTCGGTGCGCTGAAGATGACGGATTTCGATCGCCAGCCGTTCCACCGACGACGCGACGACGGCGAGCGTGGCGAAAAACGCCGCATGGCGGTCGCGTGGAATGACCTGCGTCGAGATGGGTTCGGGGGTCAGACCCATCTTATGCGCCACATAGTCTTCGACTCGCGGATCGATATTGGCGAAGGTGCCGACGGCGCCCGAAATCGCGCAGGTCGAAATTTCCTTGCGCGCCTCGACGAGCCGCGCGCGCGCCCGGGCAAATTCCGCATAGGCCTGCGCCAGTTTCAGTCCGAAGGTCGTCGGCTCGGCGTGAATGCCGTGCGAGCGGCCGATCGTCGGCGTGTATTTGTGTTCATGGGCGCGCGTCTTGAGCGCGGACAGCAGCGCGTCGACATCGGCGATCAACAAATCCGCGGCGCGCGACAACTGCACGGCGAGACAGGTGTCGAGCACGTCGGACGACGTCATGCCCTGATGAACGAAGCGTGATTCGGCGCCGATGAATTCGGCAAGATGAGTCAAAAAGGCGATCACGTCATGCTTTGTGACGCGTTCGATTTCGTCGATCCGGGCGACGTCGAAAGTGACGAAATCCGCTTTGTCCCAGATCGCCTTGGCGCTCTCCCTCGGGATGACGCCGATCTCGGCGAGGGCGTCGCAGGCGTAGGCCTCGATCTCGAACCAGATGCGAAACCGCGTCTGCGGCTCCCAAATCACGGTCATTTCGGGTCTGGAATAGCGGGGGATCATCAGGCGCCCTGAAATTTTAAGGAAAGAGAGAGGCGTCTAGATCACGCTGCATTTGGGCGGAATCGTCCAAATGCAGATAACGTGATCGATTCCAAAAGCTTAGAGCGCGCTCTACGCGAAAAACCGGTTCCCACTTTTTCGCGAGCCGCGCTCTAGCATGCGCGTTGCATCAAAGTCCATATATGCGCCGACCAACCTGGAGGATACATGAAGTCGACGGATGTCGTCGTTCTTGGCGCCGGCATCGTCGGCGTCAGCGCCGCGCTGCATCTGCAGGCGCGCGGCCGCGCGGTGGCGCTCATCGATCGCGCCGGCGCCGCCGGGCAGGAGACGAGCTTCGGCAACGCCGGCCTGATCGAGCGCTCCTCGCTCATTCCCTATCTTTTCCCGCGCGATCCGATGAAGCTCATCAAATATGCGCTGAACCTTCTCCCCGAGGCGCATTACCATTTGTCCGCTCTGCCGGCGGTGGGGCCGTGGCTCCTGCGCTATTGGCGCGAGAGCGCGCCCGCGCGCGTCGAGCGAAACATCGAGGCGCGGCGCCCGCTGATCGAAAACAGCCTCAGCGAGCATGAGGCGCTGATCCAGCAGGCGGGCGCTGGGGAACTCCTGCGCAAGAACGGCTGGATCAAGCTCTTTCGCAGCGAGGAGACTCTCGCGGTCGGATTCGCCGATGCCGAGCGGCTGCGCGGCTATGGCCTACACATCGACTCGCTCGATTCGGCCGGGGTCGCGGCGCTGGAGCCCGATCTCGCGCCGATCGCCGGCGGAATCCATTATCGCGACACGGCCGCGATCGTCGATCCGGCCGCGCTTTCGAAAGCCTACGCCGACATGTTCCTTTCGCGCGGCGGCCAATTGCTCGCCGGCGACGCGCGCAGCCTGTCGCAGGAACCGGACGGGCGCTGGCGCGTAGCGACGGCGGAGGGGCCGCTCGTCGCCGGGGCGGCGGCGGTGGCGCTCGGCCCCTGGTCGGACGCGGTTTACGCGCCGCTCGGCTACCGCATTCCGCTTGGCTGGAAGCGCGGCTATCATATGCATTACGCCGCGAGGGACGGCGCAAGGCTCAATCATCCGATCCTAGACGCCGACGTCGGCTATCTGCTGGCGCCGATGCGCCGCGGCGTCAGGCTGACCAGCGGCGCGGAATTCGCGCGCCGCGACGCGCCGCCGACGCCGACGCAGATCGAGATTTGCGAACCCACGGCGCGCCGGTTGTTCCCGCTCGCCGAACGGCTCGACCCGGAGCCCTGGCGCGGCGCGCGGCCCTGTCTGCCGGACATGCTGCCGATCGTCGGCCCCGCCCCGCGCCACAAGGGCCTGTGGTTCGATTTCGGCCATGCGCATCACGGGCTGACTCTCGGACCGGTAACCGGCCGGCTTCTCGCCGAATTGATGACCGGCGAGACGCCCTTTATCGATCCGACGCCCTATCGCGCCGATCGCTTCTGATCCTATTCCGCCCCGACCAGCCTCAGCGCAGGGTCCAAGACGCGCACCACCCGCGAAAGATCATGCCCGCGCCGAAGCACGAGGCCGGTCGCGGCGACGACGGAAAACGCGCCTTGTCGACGGGCCAGCGCCGGGATCTTCTCAATTCGGTAGAGCGGCGCCTCGCACGTCCGCCGGAAAATCGAAAATACGGCCTTGGCCGGCGTGAAGTCGATCGCATAGTCGCGCCATTCGCCCTGCGCGACTTTGGCGCCGTAAAGATTGAAGATGACGTTGAGCTCCCGTCGGCTGAATGAAACCGCCGCGCCGCGCTTGTCTCCCCGCGCCCCTTGCATCGCGTCCGACGAAACGCCGCTCACGACGACGAGCGCGGGTCGGGCTCGGCTGGGCTCCGTCGTCTCCGACTCCGCCATGCGTTACGCTCTCCTCAATGTCTGATAAACATGTTGGCAAGCGCGGATGCGCCGGGCAAGACTTAATGACCAGATTGCGACGAGAATCTTTGCCGCTCCGCAACTGGATAAGATTTGGCTGGCAATAATCATACTTTCGCCGGCATGGCGCCCCTTGCCAGCCAAACCCGCCGCCCAAAATGAAGTTCATTGCCTCGACAGCTCGGGGCTGCGCGTTTTCGGTTTCGTCAGCCCCCCAGCCCCCCGAAAGCGTGCGGTTCCGAGTGATTGAGGTCGTGGCGATGGTCGGGCCGGCCGGGAGTCTCGCTCCCGCGCCGGCCCGTCTACCTTTTGCCCAGGCCTACCGCGCTCGAGCTGCGCTCTTGCAAAATTCCCGACAATGACGAACTCAAGATGCGCAGTCGCGCCGCCCGCGACGCCGATTCCCTTTTTCTTTTCATTGGAGAGAACATGACCGACGACGCCGCATCCGTCGAAGGCGCGGCCCCTGCCGCCGATCCCCAGGCCTCCACCGATTTCGGTTTCGAGGCCGATGTCGCGCGGCTTCTCGAACTGATGACGCATTCCGTCTATTCGGAGCGCGACGTCTTCCTGCGCGAACTTGTCTCGAACGCCGCCGACGCCTGCGAAAAGCTGCGTTACGAAGCGCTTTCCGACGAAAAGCTCGCGGCGCAGGCTGGCGCGCCGCTCGTCACGATCGCGCTCGATAAGGACAAGCGCACGCTGACCATCGCCGACAATGGCGTCGGCATGTCGCGCGAGGAGCTGATCAGCGCGCTCGGCACCATCGCCAATTCCGGAACCCGCGCCTTTCTCGACAAGCTCGGCAAGGAAAAGGACGCCGGTTTCATCGGCCAGTTCGGCGTCGGCTTTTATTCGGCCTTCATGGTCGCCGACCGCGTCGAAGTGGCGACGCGGCGCGCCGGCGAGGATCAGGCCTGGCTGTGGAGTTCGGAAGGCAAGGGCTCCTATCAGATTGCGCCCTTGCCGCTCGACGAGGCCCCCGCCGTCGGCACGCGCGTCACTCTGCGCCTCAACGCCGACAGCGACGAATTTCTCGACGGCTGGCGCGTCGAAAGCGTCGTGCGCGAACATTCGGGCGCAATCGCCGCGCCGATCGACCTCGTCGCCGCGCCAGGGGAAGAGCCCCGGCGGATCGCCGAAGGCGTCGCGCTGTGGACGAAGCCGAAATCCGACGTGACGCATGAGCAATATGTCGATTTCTACCGGCAATTGTCCGGGCAGCTGGACGAGCCCGCGCTGATCGCCCACTGGCGCGCCGAAGGGCGCACGGAATATACGGTGCTCGCCTTCGTTCCGGGGTCGCGGCCCTTCGATCTCTTCGATCCTGCGCGAACCAGCAAATCCAAGCTTTATGTACGCCGCGTGCTGATCTCGCGGGACATGGCGCTGCTGCCGGCCTGGCTGCGCTTCGCCCGCATCGTCGTCGACAGCGCCGACATTCCGCTCAATGTCTCCCGCGAGATGGTGCAGAAGAGCCCCGTCGTCGGCGCGATCGGCAAGGCGATCGCGACCCGCATGCTGCAGGAATTGAAAAAGCTCGCCGACGCCGAGCCCGAGAAATTCGCGGAAGTGTGGAAAAACTTCGGCGCCGTGCTGAAGGAGGGCCTTCACGAGGACCCAAGCCGCCGAGACGCCCTGTTCGAAATCGCCCGTTTCGCCTCGACCCAATCAGAGGAAAAGACCCGCACGCTCAAGGATTACGTCGCCGGTCTGAGGGAGAATCAGACCGCGATCTATTATCTCGTCGGCGACGACATGAAGCGGCTGCGCGCCAGCCCGCAGCTCGAAGGTTTTCGCGCGCGTGGCGTCGAAGTGCTGCTGCTCGACGACGCCGTTGACGCCTTCTGGGTGACGAGCGCGCTGGGCTTCGAAGGCAAGCCGTTCAAATCGGTGACTCAGGGTCAGGCGGACATCGACGCCATCGCGCTCGTCGACGAGGCTAAAACAGAGGCCACAGCGCCGGCTGACGTCGCCGATCTGCTCGCGGCGCTCAAGGAGACGCTCGGCGAACATATCGACGACGTGCGCGCGTCGACGCGGCTCACCGACAGCGCCGTTTGCCTCGTGGCGCCCGACGCCGGGCTTGACCGCCAATTGTCCCGACTTTTGGCAGAACACGGCCAGCAGGCGGCCTTTGGAAAGCCGGTTTTGGAGGTCAATCCAAGGCACGAGGCGATCGTCGCGCTGGCCGGCGCCTTGCGCGAAAAAGGGCGCGAGGCGACCCGCGACGACCAGCTCCTTCTGCTGGATCTCGCGCGTGTTGCCGACGGCGAGCATCCGATCGACGCGGCGGCGTTCGCCAAGAGGCTGGCGGCGCTTCTCGCCAACAAGGGATAGGGCATGACGCTGAGCGTTCGGAAAATGGCGGCGGCGAGCAGCGCGCCGCCCCCGACGCGACTGGAGGCGATCGCAATGGTCGCGGACCGCCTCGAAGCCGCCGGCGTCGCGCATCCACAGGACGAGGCGCGCGCCCTGCTGCGCGACGCAACGGGGCTGACGCGGCTCGACCTCGCCCTGGCGCCGCGCGCGCCGCTGACCGCGGAGGAAGCGCGCGCCCTTTCCGGCTATGCGGCGCGGCGGGCCGCCCATGAGCCCGTGTCGCGCATTCTGGGCGAGCGCGGATTCTGGACACTCGATCTGGCGGTTGCGCCCGGCGTGCTCGATCCGCGGCCGGACACCGAAACGCTGGTCGAAACCGCGCTGAGCCTGGTGGCGGAAAAGCGTGACGCGCCACTCTCCATTCTCGATCTCGGCTCTGGCTCTGGCGCCATCGCCTGCGCGCTTCTCAGCGAGCTTCCGGCCGCCTGGGCCCTCGCCGTCGATCTTTCGGGGGAAGCCTGCGCGGCGACCGCCGCAAATCTCGCCCGCTGCGGCCTCTCGGATCGCGCAAGCATCGTGCGCGGCCGCTGGGCCGAGGCGCTTTACGGGCGTTTCGACCTTATCGTCTCCAATCCGCCCTATGTGCGCACCGAGGACCTCGCAGGGCTCGAACCCGAGGTGCGCCTCCATGATCCGGCGCTGGCGCTCGATGGCGGCGCCGACGGACTCGATTGTTATCGAGACATCATCGCCGACGCGCCGAGGCTGCTGGCCGAGGATGCATTCATTCTGTTCGAAGTCGGCTTCGATCAAGCCGCGAGCGTCGCCGCTCTTCTGGCCGATCATGGGCTTGAAGTCGCGCGCGTCGCCCGCGACGCCGGCGGCCACGAAAGGATTGTCGCAGCGCGTCTTGGGCCCTCGCCGACGTGACAAATTGGCTACAGTAGCGCCTTTTTTGGCCTGCGACGCGGCGCGCGGCCTTGTTGGGGGGCGCCCCCTCCACTATAGTCATTTCAGGTCCAGCCGATCGCCGACTTCGAGGGAGAACCTCGAACCTTTGGCTCCGCTTCGCGAACGGAAGCCCGAAACGACCGGCCGAGAGCAACGTCGAAATCGACATGAAAGCGCCGGAGTGAGACCACTTCGATCGTCGCCGGGCGTTAGGCGCCAGGCAGGCAGACGGGATCCGTCGCGCTTCGCGTCGTGAATTCGCGCTGAGGGGAATTGGCGCAGAGCTACGCGGGGCCGATCGCGGCCGACTTGAGGACATTCGATTCGCGCGCCGCTCTCGAAGCTCCCGGTCCGGGAACGGGTCGTCGCCCGGTCGTTTGTCGTTGGAAGCTTCTGGCGAAGGAATATGGCGGCGGCGTTGTTGAAAAGGCCGCGCGGGCGAGGGCCAAGCGCAGCGAGATTGCGGGGAGTTTGATGAGACCAGGACAAAACAAGAGAATGCGCGGACGCAACGGCCGCAAAGGGCCTAATCCGCTGACCCGTTCGTATGAGTCCAATGGACCCGATGTGAAGATTCGCGGCACGGCTCAACATGTCGCCGAAAAATATCTTCAGCTCGCGCGCGATGCGCAGTCTTCCGGCGACACGATCATGGCCGAGAGCCTGCTGCAGCATGCGGAGCACTATTTCCGACTGATCGCCGCCGCGCAGCAGCAGGTCAACGGCTATGCGCGTCCGCAGTTCGAGGCCGAGGTCGACACCAGCGAGGACGACGACGATTTCGCCGCGCTTCCCGACCGTTTCGCGCCCCTGTCCGAGCGGCTGCCGGCTCCGGCCTACCAGCCGACGCAGCAACCTTTCGCGCCGCAGCCGCATTTCGCGCCGCCGCAGCCCCAGCCTCAGCCCTTCGAAGAGCGCCCGATGGGCGAGATGCAGCGCGCAGAGCGACCCGAGCGGCCGCAGCGACCCGAGCGGCCGCCGTTCGGCCGGGATCGCAACGCCGAGGGCGGCGAGCGCCCGCGGCACCAAGGCTACGACCGCGGCCGCGATCGCCGCTTCCAGCCGCGCGCTGAGGCCGCCGCCGAGGGCGGCGCGGGAACCGCGCTTCCTTCGTTCATTACCGCGCCGGTGCCGTCGCGCCCCGCGGCGAGCGAAGGCGCCGAGCCTTTTGCTGAGCGAGAAGGCGCGCCGCGCGAACAGGAGGGCGGGGTCAATTATCATCTGAGTTCGCGCCGTCGCCGGCGCCCGCGCCCGGCGATGGACGACGTCAGCGGCGGATCGCGTGAGGATGACTCGCCGCAGGTGGGCGAGATGCCGGTTGAGCCGGATCGGTTCTAGAGGTCGACGACGCTGATCGCGTCGCCGGCGGCGATCCGGCCGCCCTGCGCCACCCGCGCATAGACGCCGCAATCAATATGGCCGAAGCTCGCGCGCAGGGTCTGAACCAGGTCCATATCGCGCCGGCCGGTTCCGGGCTCGACGCCGGTGGCGGCGCAGCGATCGGTCATCTTGAGAATTTCGAGCCGCACGCCGCCGATCGTGAGTCGTCGCCCCGGAAGCGCCGCCTCGGCCCAGGGAGGCATGTCCGCCACATAGAGATTGGCGCGAAACCTCAGCGGATCGACCGGGGCCCGTTGCGCCTCGCCGATCGCCGCGACGCTCGCCAGATTAACGAGCGAGACGAAGCCCGATTTTGAATCAGTGAAGCGAAAGCCCTGCGGCGCGGCCAGTAGGCGCACGGGACCCCGAATTTCCGAGCCGAGAAAGCCGGTGAGGAAGGTTTCAATCGCTTCGCGACCTTCGGCCGACCGCAAATCCCCGCGCGCGACCTCGCGCCCTTCGCGGACGATCGTCAGCGCGCCGGACGTGTCGTCATAGCGCGTCTTAAGGCCCGCGAGCGCGGCGTTCCTCATCAGCATGAGAAATTTGATCTTGGGCTGATGCTCGGGCGACGACGGATCGAAGCCTGACGGCCCATTTTCGAGCGCGAAGAGCCGGTCTCCCGGGAAATAGCCGTCAGCCTGCAGATCGGCGGCGTCCAACGATTCGGGCGAGAGACCCTTGACGGGGTAGCGGTAGAGTGCGGCGAGTCGCATCGCGTTCCTGTTTCGGTGACAAGTCGAGGCGAATTGCCTACACCTGCCGCGCCCAGACGGAAACCGGACCCGTCGCCGTCCGCGAGGAGGGAAAGCCATGCCGGATAGCACGCTCACGATCCTCGTCTTTGCCGCGATCGCATTTTCCGCCGCTCACGATCTCGACCATCTATTGCGCGACGATTTGTCTTCGGCGTGGGCGTTCGCCGCCGTGTTTCTGACTGTCAAATACGCGCTCATCGGCGCCGCGCTGCATTTCTATTTTCGCGGCAAGATCGGCGCGGCGTTCTGGGCGGTCATCAGCGGTCTCGGCGCCGTCGCTCTCTGGTTTGCGCATCTGAGCCCCGGCGCCGAGCAGCGGCCGTCGGATATCTATGCGATCTACGGACGTCCGATTGCGGGCGTTATCGCCTCCGGCCTGGTCTATGCGATGATGCTGTCGCTCGTGGCCCTCGCGCTCTATGGTGGATGGCGCGCGTTCCAAGGGGCTGCGCACACAGAACGCCGAAGCAATTAGTTGTTTTCTGTGATGCGCGCTGAACGCCTTCCGCCGGAGACGCGGTCGTCGCCTCACTTGGCGCGGTCAAGCACGCGCTTTCACGCCGCACCCCCTTTAAGCTCGCGGCGATCTTCCCATATCGACGACGAGGGCCGCCGCAAGGGGCCTTAACGAAAAATTTCGGACACGGGGCGGACCGCTTGAAGAAGGGCCGCCTCAAGGTCAGAGGGGCTATGAATGAACTTTGAGAAATACACCGAACGCGCGCGCGGATTCGTGCAGAGCGCGCAGTCGCTGGCGACGCGGGAAGGCCACCAGCAGTTTACGCCCGAACATATTCTGAAAGTCCTGCTCGATGACGATCAGGGCCTATCCGCCGGGCTGATCGACCGCGCCGGCGGCCGCTCGCGCGAAGCCTTAGCGAAAACCGAGGCCGCCCTCGCGAAACTGCCGAAAGTCGGCGGCTCCGGCGCCGGGCAGCTCTATCTCGCCCCGGCGACGGCGCGTCTCTTCGACAACGCCGAGAAGATCGCGCATAAGGCGGGCGACTCCTATGTCACCGTGGAACGGCTGCTGCTGGCGCTCGCCATGGAGAAGGATTCCGAGGCCTCGCGCATTCTCCGCGACGCGGGCGTCACGCCGCAGACGCTGAACGCTGCGATCGAGGATTTGCGCAAGGGGCGCACCGCGGATTCGGCCTCCGCCGAAAACGCCTATGACGCGCTCAAGAAATACGCTCGCGACCTCACCGAAGCGGCGCGCGAGGGCAAGCTTGATCCGGTCATCGGCCGCGACGAGGAAATCCGCCGCACCGTGCAGGTGCTGTCGCGGCGCACCAAAAACAATCCTGTGCTGATCGGCGAACCTGGCGTCGGCAAGACCGCGATCGTTGAGGGCCTCGCTTTGCGCATTGTCAACGGCGACGTGCCGGAATCGCTCGAGGATAAGAAACTGCTCGCGCTCGACATGGGCGCGCTGATCGCCGGCGCGAAATATCGCGGCGAATTCGAGGAGCGGCTCAAGGCCGTTCTCAACGAGATCACCGCCGCCGCAGGCAAGATCATTCTATTCATCGACGAAATGCACACGCTTGTCGGCGCCGGCAAGGCGGATGGCGCGATGGACGCCTCCAATCTCTTGAAGCCGGCGCTTGCCCGCGGCGAATTGCATTGCGTCGGCGCGACGACCCTCGACGAATACAGGAAGCATGTCGAAAAGGACGCGGCGCTGGCGCGGCGCTTCCAGCCGGTTTTCGTCGACGAGCCGACCGTCGAGGACACGATCTCGATCCTGCGCGGCCTGAAAGAGAAATACGAACTTCATCACGGCGTGCGCATCACCGATAGCGCGATCGTCGCCGCCGCGACCTTATCGAACCGCTATATCTCCGATCGATTCCTGCCGGACAAGGCGATCGACCTCATCGACGAAGCCTCGTCGCGACTGCGCATGCAGATCGACTCGAAGCCTGAGGAACTCGACGAACTGGATCGCCGCATCATTCAACTCAAGATCGAGCAGGAGGCGCTGAAGAAGGAAACCGACGCCGCCTCGAAAGATCGTCTGGCGAAGCTTGAAGGCGAACTTGCCGACCTCGAAGAGAAATCGTCGGCGCTCACCGCGCGCTGGCGGGCGGAGAAAGACAAGCTCGGAACGGCGCAGAAGCTCAAGGAACAGCTCGAAACTGCGCGCAATGAACTGGCGCAGGCGCAGCGGCGCGGCGAATATCAGCGCGCCGGGGAATTGACCTATGGCGTGATCCCTGACCTCGAGAAGAAGCTCAAGGAGACTGAAAGCGAAGCCGACACGCTCGTTGACGAAGAAGTCACGGCCAATGACGTCGCGCAGGTCGTCTCACGCTGGACCGGCGTGCCGGTCGACAAAATGCTCGAAGGCGAACGCGAAAAGCTGCTCCATATGGAGGACGAGCTTGCCAAGCGCGTCGTCGGCCAGCATGACGCGGTCGTCGCCGTGTCGACCGCGGTGCGCCGCGCGCGCGCCGGACTGCAGGACCCGAACCGTCCGATCGGCAGCTTCATCTTCCTTGGCCCGACCGGCGTCGGCAAGACCGAGCTGACCAAGGCGCTGGCGAATTTCCTCTTCGACGACGAGACCGCGATGGTGCGGCTCGACATGTCGGAATATATGGAAAAGCACTCGGTGGCGCGGCTCATCGGCGCGCCGCCCGGCTATGTCGGCTATGAGGAAGGCGGCGCGCTGACCGAAGCGGTCCGCCGCCGGCCCTATCAGGTCGTGCTGTTCGACGAAATCGAGAAGGCGCATCCCGACGTCTTCAACGTGCTGTTGCAGGTGCTCGATGACGGGCGCCTGACGGACGGCCAGGGCCGAACGGTGGACTTCAAAAACACGCTGATCATCATGACGTCGAATCTGGGCTCCGAATTCCTCGTCATGCAGAAGGAAGGCGAGGATTCCTCCGCCGTGCATGACGAAGTCATGCAGGTGGTGCGGGCGCATTTCCGGCCGGAGTTTCTGAACCGGGTCGACGAGATCATCCTGTTCAACCGCCTGCGGCGCGAGGACATGAGCGCGATCGTCGACATCCAGGTCAAGCGGCTGCAGAAGCTGCTCGAAGATCGCAAGATCACGCTGCGTCTCGACTCAAAGGCGCGCGACTGGCTGGCGGCGAAGGGCTACGACCCGACCTATGGCGCGCGGCCCTTGAAGCGCGTCATGCAGAAGGAACTGCAGGATGCGCTCGCCGAACGGCTGCTCGCCGGCGAGATCATCGACGGCGCGACGGTCGAAGTGTCAGCCGACGCCGCGGGGCTCATCATCGACGGCAAGTCGACGCATGGCCGCGCCGCCCCGCTGCTGCGCACGGTGGGGAACGCTTAAGGCGTCCGAATTTCTGAAGCGACCGTCAACAGGAGGCCTTCGCTCCTGTTGACGCCTTTATGCAAACATTCCTAAATTCGAACCAATTCGAATTCGACTCTTACAGGTTGTTTTATGGCTTCTCCACTTCTGCCGGGCGATCATCAAATCATGCGTAAATTGGCCGAGGAATTGCTCCCCTGGATGATTTGCGGCAAAATGGTAAAAAGACAATGGTTCGTCAGGCTCAATACATTTAACGCTTATGCTGGTGACGCTGCAGCCGCTCTTGCGGGAATGGGTATTGGGGCACCGATTATCAGCGCCTTCCAGGGTAATGTTCCGGCAGGTCAGAACGCTATAGAAATTCTTAGATCAACCCTCCCATCCGGCTGGTTTGTCGTCGGTCTGGTCGCTCTCATCGCCTGGTTTGCTGTTCGGCTGGTGGTACAACGCGAAGACGTCGTAGCTAGATGTGAGCCCTACTTGCCAAAGAATACTCAAGCAACATCAATGCACTATATAAGCGTCTCTTCGAGGCGCTCGCCAGCCCAACGCCTATGCCGCATATACTGAAAATTCAGAAGGCGGTCGATACCCGCGTCGGCGAGGCGATCGTACGCGGGTTCTGGCCATACGACCCTCCTATTCCACCGGAGGGGATGTCCCGATCATTGTTGAAAAAGGAGGAGCGGCGTTGCTCGCCTTGAGCCGTTAGGCTCGGGGTGCTGATTCCACGAAAGGAAGCAACGCCATGCAGGAACATACCACATCGACCGCGATTC
>VGEB01000040.1 GCA_016869435.1 Alphaproteobacteria bacterium | reverse complement strand
AGCGCTTCCAGCCGTGCGAACTGAGCATCGGTCAGCCAAAACAAATCGCGAATCATGAGCCGCCTCCTGTCGGAAGCAATGAATCACGAACGCCAGCCGTTGAGAACCTTTATGGGTCCGGAGCCTAACTCTCTGCGCGCCGCTCCTGGGGCAGAAAGAAACCTTCGATGATCAGCACCGCGACCCCCGCCGTGATGAACACGTCGGCCAGATTGAACACGTAATTGGCGAGCGGTCCCACCGGCAGGCTGGTGTGGAGATAGAAGAAATCGGCGACGGCGCCGCGCGCGATCCGGTCGGCGGCGTTGCCGAGCGCGCCGCCGATGATGAGCCCGAGCGCCGTCGCCGTCGCCCGGCTCGGCGTGCGGACCATCCAGATCGCCAGACCGGCGATGATCGCGCTCTGCAGCGCGAGCAGGGCGAGACGCGCCATGGTTTCATGGGCCGGAAACAGTGAATAGGAGACGCCGTAGTTCCAGGAGAGGACGACGTCCAGGAACGGCGCGAGGCTCATCGGCGGCCGGTCGGCGACGTTGAAAATATGGAGCATCCAGAATTTATGCGCCTGATCGAACGCCAGAGCGGCGAGCGCCGCCGAGAGCCCCAGGGCGCGGGGCGATAGGGCGGCGAGTTTGAAGCTTATGGGCAAGCGGCGTCTCCGAAAGGGCGCAGCAATAGGGCCGCCGGGCCAAAATGAAAAGTTCGACGCCGATCGTGCGGGAGGCGGCGCGGGGCGCATGAGGATTGGTTCATTGGCGCGTCTCCGAACCGTTTCGGCCCCAAATGCGGCGCGGGCGCTGGAAGAGGCATGTCGGCCGCCCGGCCTGAAGGCGAACTGCTGCTTGACAGGACGACAGGCCCCTCTTATGTGCAGGGCGCTTGTTGGCACTCGCCTTGAGTGAGCGCCAACAAGCGTTCGATTATCCCTTTTTGGCGGGGCAGCGCCCCCGTCAGGCCAGAAAAGGAAAGATTCACAATGGCGTTCCGTCCCCTCCACGACCGCGTCGTGGTCAAGCGACTCGAAGGCGAGGAAAAGACCAAAGGCGGCATCATCATTCCGGACACCGCGAAGGAGAAGCCGCAAGAGGGCAAAGTGGTTTCCGTCGGCCCCGGCGCCCGCGACGAAAACGGCAAGCTCAACCCGCTCGACGTCAAGTCCGGCGACCGCGTGCTCTTCGGCAAATGGTCCGGCACCGAAGTCAAGATCGACGGCGATGACCTGCTCATCATGAAGGAAAGCGACATTCTCGGCATCGTCGACTGACTCGACGCCGCCGTTCGCTTCCAACACTCAGGAGAATTGTAAATGGCTGCAAAAGACGTTCGTTTCGCCACCGACGCCCGCGACCGCATTCTGCGCGGCGTCGAAATCCTCAATAACGCCGTCAAAGTGACCCTCGGCCCCAAGGGCCGCAACGTCGTCATCGAGAAGTCCTTCGGCGCGCCGCGCATCAGCAAGGACGGCGTCACCGTCGCCAAGGAGATCGAACTTGCCGACAAGTTCGAAAATCTCGGCGCCCAGCTCGTTCGCGAAGTCGCCTCGAAGCAGAATGACATCGCCGGCGACGGCACGACGACCGCCACGGTTCTCGCCGCTTCGATCGCCCGCGAAGGCGCCAAGGCGGTCGCCGCCGGCCTTAACCCGATGGATCTGAAGCGCGGCGTCGATCTCGCCGTTGACGCCATCGTCGCCGATCTTAAGCAGCACTCGAAGAAGGTCACGTCGAACGACGAGATCGCCCAGGTCGGCACGATTTCGGCCAATGGCGACAGCTTCATCGGCGAGGAAATCGCCAAGGCGATGCAGAAAGTCGGCAATGAGGGCGTGATCACGGTCGAGGAGGCGAAGAGCCTCGAGACCGAGACCGACATCGTCGAAGGCATGCAGTTCGACCGCGGCTATCTCTCGCCCTACTTCATCACCAACGCCGAGAAGATGATCGCCGAACTCGACGATCCCTACATTCTCATTCACGAGAAGAAGCTCTCGACTCTGCAACCGCTGCTGCCGATCCTTGAAGCCGTGGTGCAGACTGGGAAGCCCCTCCTCATCGTCGCCGAGGACGTCGAAGGCGAGGCGCTTGCGACGCTCGTCGTCAACAAGCTGCGCGGCGGCCTGAAGATCGCCGCCGTCAAGGCGCCGGGCTTCGGCGACCGCCGCAAGGCGATGCTCGAAGACATCGCCATCCTGACCGGCGGCCAGCTGATCGCCGAGGACCTCGGCATCAAGCTTGAGACCGTCACGATCGCCATGCTCGGCCGCGCCAAGCGCGTGCGCATCGAGAAGGAGAACACGACGATCATCGACGGCGCCGGCGAGAAGAAGGACATCGAGGCGCGCATCTCGCAGATCAAGGGCCAGATCGAGGAGACGACCTCCGACTACGACCGCGAGAAGCTGCAGGAGCGTCTCGCCAAACTCGCGGGCGGCGTCGCGGTGATCCGCGTCGGCGGCGCGACCGAAGTCGAAGTCAAGGAGAAGAAGGACCGCGTCGACGACGCCCTCAACGCCACCCGCGCGGCGGTCGAGGAAGGCGTCTCGCCGGGCGGCGGCGTGGCGTTGCTGCGCGCCATCAAGGCGCTGGGCGGCGTCAAGGTCGGCAATCCCGATCAGCAGACGGGCGTCGACATCGTCCGTAAGGCGATCCAGGCGCCGGCGCGCCAGATCGTCGACAACGCCGGCGGCGACGGCGCCGTGGTGGTCGGCAAGCTGCTTGAATCCGGAGAATACGGCTACGGCTTCGACGCGCAGAAGGGCGAGTATGGCGATCTGATGAAGCTCGGCATCATCGACCCGACCAAGGTCGTGCGCACCGCGCTGCAGGACGCCGCTTCGATCGCCGGTCTGATCATCACCACCGAGGCGACGATCACCGAAGCGCCGAAGAAGGAAGCCGCGCCGGCGATGCCCGGCGGCGGCATGGGCGGCATGGACTTTTAAGCGCCGCGCTCTTCCAGCGAAACAAGGCCCCGGACAAGTAAAGTCCGGGGCTTTTTTTGCGCTTGTTACGCCGCCTTGCGATTGATGCGAGCTCGTCGATCGTCTTGATGTCTTTTGAGAAGAGGCCCATCGTAAGGCCCGCGCGCCGCAGGCGTGCGATGGAACGCCGTCGCTGCGCGAATGTTCCTCCGCTCCACCGCAAGGCGCGCCGCCGGAGCGTCCAAAATCCCAAACTTCGTCTGTGCTTCGCGGCGCGGCGGCGCGACGCAGGTCCTAGCGCGGCGTGGGGCGTTGCCCTGCGGCTTCCGCTCGTTTAGCATGAGCTTCGCGTGCGGGTTCACGCACGCGTCAAGCAAGAATCGGGAGGAGCGAGATGGCGAGCTTGCGCACGCCGGTGGAGTCGAACGGCGACTGGGCCGAGCATGTAAAGACCTACAAGACCTTTTTGCTGCTGTTGAAGATCGCGGCGGCGGGCACGGCAGTGACGCTGCTCGCGCTGTATTTCTTCGTCGCGCGCTAGGTCCGCGCTCTCCGATTTCCACCGCTGTCGGCGACGCTGACGGCGACGGTTTTTCCGCAACCGGAGTTCGTCATGCGCATCGCCGTATTGGCTGAAACGGATCAGTCCGAGCCGCGCGTCGCGGCCACGCCTGAGACCGTCAAGAAATTCATCGGGCTCGGCGCCGACGTGGCGGTCGAGGCCGGCGCCGGCGCCGCAGCCGGCTTTTCGGACGGCGACTACGCCGCTGCCGGCGCGACGATCGCCAATGACGCGGCGGCGACGCTGACCGGCGCCGACGTGGCGCTGCGCGTGCGGCGCCCCTCGGCGGCCGAGCTCCCGGGCGCCAAACCCAATCTCGCGACGATCGCGATCATGGATCCCTTTGGCGCAGGGCGTCAGCTCGCCGAACTCGCCAAGACCGGCGCGATCGCCTTCGCCATGGAGTTCATGCCGCGCATCACGCGCGCGCAAACCATGGACGTGCTGTCGTCCCAAGCCAATCTCGCGGGCTACCGCGCCGTCATCGACGCGATGGCCGAATATGGCCGGTCCTTTCCGATGATGATGACCGCCGCCGGCACCGTCCCGGCGGCGAAAGTTTTTATAATGGGCGTCGGCGTCGCCGGCCTGCAGGCGATCGCCACGGCGCGGCGCATGGGCGCGATCGTCACCGCCACCGACGTTCGGCCGGCGACGAAGGAGCAGGTCGAATCGCTTGGCGCGAAATTCGTCGCCGTCGAGAACGAAGAGTTCAAACAGGCCGAGACCTCCGGCGGCTACGCCAAGGAAATGTCGCCTGAATATCAGAAGGCGCAGGCCGAACTCGTCGCCTCGCACATCGCCAAGCAGGATGTCGTCATCACGACGGCGCTCATTCCCGGCCGACCGGCGCCAAAGCTCATCTCGGCGGAGATGGTGCGCTCGATGCGGCCCGGCTCGGTGATCGTCGATCTCGCCGCCGAGCGGGGCGGCAACTGCGAACTGACGACGCCCGGCGAAACCGTGGTCGTCAACGGCGTGAAGATCGTCGGCGCGTTCAACCTCGCCGGCCGCATGGCGTCGACCGCGTCGAGCCTCTACGCCAAGAACCTGCTGGCCTTTGTCGAGACGCTCGTCTCGAAGGACACGAAACAGCTCGCCATCAATTGGGACGACGAACTGGTGAAGGCGACCGCGCTCACGCGCGACGGCGCCGTCATCGACGAACGTTTCAAATAGCCGCCTGCGCGCAGAACAAACTAAAGGGGCGTTAAGCGATGACCGACTCTACGCAACAATTGCTTGAGAAGGCGCAGGCGGCGGCCGAGGCCGCCCGCCATCTCGCCGAACAGGCGCAGCATTACTCGGACGAACTCGCGCATACCGCCGCAGCGGCCGCCTCGCACGGGCTGGCCGGCGGCGCCATCGATCCTTTCGTCTTCCGCGTTGCGATCTTCGCCATGGCGGTTTTCGTCGGCTACTACGTCGTCTGGTCGGTGACGCCGGCGCTGCATACGCCGCTGATGTCGGTCACAAACGCGATTTCCTCCGTGATCATTGTCGGCGCGTTGCTTGCGGCGGGCGTCGAAGGCATGACCGCCGCCGAGGCTTCGGGCTCATGGTGGGCGAACGCCTTCGGCTTCGTCGCGGTCATTCTCGCCAGCGTGAACATTTTCGGCGGCTTCCTCGTCACCGAACGCATGCTCGCCATGTATAAGAAGAAGGGCTGACGCCATGAGCGCGAATATCGCAGCCCTTCTCTATCTCGTCTCCGGCGTATTGTTCATCCTGGCGTTGCGCGGCCTCTCGTCGCCGGCGACGTCGCGGCAGGGCAACCGTTACGGCATGATCGGCATGGCGATCGCCGTCGCGACGACGCTGCTGACGCATTTCCCGTCCTTCGGCGGCTTGCTGATGATCGTGATCGGCGTCGCCATCGGCGGCGGCGCCGGCGCCTTCATCGCCCAGCGCGTGCCGATGACGAAAATGCCGGAACTCGTCGCCATTTTCCATTCGCTGGTCGGCCTCGCCGCGGTGCTCGTGGCGGGCGGCGCCTTCTTTGCGCCGCGCGCCTTCGGCATCGGCGACTCGAGCGAGATTCACGCCGGCAGCCTCGTCGAAATGTCGCTCGGCGCGGCGATCGGCGCGATCACCTTCACCGGATCGATCATCGCCTTCCTGAAGCTCTCCGAACGCATGACCGGCAAGCCGATCCTGCTGCCGGAACGCCACACCATGAACATCATGCTCGGCGTCGCGATGGTGGCGCTGACCGTGCTCTTCGTCGGCACGCAGAGCGGCTTTTGGCTGTTCCTGCTGATCGTCGCCTCGCTCGTGCTGGGCGTGACGCTGATCATTCCGATCGGCGGCGCCGACATGCCGGTCGTCGTCTCCATGCTCAATTCCTATTCGGGTTGGGCGGCGGCGGGCATCGGCTTCACGCTCGGCAATCTGGCGCTCATCATCACCGGCGCGCTCGTCGGCTCGTCGGGCGCGATCCTTTCC
Organism: Alphaproteobacteria bacterium; assembly: GCA_016869435.1. Lineage (GTDB taxonomy): Bacteria > Pseudomonadota > Alphaproteobacteria > Rhizobiales > Beijerinckiaceae > Methylocystis. The sequence continues at coordinate 20,579 of VGEB01000040.1, read as the reverse complement.
TACATCATGTGCAAGGGGATGAACCGCAGCTTCATCTCCGTCATTCTCGGCGGCTTCGGCGGCGAGGTGGCGGGACCGGCCGGCGGCAAGGAGACGCGCAACGTCAAACAGGGCTCGGCCGAGGACGCCGCCTATATCATGCAGAACGCCGGCAAGATCATCATCGTGCCGGGCTACGGCATGGCGGTCGCCCAGGCGCAGCACGCGCTGCGCGAAATGGCCGACATGCTGAAGGAGGAAGGCGTCGAGATCAAATACGCCATCCATCCCGTCGCCGGCCGCATGCCGGGCCATATGAACGTGCTGCTCGCCGAGGCCAACGTTCCCTATGACGAAGTGTTCGAACTCGAAGACATCAACTCCGAATTCGGACAGGCGGATGTCGCCTTCGTCATCGGCGCGAATGACGTGACCAATCCCGCCGCCAAGACCGACAAGACCTCGGCGATCTACGGCATGCCGATCCTCGACGTCGAAAAGGCGAAGACGGTGCTGTTCTTGAAACGCGGCATGGGATCGGGTTACGCCGGCGTCGAAAACGAGCTGTTCTTCCGGCCCAATACGATGATGCTGTTCGGCGACGCCAAGAAGACCGTCGAATCGATCGTCAAGTCGCTGGCGCATTAAGCTTCTTCGTCATCGCCAATACGAAACGCCCGGGAGGAGTTTCCTCCCGGGCGTTTCTTTTGGTCGGACGCCGGCCGCAGCCGCGCCGGCGCCAGTCCTTATTCCCAGTTCCACGCGACCGGCTGGAACCACCCGCCGAACTCCGGCCAGGCTTCGTCGCCGGTATAGAAAATGCCCGGCACATTCTTGCCCGTGCCATATTCATATTTCGCCGAGAAGATGAAGGTGCGCTGCGGATAGGGATGGAAAAGCGCGAATTTGTAGTTGTTCACATTGTCGATGCCGGCGTCGAACGACCATCGGTCGCTGTATTTATAATGCGCGTGCAGATCGACCATGAAGAATCGGTCCGACGAACCGAAGATTCCATGCACGAGATCGTTATTGGCGAGCGTGCGCCATCTGCGATCCTGCCAGCGCATCGCCACCGTGAACGCCCAACTGTCGTCCGGGCGATAGGTGACGCCAAAATCCCAGCGCCATTTCGGCACGCCTGGCGCGTTTTTGCCGGCGACTGACGTGGCCCAGGGAAACTCGAAACTCGTGCCGAAGGGAGCGGTCGCCGACGGCGCGGAAGGCTGCCATCGGCTGAAGGAAATCACCCGCGAGTTGACGAAAGTGACGCTGCCGAACACCTGGAGCCCTTTGTAATAGACGTCGTTCTTCTGCCAGGCGAGCTCCGCGCCGGTATTGCGGATGCGGTCGACGTTGATGTTGGCGTTGGCCTGAAAGGCCGAGCCGGGAACGATGGTGGCGTTGCTGATGATCGCGTCGCGCGCTTCTTCGTCGAAGAGCGACAGCCGCGCCCAGCTCTCGGGGCCAAGGCTGCGTTGAAAGACGATCTCCTTGGTCAAAGCGCTCTCGGGACGCAGATTGGGGTTGGGATTGGTGACGAATCCCGTCGCGCCCGGCGTCGCGGTGAGATTGTAGAGTTCGCGCACGGTCGGAAAGCGATTGGCCATGCCGACATTGCCGGTGATCGTCCAGTACGGATCCGCCTCCCAGCGTAGCGACGCCTTGGGCGAAACGCGCGTTGAGTAGAGATTGGGCTGGAAGTTCGGCAGCATCGTTCGGAGCTGCGCCGAGGAGCCGGTAGCTGCGGCGTTGAGGCCGCCGAGCAGCTGATTATATCCGTCCGACGCCTGCCAATGTTCGCCGCGAACGCCGAGCGTCAGCTTCAGGTCGGGACGCAAGCGGATCGCATCCTGCGCCCAGAGCGCCTGCGTGCGCGTCGTGCCGCTGCCGACCGACTGGACGACGCCATACGACGACGCCATGCCCGCCCCCCAATTCGTCGTGAGCCAGATCGGATTGTTCGAGTGGTATTGGTCGCCGTGCAGGCCGAAGCTGATGTCATGCATGCCTTCGGGGCCGTCGGGCCGGTAAATGCCCTTCAGGTCGAGAAGCGTCCAATAGGTCCCGGTGAAAATCGTGTCGCGGCCCGTTAGCGTATAGCCGCCGAAGGGATTGATGGCGGTCGACGGGACCGCGCTCCAGGCCGAGCGCGACGAACTGTATGGATAGGTGAAGTGCGAGGCGGAAAGCTCGAAGTCGAAAACGCCCTGCGTATTCGACTTGAGCGCAAGGGAGTTGACCAGGATCGTCTCCTGATAGCGCAGATTGGCGGCGCCGAAGCCTTGCAGCGTCGTCGTGGAAAGCGCCGCCGCTCCCGACGCCGGACCAAAAACTTCGTTGCGTCCCCCCGACAAATAGTTCAGCGGCCATGACACGCGGTCGCTGTTGAAGACGCCGACCGTATAGACGCCGCGGATCGTCGGCGTGAAATCATAAGCGACCTTCACCTTGCCGTTGATGAAATTCTCCTCTGAAATCGCCCCCGAGCCGACGATCGACTGCGGCACGCCGTAAATGTTCTGCGAGAAAATCGCGCCGGGATAGGGATAGAAACGGCCGGCGTTGATGAAGGAAATCGGCTGGTTGTTGTTCCAGGCGTAATTCAGCGCCACGAAATAGGAGAGATTGCCGATTTTATCGCCGATGGTCAGCGCCGTCGTCGTCGTCGGCAAGCCGAGCTGGGCGCCCCACCAGGAAAAGTCCTGGACCGCCACGGTCTGCTTGGCGGTGACTTCGAGATACTCCGGCATGCGCGTCGTGAATTTGATCACGCCGCCGATCGAATTGCCCGGATATTGCGCCGCGTAAGGCCCATAGAGATAATCGACGCGGTCGATTTCTTCCGGCGAAATGAGGCCCCAGCGCGGCTGGCCGTCGGTATGTCCGTTGGAGATGAGCTGGCTGATCAGGAGATCGTCGACATAGACGAGTTGCCGCGCCGAGGAAAGACCCCAGGTGCGCGTCTGAATCATGCCTTCATTGCCGCCGCGCAATTTGCGCACGAACAGGCTCGGCACATATTTGAGCGCATCCTGGCTGTCGACGATGTTGATCTTCTCCTTGATGTCGCGGCGCGTGACGCTCGCGACCGTATTGGGCAATTGCCAGCGTTGAACGAAGGCCGGCTTGCCGTCGGGAAGCGTCGGCGACCAGATCGACGGCGGCGATGGCGCGGGAGCCGGCGCCGGCGCGACATTGGTCGCCGCACCTGGAATCCCGGCCGTCGGGCGCCGGACGACGCCGCGATGCTCGCCGCCGACGTCGATCGTCGGCAGCGATTGCTGCGCGGCGACGGACGTCACGTAAAGCTCGGAAGATGCAAAGATGATGAGAGCGCCGGCGGAGACGCCGCGCAGGAGCGAGTAGCGAGACATGAGATGATTCCCTCTGGCGCCGATGAAGGCGGCGCGACTGACCTGAACGGCCTCAGCCGTCGTGCGTTTGACGGATCAGGCGAAGGAAGGAGGGCCGCGAACGGGGGCGCTGCGGTTCGGCTGGGACGGGACGAACGCCAGCGCCGCCGGCGCCCGCAGCGCGACATGGTGCGCTAAGCCTTGGATCTCGAAGTGATTATCCGCGGTCGGCAGCGTGCTCCAGCCGATATGGCAGAGCGCGCAAGCACAGCCCTCGTGATCGAGATCGCCTGAAGGCGCTCGATCGGATTCGCCCTGCGCCAATGATGTCTGCGTGGCGAAATGGCACTTGGCGACAGCGGCGTCGGGCGCGCCGAGAGAGACCGCCGCTGTCGCCTCGCAGGGCAAGACGAGCTTGGCGACGAGCGCAAACAAAACTAAGAGCGTGGCGAGTCGGCGAATGCCCATGCCCATCTCGGCGAAATTGCCGCTGTTAACTGTGGCGGCGCAGGGCGCGAACATGGACGGATAAACCGAGCTTTCCAAGCCTCCTCGCGTTGTCAAAGATTAAAAAATCAATTAAGAGACATTTATGTCACAGTTGCGCGCCATGCGTCGGGAATTTCGTGCGGCATTCGCCGTCGCCGCTGTTTGCGCACTCGTGTTTTCGCTGCTTGTTTCGGGCGCCGTACGGCCCGCCCACGCATTCCCCGGGTCTGCCGGCGTCGCCTGCGATCATTCCGAATATGTCGTGAAATCGCATGCAGCTCCCGCGAAAAATTGGATTGATGCGCAGCCGCGCGGCGCCCCCTCGCATTTCGGGCATAAATGTCCGGCCTGTTGTCTCGCCGCGCATGCGAACTCCGCCGTTCTGCCCGAACGCGTGGCTTCGTTCGCGCGGCCTGTCGCGCCAGCGGCTACGATTCATCATCGCGCCATCGCCGCGCGACCGTCGGAAAGTCTGACGGGGAGCGGCGCAAATGGCGCGCGCGCGCCGCCTTCGATATAGAATTTCCGATTGCGACGGGCCCCGCGCATAGCGTCGGCGCCCGTCCGTGGTTTCGCCGGTTGGACGGCGCTCATCTCGCGACGACACAATAAACGAAAACTGACGCTCCGCCTGCGCGGTCGCCGCAAGCGCGTCCACAAGAAAACGAGTGAGTGAAATGGATTACAGTACGCTTTCCCCTCTCGGCATGTTCGTCAACGCCGGTCCAGTCGGCAAGGTGGTCATGGCGCTGCTGCTGCTCGCGTCGATCTGGACGTGGGTGCTCATCGTCGAAGGCGTGGTCGCCATCACCCGTATCGCCAAGTCGGCGCGCTCCGCGCGCGCCGGCGGAGACGTCGGCGTGCTCGCCCCCGTCGCCGCAGCCGGGCGCGAAGCCTATGCGCTCGACCTTCCCGATGAGACGATCGGCGACAAGCGCGCGCGCATCGCCGACCATATGAGCCGCACCGCTCGCGAGTTCCTCACCAAGGCGGAAGGCGGCCTGCCCAATCTCGCGGTGATCTCGTCGGTCGCGCCGTTCGTCGGGCTCTTTGGCACGGTGTGGGGAATCATGACGAGTTTCGCCGGCATCGCGCAATCGCAGGACACGAGCCTCGCGGTCGTCGCGCCCGGCATCGCTGAGGCGCTGGCGGCGACGGCTTACGGACTTGCCGCCGCCATCCCGGCGTCGGTCGGCTACAACCGCATCGGCGCCGCCTTCGCGCGCGTCGGCCAGCAGGTCGCCCACTACATCGAAGACGAGTCGCTTCTCATGTGCAGCGGCCATCAGGCGCGTCCGCGTCGCGATCGGGAGGCTGCATAATGGGCGCGCCCTCACGCCAGCGCCAGAGCGCAACCGAAGGCCTTTATCAGCCGCTCGCCGACATCAATGTGACGCCGCTCGTCGACGTTATGCTGGTGCTGCTCATCATCTTCATGGTGACGGCGCCTTTGCTCGCCAAGGGCGTCAAAGTGAATTTGCCGCAGGCGAGCGCCGCTGCGCCGATCAATCAGAAGGAGCCGATCGTCGTCACCGTCGGCAAGGAAGGCAAGATCGCGCTTGGCGCGGACGAAACCACGGCCGAAGCGCTCATCGACGGCATCAAGGTGATGATGGGGGACGACCAAGCGCGCGTCGTTCATATCCGCGGCGACACCGAAGCCGTCTATGGCGAGGTCGTCGCGGTGATGGATAAGCTGGCGACGAACGGGATCACCCATATCGCCATTATGACGAACTCGCGTAGCAAGACCGGCCCGGCCACAAAGGGCGCACGTGGCGCCGCGGCGCCTTCGGCTCCCGGCGCTCCGCCAGCGCCGGCTCCGGCCGCGCCCGGGGGAGCGAAATGACCGATCTCGCCCTCGGTCCGCAACAGCGGATCATGCGAGAGGGCGACCGTCCGCCCTCGGGTCCGGAACCGATCAAGCCGGCGTGGCTTCGTTCCGTGACGACCGTCGCGGTTATCGCCGCGCACGTCTTGGTCTTCGCCATTCTTGCCTATTCGGCGAAGCCGAACGCGATCTCCCTCGATTCGGTCAGCATGGACCTCGTGTCGGAAGGCGACTTCTTCGAGCAGGAGGAAGTCGCCGAAGCCGACGATACGCCGCCGCCCGAAGCGGTCGAGGAGCCCGAGGTCGCGCTTCCGCCGCCCGTCGTGATGGCGCCTGACGCCGTGCCCTTGCCGCTCAAGAGGGACGACGTGGACGAGATCAAGAAAAAGGTCGAGCAGCAGCAGGTCCAGCGCGCGCAGCAGCGTCAGCAGGCGCAAGCGCGCCGGCGCTACGGCGCCCCGGAGGGACATGCGGCGAGTTCGGGCGCGTCCCAGGCGACATGCCTCGCTCATATCGCCGCGGCGCTTCGCCGGCATACGCCCGGCTCGACGAGTCTGGGTTCCGGCCACGCCACTGTGACGTTCCACGTCAATGTAGGCGGCGGTCTGTCGGGCGTCGCCGCCTCGGGGTCGAGTCCAGCGCATGCGGCGCTGGCGCGACGGATCGTGTCGTCGTCGCGCGGGCCCAGCATGTGCGGCTCGGCCTACGTCAGCCAGCATTTCGCCTTCCACTAGAGCTGACGGCGGACGTAAGCGCCCGCCGCGATTCATCGTTCCGGATATCGGGGGCAGAATGAAGTTCGCGCGATCGCTTACCTGGGCCGCGGCGTTCGTCGCATCGTCGGCGGCGCACGCCCAAGAGGCCAAGCCCGCAGCTGCGTCAGCGCAATCGGCGGCGCCGGCGTCCACAGCAGCGCCGAAGCCCGCTGCGCCGGCGATCACGCAGGGAGCCGCCACCCCCGCCGCCGTTCCGGCGATGTCCGAAAGCAAATTCCTTGGGGCGCTGTACACTGCGATCGCCAAGCGAACGCCCTCGGAGAGTCCTGCCGGCGAGGGCGAAGTGACCGCGAGTTTTCACGTCAACGCGCAAGGCAAGATCGACAGGGTGACGATCGACAAGACGACCAGTCCCGCTTTGGCGGAGGCGGTGAAAAAAATCCTGTCGAGCGTCGAAGCCCCGCCGCCGCCTGGCGGATCCATGGACGTAGGGCAGACGTTCAAGTTCCGGGCGCAGTCAAATTGAGTCCCGGCGCGGCGTAGCGCCGGATGAAATCGCGTGGACACGCATTAAAGGAGGGGGAGATGCGGCATATTTCTCGATTGACGCTGGGGTTTATGGCGCTGGCCGTCGCCTGCACGCTGGGCGCAAGCGGAGCGGCGCGGGCGCAGGCCGAAGCGCCCAAGCCGAAAGCCGAAGAGAGCGCCGAGCCGAAGCGCGAAGAGAACAAGGATACGAAGCGCGAGGAGAAATCCGAAAAGCGCGACGACAAGACCGACGCGCGCAGCGAACAAAAGGCGAAGGCGGCGCGCGAAGAGAAAGCCGCCGCGAAAGCCGCAGAAAAGGCCGCCGAGAAAAAGAGCCGGGCCGATAGCGGCGCCTATGCGCGCAAACTCGCTCAGCTCATCCGGGCGCGCTCGCCGGGCGCGTCGAACATGGGCGAAGGAAGCGCAGTCGTTCGGTTTCGGTTGAGCGCGTCGGGCGCGCCCAACAGCGTCGCCGTCGTCTCGGCGTCGACGCCGCGGCACGGCCAGTTGGCGCGCTCGATCGTGTCGGGCCTGCGGGCGCCGCCGCCGCCCGGCGGCTCTTATGACGGCGTGCAGAGTTTTAGATTCCACTAGAGCGCGCTGCGAAAAAGCGGGAACCGGTTTTTCGCATATTGCGCATGCAGCGTGATCTAGCGAACGAAGCGCGGGCATCGCCGGCGCGCGGCGTCGCTTCGTGGCAAAGCCGGTGTAAATCTGGGGAGAGGGATGAACCGCAACGGAAGAAAAATGCGGCGCCTTCTCCGACTGACATGGTTTCTTGCGTCGCTGGTCGCCGGGGCGGGAACAGCGTCAACGAGCGCAGCATCGGAACGCAATGATGGAGCGCGCGCCGTTTACGCGGCCCGCATTTCGCAAATATTGCGCGCGCGCACTTATCTCGACTGGTCGGCGCAGCGCTTCCGAATGGACCCCCGACGCCCTTCTCGCGGCTTTGCGCGCGTTCAGTTCGCGATTGATCCATCGGGCGTTGTGCATAAGTTCAGAGTGATGGAGGCGAGCAGCGACTTGCACGCCAGAAAGGCGGAAGAAATCGTTTCCGGCTTACGCGCGCCGCCGCCTCCCGGTGGTGGCGGCTTTACCGCCGAACAATCGTTCAACTTCAGATGACGGCGCAGTTGAGTAGTGAGATCGGGAGGATTCGATGAAGCGTCTAGCTCTTGCCCTACTGGCGCTCGCCGCTTCGGGCGCCAGCGCTCAACAAGGCGCTGCGCCCGCCAACGCCGACAAGGGCGCGCCGGCGCCGGCGGCTCAACCCGCGACACATGCCACGATGGGCCACGCCGCGCCTGCCCCCGCTTGCGCCGACGTGAAGGTCGACTGCGCGATGACCGCCGTTCCGACCTTCGCCAAGGACGGAAGATTGTGGGTCGCTTTCTCCGTCGGCAAAACCGTTTACGCCGCCGCCTCGTCGGACAATGGCAAGACGTTTTCCGCGCCGACGGAGATCGCCACGGTCGGTGACGGAGTGATCGACGCGCATGGCGACGCGCGCCCGAAGATCGTGGCGCTCAAGGACGGAAGTTTGCTCGCGACCTATACGACCCGACCCGACAAGCAGATGATCGGCACGATCTTCACCGCCCGCTCGAGCAACGGCGGCAAGACGTTTTCGACGCCGCAGCCGCTTCTGACCGAAGGCGGCCAGCGCTTCGACAGCATCGTCGTCAACCATAAGGGCCGCATCTATGCCGGCTGGCTCGACAAGACCCATGCGCTCAAAGCCAAGGCCGAAGGCAGGGAATTTCGCGGCAGCGGCGTCGCCTTCGCCTATTCCGACGACGGCGGCAAGACCTTCAAGGGCAAGTCGATCCTCATCGATCACGCCTGCGAATGCTGCCGCATGTCGAGCGCGCTCGACAAGGACGGAACGCCGGTCTTCGCCTGGCGGCAGGTGCTGGACGGCGGCGTCCGCGACCATATGGTCGCGAAACTCTCGGCGGACGCCGCTCAGGCGACGGCGACGCGCGTTTCTGACGACGACTGGTCGATCAACAGCTGTCCGCATCACGGACCGTCCATCGCCATCGACGCCTCAGGCGCGTGGCATGTGGTCTGGTTCACCAAGGGCAAGAACCGGCAAGGCCTGTTCTACGCTCGCAGCCTCGACGAGGGCAAAAGCTTCTCGCAGCCCGAGCAATTCGGCGAGGACTCGCGCACGCCGGGACATCCCACGCTGATCGCGGCGAAGGATCGCCTCTATCGCGTCTGGAAGGAGTTCGACGGGACGACGACGACGATCGCGATGCAAATGTCGCGCGACAGCGGCAAGAGCTGGAGCGCGCCACGCGCGATCGCGCAAACGGCGGACGCCTCCGACCATCCGGAGCTTATCGCCCACAAGGGCGCGGCCTTTCTGTCATGGCTCACGCACCAGGAAGGCTATCGGCTTCTGCCTCTGCCGCGGGACGAGAAAAGCGCCGCGGCCGCCCAGTAGCGCAGCATTGTCATTCCCGACGCGCGCGTCGCGCGCGATCGGGAAACCAGAGCCACAACACGAGTCGATGGAATTGCTCTGGATTCCCGGTCGGACCTGCGGCCTGCCGGGAATGACAAGGCCGCAATTTCTGAGAATCGTCAGTCGGAATTCGCATCATGCGCCTATTGGTCCTTGGCCTCGCCTTTGCGCTCGCCGCGAGCGGCGCGGCTGCCTTCGACTTCAAGCCCTATGCCCGCGGCGCCTTCGCGCAATTGACCAAGGCGCATGCCGGCAGGCCGCTCGTGGTGCATTTCTGGTCGGTGACCTGTCCGCCCTGCCTCGTGGAATTGCCGCAATGGGCGAAGATCGCCGCCGAGAAAAAGGCGATTGACCTTGTTTTCGTCAATACGGACGGCGACGAGGATCGCGCGCGCGCACAGACGCGCATCGAGAAGGCCGGACTATCGAACGCCGACCACTACGGCTTCGCCGACGACTTCGTCGAAAAGCTCTATTTTGAGGCTGACAAATCTTGGCGCGGCGAATTGCCCTTCACGGCGCTCATAGCTCCGGACGGCGCCGTCCTGACGGTGACCGGCGCCATCGACGATCCGCTGATCGTCGAATGGCTGGAGAAGCGCGCCGGCAAGTAAGCGCCCCGCCTACCAACGGCCCCTCGCGTAAAGCACGCCGAGCACGATAAGAAGCGCCAGCAATTGCAGGCCGACGCGCCAGCGCATGAGCTTTTGTGCGCGGGCCGGCGCGCCGTGGCCGCCGCGAAACATATTGACGAAACCGGCGACGACGACGAGAGCGACCGCCGCGACGGCGACAATGACCAGCAGATTTGACGGACTTGGCATGAGCGGCGCATCTCCCTACGCTGCTGCGCTGTAGAGAAGCGCGCGCCCCGCCGCAAGGCGTTTATCGCCGCAGCAGCCGCTGCAGATAATCGAGCTCGTCCTGCGGTCGCTCCGGCTGGCCGAGCCTGCGGCGCAGCTCCTCCTGCACGCGATGCGCGCGTTGCGCCGGCGCCAGGCCCAGCGGATCATATTTGCCGGTGAGATCCGGACGGTTGCCGTCGCCAGCCGCCCGTCCCAGCGGATCGCGGCCGTTGCCGCGCCGTCCGCGCCTGCCGGGACTTCCGCCCTCTTCGTCAGCGCTTTCGTCCCCCTCTCCGCGCATCTGCTGCGCCAGCCTGTCGGCGCCCTTGCGCAACGCCTGAACGGCGCGTCCCTGCGCATCGACCGCCCTTCCGCGGCCTTCGCCGGACTTGCCAAGCGCCTCTTCCGCCTCCTTCATCGCGCGACGCGCGTCGTCGAGCTCTTCGCCGCCCTCGACGCCGCCTTCGCGCAACGCATCCTGTTGCCGCTCGAGCCGTTCGCGAAGCGCTTGCTGGCGCTTGCGTTCGGCGCCGGAGTCTTCGCTCCGCTGCTGGCCGTTTTGCCGACGTCCGCGCGAGACGCGCGGCTCCGTCTCGTCTTCGTCCCGGTTCATCCCCTGAAACGTTTCGTCACGCAATTGTTGCTCTTCGCGCGACAGCCGATCGAGTTCGTTGAGCGCCCGGTTCATCTCGCGACCGCGCGCATGGCGCTGTCCCGCGCCTTGCCCCGATTGCACATTTTCGAGGATGTCCTGGAGTTCGTCGAGCAGCCGTTGCGCCTGCGCCATGTCGCCGGACTTCATGGCTCTATTCATCTCGTCGAGCATCGACTGCAATTCATCTGGAGTGATTGAGTCGGCGCTTCCTTGCGCTTCTTGGTGCGGCGCGCCCGGGGGCGGCAACCGGCTGCCGAGCTGCTGGAGAAATTTGTCGAGCGCGGCGCGCAGCTCCTCGGCGCGTTGGGCGATTTCCTCCTCGCCGGCGCTGCGCGCAATGGCGTCCTTCAAGTCGCGCTCGGCGGCGCGCAGGTCGCGTTCGGCCTGCGAAATGTCGCCTTCTTCGAGATTGAGCGCCATTGCCCACAGCATCTCCGAGACGCCGCGCAAATCATCATCATTGCGCGCGGCGTCGAGACCGCGGTGCGCCTCGCGCAATCCGAGATGAATGGCGGACGGCGTATCGAAGGCTTCGGGCGCGATCGACAGGGCTTCCAGCGCCGTGCGGACGCTCGCGCGCGAGTCCGGGTCAAGCGCGAGAATGCGCCTCTGTTCGGCGAGCGCGCGCGCCAGCGGCTTGACGAAGCGGCGCTGCGGCAGAATCATCTCGATCGGTTCCGAAGCGCCTTCATTGTCAGCTGCGTCCTTAGCGACGAGCCGCATCGTCAGCTTCGCGCCGCCAAAGGGACTGTCAGCGAGATCGATCGTCGCCCTGCCCTCGCCCTGGCCGCCGCCGCCGGGCGGCAGGGCAAGCGCAAGTCGCGGCGGCTCGTAAAGGGCGCGCCGGCCGCCCGATGGCCGGCTAAAGACGGCTTCGGCGCCGACAACGCCGTAATCGTCAGCGGCGCGGAACGCCAATGTCATCGTGCCGCGAGCATTGTTGCGCGGCCTTTCGGTCAGCGTGATGGTCGGGGGGCTGTCGGGGACCGCCGCGAGATCGAAGCGCCGACCGTCGGACAGCGACACACGGGCGGGGCCTGTGAGCCTGAAGGCCTGCTCTGTCGGCGGCTCCTTTCCGGCCTCTTCGCTAGGCGGCGCCGCGGCGAGTCCGCCGGAGACGGAGAGGCCGGCGTCCGCCGGGCGAATGCGCAGCGTCGAATTGGCGGGGGCTTCGACCGGCGCCTCGACCTCCTTGGCGAGCACGATTGGCGGACGGCCCGTGTAAGCCGGCGGCTCGAGCCAGGCGTCGACGCGTGCGCTGGCTCCGAAGTTTGAGACGGCGCGCCAGTCGAAGGCGGCGGCGAGACGCGCGCGCTTTTCGTCGCCGGCCACAAAGCCCGCCGCGACTGCGGCGACTAGTGCAAGCGCGCGCAACGCATAGGGGTCCCGCTGAGGCATACGCGCATGCGGCGCCTCGATCGCCGTCTTCATCAAAGCATCTTCCAGGCGCTGACGATGCAGCGCCCACAACGCTTCGACGCCTGCATCGGCGTTCGGACTGGCGAGACGATCTTCGAGCGACGAAGCTGGACGAAGCGCGGCGTCGGCGCTGCGGTCCAGCCGCTCAAGAGCGGCGGAGCGATGCGGCCAGCCGCGCGCCGACTCACGCGCGACGACATAGAGCGCGGCGAAGCCGAAGAGCGCCACGCCGACGATGCGCGCCTCGACCGGCGCCGCGCCCCAGAATCCCAACCAGGAGAGCGCCAGAAAGAACAAGACAATCGTGGTGAGCGCCAGGCCGGCTCGCCAGGCGCGCTCGGCGACGATCGCCAGCGCCGACCGGCGCAGCATCGCCTCAAGACGCGGCGACGTCTGTTTCGGCGCATCCTGATGCTGAAGCTCGTCCATTCAACCTCCGCGAAACCCGGCGACGACAATGGCGGTTTCAACGCGCCGAGACAATCTTTGCCGTAGAAGAACGCCAAAATTCAGCGCATTGGCAAATCGAAGGCGCCACGCGGTAATATCCGGCATGATCCGCAAACCAAAGAGCGACGTCATCAGCGACGTCGTTTCGCCCCCGATCGGCGATCTCGCTCTTCTGCCCGCGCCGGTCGCCAAAATCCGCGACAAGATTCTCGCCGCTTGCGCAACGGGCGATATCGAGGCGCTCCGCGTGCCGATCGACTGGAACGAGACTCGGCCGCTCTTCGCCAAGAGCGGCGCGTTCAAGGCCGGAACCGACCCGATCGAGATTTTGAAGACGCTTTCCTTCGACCGCAAGGGGCGCGAGACGATTTCGCTCATTGGCGCGATTTTCGCCCAGCCTTTCGTCAAGATCATGCGCGGTCCGACGACGCTCTACGAATGGCCGGCCTTCGCGCGCCAGCCGCAGGCGGCGGCGAGCGAGGAAGAAGGGCGCGACCGGTGGCGCTGCGTGCGGTTTGTCGATCTTTCGCGCTCCAATGCCGAGGGAAGGCCGCGCCCGACGCGCATCGGCATCGCGGCGGACGGCGTCTGGCATTATTTCTGGAGCGAAGATTAGGGCTGTCGCCATCTCCTTTGACGCGCAACTGGGGATGAGCGACTAACTGCGCGCGAGACCGCAATGTTCCGCGCCATCGTGCAAACTTCGCAAATGGAGAATCAGAGCGCGCCGAAAAAGCGCATCGACGCGCCTTGGGAAGGCATTGCAAGTTCGCCCTCCCACATGACCTTCGCCCCGCGCACGAAAGTCCCCACCGGCCAGCCGACGACTTCCTTGCCGTCATAGGGCGTCCAGCCGACGCGGGAGGCGATCCACGAATTGCGGATCGTCTCGCGGCGCTTCATGTCGACGATGGTGAGATCGGCGTCGTATCCGACCGCCGCGCGGCCCTTGCCGGCGACGCCAAAGAGCCGCGCCGGACCGGCGCTCGTCAAGTCGACGAAACGCTGTAAGGTCAATCGACCGGCGTTGACGTGATCGAGCAGCAGCGGAACGAGAGTCTGCACGCCGGTCATCCCTGAGGGGCTTTCGGGATAGGGCTTGGCCTTCTCTTCAAGCGTGTGAGGCGCATGGTCGGAGCCGAGCACGTCGACGACGCCTTGCGCGACGCCGCGCCAGAGGCCGTCGCGATGGCGCGCCTCGCGAACCGGCGGATTCATCTGGGCGCGCGTGCCGATGCGCGCATAGTCGCTCGCGTCCATCGTGAGGTGATGCGGCGTCACTTCGACGCTGGCGATATCCTTATTCTCGGCAAGCAGCGCGATCTCTTCCTCAGTGGTGACATGCAGCACATGCACGAGCGCACCTTTTTCGCGCGCAATGTTCATGAGCCGCCGCGTCGATCGCACGGCGGTCTCGACGTCGCGCCAGATCGGATGCGAAGACGGGTCTCCCGACACGCGCAATGGCTTGCGCATATTCAACCGATCTTCGTCTTCGCTATGGAAGGCGGCGCGCCGGCGCGTATGCGACAGCACCTCCGCGACTCCGGCGTCATCGGCGATGAGCAGCGAGCCGGTCGAGGAGCCCATGAAAACCTTGATTCCGGCCGCGCCGGGCAGGCGCTCCAACTCGCCGAGGCGGCGCGCGTTCTCATGCGTGCCGCCGACCCAGAAGGCGAAATCGCAATGCATGCGTCCCGTCGCCCGCGCGAGTTTGTCGGCCAGCTCAGCTTCGCCGGTCGTCAGAGGATTGGTGTTGGGCATGTCGAAGACGCCGACGACGCCGCCGAGAACGGCGCCGCGCGATCCGGATTCCAGATCTTCCTTGTGCGGCGCGCCGGGTTCGCGAAAATGCACCTGCGTATCGATAACGCCGGGCAGAATGTGAAGGCCGCGGCAGTCGACCGTTTCTCCGGCCGAGGCGCGGGAAAGGTCGCCGATCTCGGCGATCTTGCCGTCGCGCAGGCCGACATCGCGCAGGCCCTCGCCATCCTGGTTGACGAGGACGCCGCCGGAGAGGATGACGTCGAAGACCTGCGGCATGAGTTGCGCCTCGCTTGCGATGCGGTCGCGGGGGTGAACTTTGTTGCTAATGCGCTAAAGGCGCGCAAGACTCAAGCAGTCGGCGACAGAGGCGAACAAAGGACATGACGACGGCAATCCTGCTCGAAGACCGCGGAATCATCGAGATTGCGGGCGAAGAGGCAAGCAAGTTTCTGCAAAATCTCGTGACGAACGACGTCGCCTCGCTCAAGCCGGGCGAGGCGCGCTTCGCCGCGCTGCTGACGCCGCAAGGCAAGATTTTATTTGATTTTCTGGTCTTTGCGGCGGGCACCGACCGCTATCTGCTCGATTGCCCCCTCGCCCTTGCCGCCGACCTCGAAAAACGTCTGAACATGTACAAACTGCGTTCCAAACTGATCGTGAAGAACCGCAGCGACGAACTCGAGGCGATCGCCTTTCCCGACTTGCGCGAAGCCCCAAAGTTCGAGGCCGCCGCCATCGCCGTCGACCCGCGCGGACCGCTCGGATTCCGCGCCATCGCGGAAAAGGGCAGGATACCGACGCGGGAAGAGCGGAAAGATTACGAGACGCTGCGCATTCATGCGGGCGTGCCGCTCGGCGGCGTCGACTTCGCCTATGGCGCAACCTTTCCGCACGAAGCCAATATGGATCTGCTTGCAGGCATCGATTTCAACAAGGGCTGTTATGTCGGCCAGGAGGTGGTGTCGCGGATGAAGCATCGCGGACTCGTACGCAAGCGAATCGCGAAATATCATGCACAAGGCGGCGCGCCGGCGCCGGGCGAAGCGATCCGCGCCGGCGGCGTCGACATCGGCGTCACCGGGTCACAGCTCGCAACTGAAGGTCTGGCGCTGGTGCGGCTCGACCGTCTCGCCGAGGCCAGGGAGAAAGGCCAATCACCGATGGCGGCTGGCGTCGCCCTGGAGTTCGAACCGGAAAAGGGACTCCCCTAATTGCTCAGCTCGGTTTTGCCCGTTCACGCCTGACTGAAATCACGAATGGATCACGTTTCGCGTCTCAAGCTCCTTAATGATCCTGTCGGCGATCTCATCCGGCTTCTGATCCTTGAAACGGATATGCAGTTCGGGCGTCATCGGACGTTCGTAAGTCTGATCGACACCCGTGAAATTTTTGATTTCGCCAGCGAGCGCTCTTTTATAAAGGCCTTTCGGGTCGCGCGAGATGCAGACCTCAAGCGGGGTATCGAGGAAAATTTCGATAAATTCGCCATCCTCGACAAGTGATCGGGCCATTTGACGCTCGGCCCGGAACGGCGAAATGAAGGCGCAGAGCACGATGAGACCAGCGTCAACCATCAGCTTGGCGACCTCGCCGATGCGGCGGATATTTTCCACGCGATCGACGTCGGTAAAACCCAAATCCCTATTCAGGCCGTGGCGGATGTTGTCGCCGTCGAGAATGACGGTATGTGCGTGACGCTCCAACAATTTCATTTCGACGAGATTGGCGACCGTCGACTTGCCGGCGCCCGAGAGGCCCGTGAACCAGAGAATGACGGGCTTTTGATGCTTGATCTGAGAACGCGCCGCTTTTGAGACCAGCTGCGCCTGCAGATGAATGTTTTTCGCGCGGCGGAGCGGAAAGGCGATCATGCCGGCGCCGGCCGTCGCGTTGGTGAACCGGTCGATCAGAAGGAACCCGCCCGTCGCGCGATTGGCGTCGTAGGGGTCCGCCGCAACGGGCGCATCGAGCGCGATATTGCAAAATCCAACTTCGTTGAGTCTGAGCGTCTTGGTCGCGATATGCGCGCCGTTGTCAACGTCGAGCTTGTATTTGATCTCCGTCACGGTCCCCGCGAGCAAGCGGCCGTTGATCTTCATGAAATAAGAGCGTCCCGGCAGCAGCTTCTCCTCACTCATCCAAATTATATGCGCCGCAAATTGATCGGCCACGTCGGGACGCTGTCTGGGGTGACACAGCATATCGCCGGGGGAAATGTCGATCTCGTCCGCAAGCGTCAGCATGAGAGAATCGAACGCCGATGCGCTTGTGACGTCGCCATCCATCGCGACAATGCGCTCAACCCGCGACGTGCGGCCAGATGCGGCGACAAGGATCTCATCCCCGACGCTCACGCGACCGGAGACAAGCATTCCTGCATAGCCGCATAAATCGCCATGCAGACGATTGACCGATTGTACAGGGAAACGCATCGGCCGCTCAGCAACGGCGCTTTCGACATCGACTGATTCGAGATAGGCAAGAAGACTCGGCCCAAAATACCATGGCATATTGTCCGATAACGAAACGACATTGTCGCCGCAGCGCGCCGAAATCGGAATCGCCGCAATGGAGGCGAATTCCATTTTTCCTGCCGCTTGGGTGAAATCCGCTGCGATCCGATCAAACGTTGACTGACTATAGTCGACGAGATCCATCTTGTTGATCGCCAACACGACGTGGCGAATGCCAAGCAGAGAGACAATGGCGGCGGCGCGACGCGTTTGCGTCAGCAGCCCTTTACGCGCGTCGACCAGCAGAATGGCGAGGTCCGCGTTCGAGGCGCCTGTCGCCATGTGCGCATATTGCTCGTGGCCGTGAGTGTCGGCGACTGCAAAAAGGCGCGCCGCCGTCGAAAAATAGCGATAGGCGTCAATCGCGACGCCCTGCTCGCGCGCCGCCGCGAATCCGTCTACGGGCTGCGCGAAATCGGATTCATTGCCGACCACGGCCTGTCTGTTGGAGTCGTTCTCCGGCACCGCCAATTGGTCGTCTAGAATGAGTTCGCGTTCGTAAAGAAGACGTCCAGCCAGCGTCGACTTGCCAGCGTCGATCGAACCGCAGGTAACAAGGCGCAGAGTCGGGCGCGACGGTTTCGTCTCAACGGACGCGCGTTGAGTTTTGCCCGACATCAGAAATAGTCCTCGCGCTTATTCCTTTCCATGTATTCCGCTTCGCCGCCGCCGAGCGTTCGAAATCGCACACGACGCTCCTGCGCAACCTCGCCCGGATATAACGTCAGGCGTGGATAAATCGCCTTCATTGCAAGTTGAAGCATAGCGCAGGAATCTTTGCCGCTCGAATACGGCCGTATGGGGTTTTGAACCCCGCAACGGCCTATCCCAAAATGTAGATCCGTTCAGACTCTATACTTCGAAGGTGCGACCGCAACCCCAATTTCTACCCCCGCGCCCGGGCGATCTGTTGATGTCCGCGGCAGGGAACGAATAAATCGATCCGGCTGTTACTGGCCCGGCACCCCTTGTTGGGCGACAACCCTTTGCCGCCCTCGAGCGTTCGTCCGGCTTATCAGCCTCCGCCGCCAGCCGTTGGGAACGGGGCTTGCTGACTACCGCGCTATCGGCGCCGTCAGGCGTTGCTGAGCTTGCTCTTTTTTGACGATCGCTTGTCGAAGGCGTGTGCATACCAGCCTGCGCCAAGAGTGAGGACGACGATGGTGGCGATGGCGATCGCGATCCAATCGCGCAGAAACTCCTCGCCGACCGAGAAGGCGAAACGAGCGTTATATTCCTTGCGGCCGTCCGCGCTCCGCGCCCGCACCAGAGCGACGTAATTTCCTTGTCGCTTGAAGTCGTGTTCGAGCTGGATAACCCCGGTCGCGAACTGCGCCGGCGGAAGATAGGCTTCGGTCGGCGCGGCCTCGTCGTCCCCATTCGGATCGGCTTCGACGATGCGGAGTTCGACCCTCATGTCCCGCAATTCGTCCTGCATCGTGTCGACCACGATCGTCGTCGGCCCCGTTTCGGGAATGTCTTCGCAGAACTGGCTTCTCGATTGCGTCGGCTGATAGAAGCTGAAGGTAATGACGTCCGGCCCCATCTGGGCCGCGCATTCCCGAACTTTCTGGAAAGCCTTGGCCGAGTCCCTACGCACCGCCTGCGCATTCGCGCCCGCGGTCAAGCCGATCGCCGCGATGAGGATAAGGATGAGCCTGATTCTGAGCATCTGCGCCCGGCTTCGACAACATGTCACGAAAATCGACAATGCCGCATCTTCAGGCGCGGCGTCCAGCGCCGCGCACGCCTGGTAGCGTTCTGCAATTCACATAGTGAAAAACCGGCGGTCGCCCGCCGGTTTTTGGAAGCTTGAAGATGCAGTCCCGCTCAGTGCGGGGCGGCGCCGAGGCTCGACACGTCGACCTTCACGCCCGGACCCTGAGTCGAGCTCAAGGCGACGCGCTGGATATAAGTGCCCTTGGCGCCTTGCGGCTTCGCCTTGGCCACGGCGTCGACGAAAGCCTTGATGTTCTCGACGAGCTTGCCGTCGTCGAAGGAGGCCTTGCCGACCGTGCCCTGCACGATGCCGGCCTTCTCGACGCGGAACTCGACCGCGCCGCCTTTAGAGGCCTTCACCGCGCCGGCGACGTCCATCGTTACCGTGCCGACCTTGGGGTTTGGCATCAGGCCGCGTGGACCCAGCACCTTGCCGAGACGGCCGACGAGCGGCATGAGGTCCGGCGTCGCGATGCAGCGGTCGAAGTCGATCACGCCGCCCTGCACCGTCGTGACGAGGTCCTCCGCGCCGACGATGTCGGCGCCCGCCGCCTTGGCTTCGTCGGCCTTGGGCCCGCGAGCGAAAACTGCGACGCGCAGCGTCCGACCGGTGCCGTTCGGCAGATTGACGACGCCGCGCACCATCTGGTCGGCGTGTTTGGGGTCGACGCCGAGATTCATGGCGATTTCGACGGATTCGTCGAATTTCGCCTTGGCGCGCTCGCGCACGAGCTTCACCGCCTCGTCGATCGCATAGAGCTTGGTGCGTTCAATGCCCTCGCGGGACTTCGCAATGCGTTTTCCGATATGCGCCATGGTCTTACTCCACCACCTGGAGGCCCATCGCGCGGGCGGAGCCTTCGATCATCGACATTGCGGATTCGATGGAGGCGCAGTTGAGATCGACGATCTTCTTTTCGGCGATTTCCCGAATCTGCGCCTTCGTCACCTGACCGACGACGTTGCGCCCCGGCGTCTTCGAGCCGGAGGCCGGCTTCTTGCCGATCTTGAGGCCGACAGCTTTCTTCAAGAAGAAGCTGACCGGCGGCTGCCTCATCTCGAAGGTGAAGGAGCGATCCTGATAGGCGGTGATGACGACGGGGATCGGCGTCCCCTTTTCGATCTGTCCCGTCTTGGCGTTGAACGCCTTGCAGAACTCCATGATGTTGAGGCCGCGCTGGCCGAGCGCGGGTCCGATCGGCGGCGACGGATTGGCCGCGCCGGCCGGCACTTGCAGTTTGATGTAGCCGGCGATTTTTTTCGCCATTGCTGTTCTCCAACGATAGGCACCCGCCGCGTTTTTTCACGCGTGCGCGCCGGTTGCAGTTCGTGGTCCGGTCTGGCGCTCCCCGATGGCGTCAGGGCAGACCCGCCACGTATCAAAGTCCTCGGGCGGCGGGACCGCCCGAGGAATGGCGGTTCTTAGGGGAAGGCGGCGGAAAGGGCAAGGGCGAGGCGAGGCGACCGCCGCTCGCGAGGCAGGTGCCGCCTAAGAACATCCAGATGACTACTTAATAAAATTACATTATCTCTACATATAGTTTACATATAACCTAGAATATGATTCGGCTACGAGAGGGATACGAGCTTTGATATGATTTATATATCTATCAATTTCACGAATTGATAAATCTATTGTATTTTTATTGCTTACGATACTATCTATGTCCCTTTCAATAAGGCAAAACAATAACTCTGATAAGGACACGCCATGGAGAGCAGTCAACATATCTAATACACTTGAAAAATATTCTTTGAATATATCGTAACTTTTATCTTTCTCAAGCATTCTAAATACACTTATTACTTGATGTCTAATCGACTGCATGTTAGCTC
>VGEB01000039.1 GCA_016869435.1 Alphaproteobacteria bacterium | reverse complement strand
CTAGCCTGCGGAAATCTTCTCGTCGCGTCGCGCCGGCGATCGGCCGCCAGCCGCCGCGAGTTGCGGGACGATCGAAATGATCTCGCTTTCATCCAACGAAAATTCGTCGTTGCGAAGAGTCGCGGCCTCATGCAACCGAACGCGCGGCAGGTCACGTCGGACGATGAAGACGAAGGCGACAAAGGCGCAAATCGACAGGCCTGCGACGATGACGTCGAGAGCTGCGAACGAGCGAAGGCGCTGGGAGACGAACTCATGGCCGATCGACGCCGCGGCGAGCGACCAGCCCATCACCACCAGCCTACCGCTCCTCGGTTCAAGCGTGCTTCGCAGTTGCTCGTCGCCAAGGATCACGACGAGCAAATATTTATACGAGCTAAGCAATAAATAGAGGGAAAGAACCAGCAGCGCCGATGGAATCGTGAAATAGGGCGAAAAGCCGAGCGCCATGATGATCAGCGTTTGCGCGACAAGGTCCGCGGAATTGTTGACGAAGTAGCCGTTGAGCGGGCGCGTTATTCCTCGGCGCGCGGAAACAGCGCGCGCGAGACTCTCACCAAGCCAATTGACGGCGAGTCCCAACGCGACAAGCGCCAGGAACCAGTTCGACCAGCGGGTTGCGATAAATCCCACGGCGACGAGGACGGCGCCGGCCAGCCCCGCGAATGTAAGATGATTGGGAGCTATGACTTCGGGAACTCGCCGTGCGATGGGGGCTATCAGGCCTCCTTCTTCGAACGACCGGCTTTCTTTTTCTTTGACGCTGGGCACTACGACCTCGTCAATGCGATAGTTAAACTTGACGGCGGATTGAGACCAATTAAACCCGGCGTCACCGCGGGGACGCCGCCGTCATCGGAAATAATCTTTGGATATTGGCTACTTAGGTTGGGCGGGTCAATCGATATTGTTGATCCATGCGCTGCATTGGCGCAATGAAGGGTTGCGGTCTGTTGGTTCTTCGATCCAGATCCAGCCTGATCCAGAGCGCTGTGCTCGTCTCGGTAGATAGCGGTCGGCCGGCCGAGCCGGCTTTACCTGCCCGCGTCCGATAGTCCCGCCGTTTCTATCGTATGGCGGGCGATCATCGCTTCCTCGTCGGTCGGGGTCACGAAAACTGGAACACGGGATCGGGACGCCGAGACGATCGGGTTGTTGCGCGCGTTCGCCGTTGCATCGAGCGCCAACCCCAGCCATGCGAGCCCTTCGACCACGCCCGCGCGGACCCGTGGCGAGCGCTCTCCGATTCCGGCGGTAAACACCAGCGCGTCGAGTCCGCCGATGACCGCTGTGAGCGCGGCGATCTCCATTTTTGTGCGATGAATGAAGTAGGCGATCGCGGCCTGCGCGCGCGGCTCTTCGGAAGCCTCGAGCGCGCGCATGTCATGCGACAGGCCGGAAAGCCCAAGAAGGCCGGAGCGCTCATAAAGCAGATGCGACAATTCGTCGGGCGTCATCCCCTCGCTTTCCAGCAAATAGAGCAGCAATCCCGGATCGATCTCTCCGCAGCGGGTGCCCATGGGGAGGCCTTCGAGCGCCGAAAAGCCCATGGTGGTGGCGATCGAGCGGCCGCCTTTCATCGCGCATAGCGACGCGCCGTTGCCGAGATGCGCGACGATGACGCCGCCCTCGGCATGAATTGGATCAATCGCGCGCAGACGGCGAGCGATATATTCATAGGACAGGCCGTGGAAGCCAAAACGACGCAATCCTCGCTCATAATAGGAATAGGGAAGCGCATAAGCGTCGTCGACGAAAGCATGTCCGCGGTGGAAGGCCGTGTCGAAACACGCGACCTGCGGCACATGTGGGAACGCCTCGCAGGCGCCTTCGATCCCGGCCAGATTATGCGGCTGGTGCAACGGCGCCAGCGGGATGAATTCCCGCAGCGCCGTAAGCGTTTCCGCATCGACGATGACGGGCGCGGAAAAACGCAGGCCGCCATGCACGACGCGGTGGCCGATCGCGCTGATCGCCGCCGCCGGATAAGCATCCTCGATCCACTCGAAGATCGCCGCGATTGCCCGCCTATGGGTCAGCTTGCGGCCGAGCGGCGCGTCGTGCGCCTCGCCATCGACGACATCAACGCGAAAGCGCGGCTTTGCGCCGAGCCCTTCGATCGCGCCAGTCACGATCAGTCGCGGCCAGTCCGCATCAGCGGCGAAGAGAGCGAACTTCACCGAAGACGAGCCGGCGTTGAGCGTGACGACGCGATCAGCCATGTCCTCAACGTCTCCTGACCGCGCTACCAGACGCGGCGGCGCTTTTCCGTTTCGAACGACTTGCCGAGATAGACCACGCGCTCCAGCCGCAAGTCGCCCTTGGCATGGAAAGCGTCGGGACGCGGCCTCAACTCGCCGTTCTCGAATTCCAATCCAAGCAGCGCATAGGCCGCCGACAACATGCGCGCCGCGGCGCCGGTGTACCAGCTCCAGCCGCCGCGCCCCTCGTAGCCCTCGCCATTATAGACGTCGGCCGGCTGCTGATGCGGCGGCAGGCCGTAAATGTCAGCCGCGGCGGGCGTCGTAAGTTTGGAAATCGGCGAGATCGCAATCCACGTCTCGAACGCCGTGCGAAATAATTCGTCGGCGGCGCGCGAATCGCCATCCTGTTGCGCCTGCGCGCCGAGCTTCGCCAAGGCGTCGACGAACCACGACACGCCATGCGAATACTGGCCGCCGTTTTCGCGCACGCCGGGCGGATATTCGGCGCTGCGTCCCGGATAGGGCCGCGAATGTTCGTCATATGGCGGAGCGACGAGCAGCACCCGATCGCCCAGGCCAAGCACGGCAAGGGCGTTTTCGATCGCCTCGCGGCCGCGCGCGGCGTCGACAGCCCCGGCCAGCGTGGGCCACGACGAGGTCATCGCGCTCATCGGCGCGACTTCTCCGCCGTCGTCGGCATAGGCGCGAATATAGCGGTCGCCGCGCCAGCACCCCTCAAGCGCCGCGCGAAGCTTCGCCGCCCGTTCGCGGTATCGCTCGGCGCGCTGAGCGTCGCCCTTTGACTCAAAGATCGGCGCAATGTCGAGCAGGATGCCGTGCAGAAAGAACGCAAGCCACACGCTCTCGCCGCGGCCCTCGTCGCCGACGAGATTCATCCCGTCGTCCCAGTCGCCCGTGCCCATCAGCGGCAGGTCGTGCGCGCCGAAGCGATCCAGCGTCCATTCGATGGCGCGCGCGCAATGGCCGAGCAGCGTGTCCTTGTCGCGCGACGTCAGCGGCACGGTCGCCTCGCCTTCCTGATCCTTCGGCACCGGATTGGCTTCGAGGAAGGTCTCGACTTCATCGAGGATGGCGTAGTCGCCGCTTCCGCGGACATAGCGGATCGTCACATAGGGCAGCCACAGATGCGGATCCGACGCATGAGTGCGGTCGGCAAGTCCGGTGCCGCCGTTCGGCGCGCGGTGCCACCATTTGCACGCGTCGCCCTCGATATATTGATGGGCGGCATGCAGCAGGATTTGCGCGCGGGCGCGCTCAGGCGCGAGATGGATTAAGGGAATGACGTCCTGCAGCTGATCGCGGTAGCCCGTCGCGCCGGAACGCTGCGCGGGGCCCGTGCGTCCCCACAGTCGCGCGGCGAACAATTGATAGGGCAACCAGTCATTGACCAGCCGGTCGAAGTCGGGGCGGTTGGTCTTGATGCGCAACACCGACAGTTGATCGTCCCAGGCGCGCGCATTCGCCGCGAGTTCGGCATGGGCGCGCTCTGGATCGCGCGCATAATCGGCGAGCCGCTTCGCTTCCTCGATCGTTGTTGTCTGTCCGAGCGCAACCACGACCACCGCTTCTTCGCCCGCGGGCACGTCGATTGCGCCACTGAAAGCGGCGACCTTTCGTTCATGCGCCGGAGCGCCGGCGTCCGGGTGGCCGTGCTCGACCATGTAAGGCAAGTAGGGATCGCGGCTCTCGTGTCCGAGGAAGCGGCGACGCGAGGTCTCTGCAAATCCCCACGCTATCGAGGTCGTCACAAAGGCCCAGCCCCGCACGAAATTATTACGCGGATTGCGGAAGTAGATCGAATGCACATTCTGATCGATCACTGACTCGAGCGCGCCGAGACTCTCGTTCGGCGTTTCCGCCAGTACGATTTCCATCGCCGGCGTGATCTGAAGCAGCCGCTCATGATCCGTCTTGTTGCGGATCTTCAGTATTTTGAACTCGATGGGCTGCGTCGGGCTCACGAATACGGTCATCTCGAGTTCGAGATGATCGCGCTCGGCGTGATAGACGGCGACTCCCGGCGAAAACGTCACTTGATATTCGGCGTCGCGGCGACGCAGCGGAACGAAAGTCGGACTATGCGCGTCTGCTCGTGCGAGATCATAGACGTAGATTTTCTGACCGGCCGGCGCCATGCGGCCCTCGCCCATGCGAAATGGCGTGAAACTGTTCAGTCGCGAATTGCCGTGGAAGGAAAAAATATCGCCGTCATTCGAGAGCACCGCGCCCTGCCCGAAGGCGTTGGCAATGACATGGGCGAAGGGACGCGGCGTGCCAGGGGCGAGCGTGACGCTCTGACCATCTTGAGAAAAAGCATAGCGCGGGTTCTTCGGCGGCGGCGGCAGGATAAGCCCGCGCCGGCGGGAGAGCGCTCTGTTCAATCTCTCGGGCTCCGCGGGCGCAACGCCCAGATGACGCGCGATGGAATCCGTCGCCCGGCCCATATCGCGCGCCCAGCCGTCGACGATGATCAATTCGGTCGCGCCGGCGGGCGCGAGCTCGACGTCGACGCGCAGACTGGCGCAAGGCTCGAAACCGAAGAGCAGGCCCTCGTCTTTCGGATCGCGCGGCGCCGCCAGTCCAAGAAGGCTGTCGGGCGCATGCACCGAGCCCATTCCATAGAAGCGCGACTTGACGTCCTCATAGCCGACGACGGAAAACTTCGCGTCAGCCGCGCCGCCGATGGCGTGAAAGCCGATCTCCGGCGACAGCCGGCGGTCCGACTGGCGGCGCGCCCCGCCCTTGAGCAAACGGTTCTGAGCGAATATCGCGTTAAGCGATCGGACGTACCAAGTGCCGACATGAATCGCATTATAGGCGGCGTCGCGAAGCTCGACGCCGGTCTCGTTGAGCACCCATTCGCGCAGCGACGCCAATGTCAATTTGCGATGGCGCTGTTCGAGATTGACGATCTTTAGCCTGGTGATCTCGACCGCTTCGTCGGCGGCGAGAGAAACGCGCGCTTCGACCGCGAAACCATTGCGCTCGGCCATGAAGAACAGACAGTTTTCGCCGGCGTCGGTGAGCGTCGCCTGAGCGGCTCTGCAGCGGGTCGGCGCCTCGCCGATCGACCACAGCTCGCCGCCGTCCTCGCGTAGAAACAGGAAGCGTCCGCGCGGATGGGCGTGATCGTCCGGCCGCCGAGTCAAATCGATCGGCGGTCCGCCACGCGCCACGCCTTCGATACGGATCGCGCCCTGCCCGTCCTCGAACCACTCGCTCGTCATGAGCCCGTTGGTCAGTTTCAACGGACGCGAACCCGGCACGCCGCCGGCGCCGGTGATGCCTTCGATCGTCACTTTCTGGGCGCGAGCAAGCCGTCCGAGAAGAAAGATAACGAGCCCGAAGGCGACGAGACCGGCGTAGATCAGATAGCCGCTGACCAGATAGGCGTAGGACGGCGGCCGCGTATGCGCCAATTGCTCGGAGGCGCTCCACGCGCCGTCCCAATCCGCGCCGCGGGGGATATAAAAGGGCAGCAAAAGCGGCGCCCATGTGCCGAACCGGCGGATGCCTTCAGGGATCGCGCGGCTTGTCTGCGCTTTTCCAAGAAAGCGCGCGGCTTTTTCGTCCGCCGCGTCGCCGCCGACGAAAGAGAGATTGACGAGCGTCGCGACCCGCAAGCCCATATGGTCGAACCAGATCAACACCCGCAGGGCGTCATAGGCGAGGAGCGCGGTGAAAATATCGAGGCTCCAGGCGCGGAAATCGGAGTCGGGAAGGATGTAGCTCATCCAGCTCGCAACGCCCGATCGGATCAGGCCGTCCTGATTGTACCAGGTGGGATCAGGCGAAGCCTTGAGGAAGGAGTAAATGACCGGCGCCATCCACAGGCCCCAGCGCAATACTCGCACGGCGTTCTCGACGAGCATGTCGAGGCCTTGCCAGCTCGCAAGTTTCCGAAGCGGCTGCAGGCTGCGCTCGACGAGAGCCGTTAGGAAAAACAGATTGATCGAAAATAGCGGCGCGGCGAAGACCCACTGAATCACGCCCGAGAACGACTCGTCAAAGAACAGCCTCACGCCGCCGTCGACTTTGCCGAGGTCCGTCGCGCCCCATTTGGAAAAAAGCGGACGAATAACATACTCGTTGATCGGGCGCCCGTCCGCCGCATAGTCGAGCGACGTATAGGCGAAGAATTTCGCCACGATCGTTTCGACCTGTCCCGCGTCGAGATACCAGGCGATCGCGCCGGCGACGAGGGCGCCAAGGAGCGCGCCCAGCGAATAGACCCGCCAGCTGCGCAAATGCTGCCGCCGTCCTTGCGTCAGCGCGGCGAAATCGATCGCCGCGTCGACGCCGGCGTAGGCGAGCGCGCCGGTAGCGGCGCCGAACAGAAACCTCTGGCCGCCGCTCGCCGCCGGAAGCCCGATCATTAGCGCGATGCCGACCGCCGCGCCGGCGACCGCGCCGCGAAAATAATTGGATGGATGCAGATAAAGTTCTTCGACGCGGCCAAAGAAGGGCGGCGTCGAGTCAGTGCTCTCCACGATCGCGCGCGCAAGCGGGAAAAGCGCCGCGCCGATCAATGCGCCGCCTACCGGACCCGCGGCGGAAATCACCGCCACGGCGGGAGGGAACGAAACGACCAGCCCCGCTGCGAGCAGCAGCGCCATAAACACCAGACCATAGACGGCGCCCTTCTCGGCGCCCGTCCGCCAGTCGTGAAACACAACGACCTGCAGCGAGGGCGTCGCCCGCAAAAGACCGGCCATCGCCTGAGTGACGAGATAAGTTTGGCCCCATAGACCGGCCTGCGCGAGCGCGGCAGCCACGGTCGCGACCGCCGCCGTCGCCGGATAGGGCAAATAGGGCGCGACGAAATAGGGAACCGACGTCGCGATATAGGGGGTGAGCGACGCCAGGAAGGCTGAACCGAACAGAACGCCATGAGGGCGCCACTGGCGCGGCAGAAATCGTCCCAGCGCGAGAGGCACGCCGACCACGATCGACTCATTGAGCAGAAACAGGACCAACGTGCGCCCTGCGATTTTTCTGAAAGCTTCCGGGACATCCAGGCCGAAGAGCAGCACGCCGCCGATCTGGGTGACGGGCGGCGAGCCTAGAGCGAGCAAGAGGCTAAACTGCAGCGGCAAAACGAACAGGGCCGCACGCACCGCCATGCGCGAACGCGCCCTGAGCGTGACGACCCCGACGAGATAGAGAATGGTGGCGGTCCCCGCGCCCACGGGAGAAAACCGGAAAAGTTCAGCGAAATTTTCCGGCGACCGCCACAAGACGCCTGAGCGGTCGCACAGCAGGGTAAATGTCGCGACGACCACGAAATCCACTGCGAAATCGGCCGCCTGGCGCGCGGGCTCCGATGAGCGACGCAGCATGAAAATCGTGACGCCGGCGAAAAAGCCGGCGACGATCGCATGCTCGCCGCCGCCAGCCGCCTCCAGCGCGGCGAAGACGCCAAAGCCCGCGCCGATGATAATGCGTTCGAACAGGGCGCCGCCGACGTTCGATTCGCCACGATTGACGGCCATCGATTTCCTCCGCGCCTCTTTATTTTGCCGGCGTTGTCGACGCTGATGGCCGGAATCAAAGGCGATGTTAAGGAATCCCATGCCGGAGGCGGGGAAAAAAGTCGACTCCCGCGTCCATTTAACCTACTCGCGCTTCGCACCGCCGCCGAGAGCCGCTATAGTTCACAACGCTTTATCGCCCCGGCGTGATGAGGGCTTCAGCGAGTGGATCAGATGGAAGAGCCCCTGCCCGCGCCGCCGGCCGATACGAGCGACGACGACCACAGGGACACGCTTGGGGCCACGCCCGCTGAGCGTCTATCGCTTCTCGTCGACCGGGAACGCGTCGCCCGCGCGGGCGCGAGGGGTTCGCTTGATGAGCGCGTGGCGAGTCTTGCCGGCGCGCTGCGCCGCGCACGCTTCGAGAACGCCGAGCGGTCCGCTGCAGTTTCCGATTTGCGCGCGGCGGAAATTGCCCGTCTGGAATTGCTCGGCGAAGCGCTGGCGCCGGTCCTGGCTCAGGCGCCGGAGGACTGCGATATTTTCGACGTAGGCGTTGCGCCCGGGGAAAGGCCGCGCCTGTTCATCGACCACATCGGCTTTGTCGAAATGGATCGCGACCGGCGCACGTATCGGTTTCTTCAGGACACGCGCCACGGCCGCGTGACGATTCGCGAAAGTGATAGCGTCGACGCGTTGGTCGAGGCGATCACCGGCTATATCGCGCATCGTCTGATCGAGCGCGAAAAGGCGCTGGCGATCGACTACGCAAGCGGCGGCGCCGCGCAGGCGCTTTTCGCCGCGCACGAAAAGACGACCGTGCGCGACAACGACGCTTCTCTATCCGGCAAAATCACCAGAGGCGCCGCGTTCATCGCGGAGTTTTTTGGCGCGGCCGCCTTCTTCGCCTTTTTGGCCGTATTGGCGGCATGGATTTATCGCGTCTATCTCGCGAACTAGCGTCACAGCTCAACCGATTCAAGCTCGACGATCTCTCCATCTTCGTTGAGGCCGCGCCTGCGCAATAGAATGCGCAGGACGTCGTCCTTGCGAGAGATGTCGTAAAGATTATAGGCGGCGCCCGGATTATGTCCGCCGGGCCGCGCCGAAGCGGACGCCACGCCGACAACAGGCGCTGTGGCGTCGGGTCCGGCAAGTCGGTGCAGGCTCGGCTTGTGATTATGCCCATGCAGGATGAGCTCGGCGCCATGGCGGGCGATCACGGCTTCAAATTCCGCAGCGTCTTCGAGCCCGCGCAGCAGCCTCGCGCCGCCCACATGCGGAGGATGGTGGAGGCAGACGACGCGCGCAAGTCCTTCGGCCTTTGTACGATCAAGCAGCGCCGCGAGCGCCGCCCGCTGACCTTCGCCGAGACGCCCGGAAGCGACGAACGGCGCGGTCGGCACGCCGGTGTCGAGGCCGATCAGCGCGACGCCGCCGCGCCGGCGCAAATAGGGAAAGCCTGCGCCTACCGTCTCGCCGCTCGTCCACGGCGCGAAGACGTCGTGAACGAGGTCGGTCACGCTCGCCACATAGGCGTCGTGGTTTCCGGGCGTGAAGCTCAGGTCATCCGGCCCGCCGAGAGAGGCAAGCCAGTCTTTGGCGATGGCGATTTCAGCGGGAAGCCCAATGTTGACGATGTCGCCGGTCATGACGACATGGTCCGGCGCATGCGCCTTGATGTCCGCGACAATCCTGGCGAGCACGCCCATGTCGTGCTGCGCGCCGCGCTTATAGAGCCAGTTTACATAGCCGGTGACGCGCTTGCCGAGAAGCTCGGCGAGATTTGGCCGCGGAATGGGACCGATATGCGCGTCAGAAAGATGAGCGAGCCGAAAATTCAAGAAAGCCTCATCTCCTGCTAAAGCCCGCTAAACGCCATCGCGTTTCTGATAGGATGGGCTGGCGATTTCTAGAGCCTTCGCAGATCATTTGCCATAGTTTCGGCGATCGGAGCGAGCTTTGACCAAGCAGGCGCAAACGGGCGACCCGCGTTCGACGCGAACGCGTCTCGCGCAAAGTCTTATCGCCTTGGGCGCGCGATTTCAGCGTCCCATGACCTTGGGCGTGCGCGGCCTTGTGCTCGACGATCGGCATCGCGTGCTGCTCGTCCGACATACCTATGTGCCCGGCTTCTATTTGCCGGGAGGCGGCGTCGAAAGCCGCGAGACCTTGGTTGACGCGCTCAAGCGCGAACTTCACGAAGAAGCGAACGTGCTGCTCGACGAGCCGCCCCAACTCTTCGGCGTCTATTTCAATCGGCGCTTCTCGGCGCGAGACCATGTCGCGCTTTACCTCGTGCGCTCTTTTCGCATCAGCGAGCCGCGCGAGCCCGATCGGGAGATCGCGGAGGCGGGATTTTTCGCGCTGGACGCGTTGCCGGCGGAGACGACCGCCGCGACGCGGGCGCGCATATCAGAGGCGCTGGAGCAGGCGCCTATCTCGCCCTATTGGTGAGGTCTTCCCGCGCCTGCGCCAAAAGCGAGGGGCCGTATATCGCGCCATCCGTAGGCGAGGTCGGGTAGAACGGCACCCTCGACTTCCCAGACGCCCTCGACGCCAAGAGGCGTCGCGCCCAGCGCCTCGTAAAAGCCGCGCGCCTTTGCCGCGTCGCGCAACACCCAGACTGCGGCGCTGGCGCAGCCGACGGACATGAGATGCTCGGCGAGCCGCGCCATCAAGCTCCTGCCCAATCCCTGACCCTGGACGCGCCGCAGCAGATAGATCGAGGCGATCTCGCCCTCGAAACCAAGCGGAACAAGCTTCGGATTGGACTGTCGATTGCAGCGCGCGAGGCCGACGGGAACGCCCTCGTCGAGCGCGATGAAGACGGCTTGGCCGGCATCGCTCGAACAGATTCTGTCCCGCCAGCGCCGCGTCCAATCGTCGATGTCTATGCCGGCGAGGGCCTCCGCCGGCATCAGCCCAGCGTATGTCTCGCGCCAGGCCGCGGCGTTGACCTCGGCGAGCGCGCGGGCGTCCTCCAAGACCGCCGGGCGCAAGCAATATCGCCCCAAGAGCATATCCCCCGAACAGGGTCACATGCGCCATATCGCGCCGCAATCAGCGCGTTTTGAGGCGCCGTCAACGCGTGATATGGCCTGCGCATAGGTCACGCCGCATTTGGACGGAATCGGCCAAATGCGGACAACGTGTTGAATCCCAGAAGTTTTGAGTGCGCTCTACGCGAAAAAGTCGGTTTCCAACTTTTTCGTAGCGCGCTGTTAGGTCAAGCGTCGATGATCGATCTCGCCGTAAAATTTGCGCCGCTCACGGCCGCCGACGACGCCCATATCGAGAAGCTCGACGAACGCGCGTTCGGGCCGGGCCGATATGCGCGCACGGCCTACCGTCTGCGCGAGGGCGTCGAGCCGGACCGCTCGCTGTCGTTCGTCGCAAGAATCGGCACGCTGCTTGTCGGCGTCAATCGCATGACTCCGATCCTTGTCGGCTCGACGCCCGCGCTCTTGCTTGGACCCTTGACCGTCGAGCCGGCCTTTCGTCAGCAGCGGGTTGGAGAGACGCTCGTCAAATATTCGCTGGACGCCGCTCGTGAAGCCGGACATGGGCTCGTGCTGCTCGTCGGCGACGAGGACTATTATGCGCGGCTCGGCTTTGCGCGCGTGCCGCGCGGCAAGATCACGATGCCGGGCCCGGTGGACCCGAACCGCCTGCTCTATTGCGAACTCCGTCCCGGCGCGCTTGCGGAAACGAACGGACGGATGCGGCGCCTATGACGCCGCGCGCTCAACCCATCGTCGACAAATATGAGGCTCTCGTCGCGCAAGGCGTTCTGGAGCGCGACGCGTCACAACGCGCGGCGATCGAAAAGCTTCAGTCGCTCGCCGACGCGCTTTCCGGCCGTGGACCGAAAAGCGCCGGTTTGACGCGGGCGCTTCTTGGCAAGTTTCGCCGTCGCCCGCAGGGCTCGAGCGGCCTCTATCTATGGGGACCGGTCGGACGCGGCAAAACATTCCTGATGAATCTTTTCTTCGATGACCTGTCGGTCGATAAAAAGCGGCGCATACATTTCCATGCCTTTATGGCGGATGTGCACGACCGGCTGCATCGGCTGCGTCGGAGCCCAGGCGGTTGCGACGCCGATCCCGTGACCTGCGTCGCGCAGGAGATCGCGCAGGAAGCGCGCGTGCTCTGCTTTGACGAATTCGCTGTGAACGATATTGCGGACGCGACGATACTGGCGCGCCTGTTTTCTTCGCTGCTGGCGTCGGGCGTCGTCGTTGTCGCCACCTCCAACGTCGAGCCGTCACGGCTCTATGAAGGCGGCCGCAACCGTGATCTCTTCCTGCCTTTCATCGCGCTGCTGCAGGAACGCATGGAGGTTGTGCGTCTCGAAGCGTCGAACGACTATCGGCGGCGGCGCAAGGATCTCGGACAGGTCTATTTCTCAACCGCCGACTCGCGCGCAAAAGCGGCGATCGGCGCGCTCTTCGCGACGCTCGCCAATGGCGCCGTCGAGACGCCGACGACGATTGAAGTGAAGCGTCGGCGCATCGACGTCCCGCACACGGCGGGCCGAGTGGCGCGCCTCAGCTTCCCGGCGCTCTGCGCTCAGGCCTTGGCGGCGACGGACTATATGGCGCTCGCCGAAAGATTCGACGCTGTAATAATCGAAGACGTTCCGATTCTCGCCCCCGAACAGCGCAATGAAGCGCGTCGCTTCATTACGCTCATCGACGTTCTTTACGAGGCGCGCGTTCTGCTGATCGTTTCCGCAGCGGCCGAACCCTTTGAGCTCTACCATGGCGCCGTCGGCGCGGAGGCCCGCGAGTTCGAGCGCGCGGCGTCCCGCCTGATCGAAATGCGCGGAAAGGACTATGTCCAGGCCCGCGCGCCGATCATGGCTTTGACATGCACTCCTTGATGTCGCCTTCCCTCTTCATCTGCTCAAAACGATCGACGCAATAGCGTTCGAGATCGGCGCGTTTCGAAGGATCGGTCGCCGCGGCGCGAATGCCCATCGCGCCGTCGAGCAGCTCCTTCTGCGCGGCATGGACCTGGCGCGGCGGCAACTGTCCCGAACAGGCCTCATAGCGCTTGAGTAGCGCGTCGCATTGAGGAACGCCGGTCGGATCGAAGGCGAAAGCCGGCGTGGCGGCGACCAGGAAGGCAAAAGCAAAACGATGGGTCACTTGTGCGGGTTCCTCCGGCTTGAGCGCGGCTCGCGAAAAAGTGGAATCCGGCTTTTCGCTTAAAGCGCGCCAAAAATATTTGGAATGGATCACGTTTTCCGCATTTGGACGATTCGCCCAAATGCAGCGTAATCCATGACCCGCGGCGTATAGCATTTTCACAGGTAGCGACGCATCAAAAGACGAGAGCGGCGGGCCTTTCTTTGGACCCGCCGCCCTGAACCCCGGCGTCTATGTCTCGCGGACGTCGGAGAGTTCCGCGTTGACGCTACAGCCCGGCCAGATATCGCGTTGGATCGACCGGCGTCGAACCCTTGCGCAGCTCGAAGTGAAGCTGCGGCGAACCGACATTGCCGGACTGGCCGGATTTGGCGATCGTCTGACCGCGCTTGACCTCGTCGCCGCGCTTCACGTCGAGCTCGCCGTTGTGGGCGTAGGCGGAGACGAATCCGTTCGGGTGGCGAATGAGCACGAGATTGCCGTAGCCCTTGAGCTCGTTGCCCGCATAGGCGACGACGCCGCCTTCGGCCGCCTTGACCTGTGTGCCCTCCGGCACGGCGATGTTGATGCCGTCATTGCCGCCAGACGAGAAGCCCTGAATGATGCGGCCGCGCGCCGGCCAGCGGAATTCGGGCTTGCCCTCGTCCGAGGCGACCGTTTTGGCGTCATTCGCTGGGGGGATCGAGGCGGTCGCCGTCGCGTCCACCTTGCGCGCGCTGGCGGTTTCCACAGGCGCTTCGACCTTTTGCTCGGGCTCGGCCGGCGCGCTCCGCGCGATGCGCTCCGCCTTGACGACGCGGGCCGGCGTCGCGGCGGCGATACGCGGCTCGGCCTTCGCCGGCGCCTTTTCAGGGGCGGATCTGGCGACGGCCTTTGACTCGGCCTGCTTGGCCTTGACGGGCTCGGCTTCGGTTTTGCGCACAGGCTTCGTCGGTGCCGGCGCCTTCACCGCGACGGTCTTGGCCGCCGGCGCTGGCGCTGGCGCAGGAGCCGACGCCGCCTTTGCCGGAGCAGCAGGCGCGTGCGCTGCGACGGCGGGGGCGCCGCCAGGGCGATAGACCGGGATCACCAATCGCGCGCCGGGCTGAATCTGTGATGCGATATTGAAGCCATTGGCGCGCAGCAGGGCGTCGGCGGGGACACCGTAGCGCGTGGCGAGCAGCGCAGCCGTCTCGCCCTGGGCCACGACGATCGGCGTGCCGCCCTCAGCGCTCCA
This sequence comes from Alphaproteobacteria bacterium, assembly GCA_016869435.1. Classification (GTDB taxonomy): domain Bacteria; phylum Pseudomonadota; class Alphaproteobacteria; order Rhizobiales; family Beijerinckiaceae; genus Methylocystis. Next base: position 12,883 of record VGEB01000039.1, on the reverse strand, counting down.
ACGGCCGCCTCCGGCCGCGGCGACGCGCGTCGGAGATGGCGCTGGCTCTGTCCGGGCCGGTGAAGCGCTGGCGCTCGTAGCGGGCGCGCTTGCGGTGGGCGCCGGCAGCGGATGGCTTTCCACCGCGTTCGACGGCGCGCTCGTAGCAGGCGCGCTGGCGATGGCGCCGACGGGCGCGCGATCGACGCCGACTGAAGCGGTCTTGGCCGATCCCGAGAAGGGGTCGGAAAAGGGATCGCCTCCGAAACGTGAGGCATCGGAGCAGCCGGCGACTATGGCGCCGACCCCAGCGGCCGCCAGCAACCGCACAGCGGCGCGGGAATAAGCAAATCGACGCTTGATAGCCATGACGCGACCCACCCGAACGCAACATTGAACGGTCTATTGATTACCGCCCGGCGGTTAAGGAGGCGTTTAAGATGAACGCGATGCGTATGGGACTATGAGAATTTTCAGCATCCGGACAAGAAGTCATGAGACGACCGATCGATTTGCTCGCCAGAACATTCTCGGCGGGCCGAAGCTCTGACCGGCAATCCGGATGGATTCAGGCGCGTTGGTTTTGCTTCGGATTCTCGATCGCGGGCCTTTCACGCATCTACAATGACCACAAGCGGTTCTAGAGCGCCTGCGCCAGGCCGGGAATGGCTGGGCCCAGCCGGCACGGGCCAAGATCGGTCTCCCGCAGCTCGCCCTCCTCATTGCAATCAAGCTTAATCAATCGTTCCTTCGCCCGCGCGCCTGCCATCGCGTGCTCTCTCCGGGCAAAAAGCATCACGCCGCCCGGCGCGAGCAATTGGATGAGCGCCGCCGGGGCGGCGCCGACGGAGGCCTGCACGATGATCCGGTCGAAACGTCCGAGCTCGCGAGGGGGATCAAGGCCGTCGGCGTGAACGGCCCTCGCGTTGGCGGCGCCATGGGCGGAGAGGCGCCGCGAGGCTTCGATTGCAAGGGTCTCGAAGCGTTCGAGGGTCACGACCTCACGAGCGAGATGCGCCAGCGCCGCCGCGCCGTAGCCGGACCCGGCCCCGACCTCGAGCACCCGATGCCCGCGGCCGGTCCTCAGCGCTTCGAGGCGCCGGGCGAGTTCGAGCGGGCGCGACATGGTCTGGCCGCAGCCGATCGGCAACGAGAGGTTGCGATTGGCGAGATCGCGGAACCGATAGGGCGCGAAGTCCTCGCGCGGCGTCGCTTCCATCGCCCGCAAGACCGAAAGATCGCACACGCCCCCCTGACGCAGGGTCAAAAGCAACGCCGCGCGTTCTTCGATTACGGCGGCGCTCTGCGCGCCGGGATCGCCCGTCATTTCTCGTCCTCGAAGGCGGCCGCCAGCCGCGTCACCGTCGGATGATCGGTGAAATCGAGCTGCAACGGCGTGATCGAGATTTTCTTCTCCTCAAGCGCCATGAGATCGGTGCCCCGGCCGGGCCTGAAATCGCCGCGCTGAAACGAGATCCAGTGATAGGGATTGCCGCGCCCGTCCTTGCGATCCTCGATCCTCATGATGTCGCTGCTGCGCCGGCCCTGCATGGTGATCGCGACGCCCGCGACGTCCTGGGCAGGACAATTGGGGAAGTTCACGTTCATCAATACATTGCTGGGAATCCCCGCCGCCAACAAACGGCGTACGATTTCGGCGCCGTGCGCCTCCGCGCACTCCCAGTGAATGGCGCGGCGGCTCGCGAAGAAATCGTAGACCTGCGAGAGCGCAATCGACGGAATGCCGAGAATCGTGCCCTCCATCGCGCCGGCGATAGTGCCGGAATAGGAAACGTCCTCGGCGACATTCTGGCCGCAGTTGACGCCGGAAATGAGAAGATCGGGCGGATGATCGAGCATGAGCTTGCGCACGCCCATGATCACGCAATCGGTCGGCGTGCCCTTGACGGCGAAGTGCCGCGGCGAAATCTCCCGCAGCCGCAGCGGGTCGTTGAGCGACAGCGAATGCGAAACGCCGGATTGTTCAAACTCCGGCGCGATGACAAAAATGTCGTCGGTGAATTGGCGCGCGATCGCTTCCGCGATCGCCAGGCCGCGCGCGTGGACGCCGTCGTCGTTGGTGATCAGAATGCGCATGTTTTTGGCGGTTCGGCTCGCGCTTGGGGCTGCCTGACGCGGCCCAAGTTTCTTTGGACGATTCGACGCCGAACGTCCACAATGTCCCAAATTGCTCAGCTTCATTCTCCGGGGGATTCTTGATGCGCTTAGGACTGTCGCTCTCGATTGCAGCGTTGCTTGCCGCCCTTCCCGGCTGCGCCGCCGCTTTTGAAGCCTATGTGGCGACGGACATGCCGCTGCAGGTCAGCCCCAGTGTCGACGCGAGTCCGGTCACCACCATGGGGGCGAACATTCCGTTCAACGTCCTCGGCTGCGGCCGCTGGTGTCAGGTGCAATATGGCGGGACCACGGGCTATGTCCCCGCGTCCCTTGTCATGCCCGGCGCGCCGCCGACAGCGCCCGGATCTGGTCTGTTGGGGTTTCTGGCGGCCCCAGTCACGCTCAACGTCGCGGCGCCCGGCCTGCTCAGCGACGGCTATGCGCCGCGCGCCGATTACGGCTATGGCTGGACGCCGTTTTTTGGGACGTCGCCCGAGCCCCATTGCGAAGTCGCCGCGAGCCGCGGGCGCTGCGTCCACCGACGGCGTTCAGCTCGGGATGCGCGTGAGGCCGCCCATGTAAGGCCGAAGGACGCGCGGAACGTCGACTGAGCCGTCGGCCTGCTGATAATTCTCCAGCACCGCGACCATCGCGCGGCCGACCGCGACGCCGGAGCCGTTCAGCGTATGGACGAAGCGCGGAGCTTTGCTCTCGGCGGGGCGATAGCGGGCGTTCATGCGCCGCGCCTGGAAGTCGCCGCAGACCGAGCAGGAGGAAATCTCGCGATATTTCCCCTGCCCCGGCAACCAGACTTCGAGGTCATAGGTTTTTTGCGAGGCGAAACCCATGTCGCCCGCGCAGAGCGTGACCTTGCGATAGGGAAGCTCCAGAAGCTGCAGCACCTTCTCTGCGCATTCGGTCATGCGCTCATGTTCGGCGAGCGATTGCTCCGGCGTCGTGATCGACACAAGTTCGACCTTGTAGAACTGATGCTGGCGGATCATGCCGCGCGTGTCCTTGCCGGCGGCGCCCGCTTCGGCGCGGAAGCAATAGGTGCCAGCGGTCATGCGCATCGGCAGTTGCGACTCGTCGAGGATCGATTCGCGCACGAGATTGGTGAGCGGCACTTCAGCAGTGGGAATGAGCCAAAGAGATGCCTCGAACGACCGCTTCATTAGTTCTCTGAAACCAATCTCTTCGAGGTCCACACTCGCCTTCTCTGAATCCGTAGCAAGCAGCGCACGAGCCTTAAGAGCTTCGCGGCTCAATTCTGATTCATCGAGTTGGCGAATCGCTGCAAACTGATCCTCCCGAAACTTCGGCAATTGCGCCGTGCCGAACATCGCGTCATCGCGCACGAGCAGCGGCGGGCTGACCTCCGTATAGCCATGCTCGTTCGTATGAAGATCGAGCATGAATTGCGCGAGCGCGCGTTCGAGCCGCGCCAGCCCGCCCTTGTTGACGACGAAACGCGCGCCGGAAATTTTCGCCGCCGTTTCGAAATCCATCAGCGCAAGGCCCTCGCCGATTTCGAAATGCTCTTTCGGCGTAAAGTCGAAAGCGCGCGGCTCGCCCCAGCGCGCGACTTCGACATTGCCGTTCTCGTCGGCACCGTCAGGAACTTCATCGAGCGGCGTGTTGGGAATGCTCGCGAGCGCATTGTCGAGTTCGGCGATGGCGTAGCGCTCCGCCTCTTCGAGCGCCGGCCAGTTTTCCTTGATTTGTGCGACTTCGGCTTTGAGCGCATCGGCCTTTGCGCTATCGCCCGCCTTCATCGCCGCGCCGATTTCTTTCGAGGCGGCGTTGCGCCGCTCTTGCGCTTTCTGCAATGCGGCGATCGCCGCGCGCCGCGCATCGTCGAAAGCGAGAAGCTGCGCCGACAGGGGCTCGAGCCCGCGCCGCGCGCGGCCGCGATCAAAAATTTCAGCGTTCTCGCGAATCCATTTGATGTCGTACATGATGCTCGGACAGTGTATGAGTGACAACAGACCGTCATGGCCGGGCTTGTCCCGGCCATCCACGCCGAGCCGCTTCAGTCAAATGACAGCATATGCGCTAGGCGCCGCGTGGATGCCCGCGACAAGCGCGGGCATGACGCGGGAGCCTCGGCGCGCCATCTTCTCCCGCAGCTAAGAGAAGGGGTCAAGCGGCGGAATGCCGCCTATGATCCGCCAGCCGCGGCTTGCGCCGCGGCGCGCTTCTTCTCGACCGCGCGCACGGCGTAGATCGACGCCTCGTATAAGAGCACTCCGGGAACGGCGAGCGCGAGCTGCGAAAATATGTCCGGCGGCGTCAAAATCGCGGCGACGATGAAGACGAGCACAACCGCATAGCGCCGCTTCTCCCTTAAGAATTCCGAGGTGACGATGCCGACCTGCCCGAGCAGCGTCAGCACCACCGGCAACTGAAACACGATGCCGAAGGCGAGCACCAGCGTCATGATCAGCGAGAGATATTCGGAGACGCGCGGCAGCAATTCGATTTGCGCCTTGCCCGGCTCATTCGCCTGCTGCATGCCTAAGAAGAAGCGCAGCAGATTGGGCATCACCAGGAAATAGACGACGAGCGCGCCGATCGCGAAAAAAATCGGCGTCGCGAAAAGATAAGGCCGAAAGGCTGCACGCTCGTGCCTATACAGTCCCGGCGCGACGAAGGCGTAGATCTGCGCAAGCACGATCGGACAGGAGAGAAAGGCGGCCGAGAACAGCGCGACCTTGATCTGGGTGAAGAAATATTCCTGCGGCGCCGTATAGATCAGCCGCGCCTCGGCGCCGGCGACCTGCGTGTAGGGAATGACAAGCAGATTGTAGATATCCTTGGCGAAGAAGAATGAGACCACGAACATCGCGAGAAAGGCGAGCAGCGCCTTGATCAGGCGCTCGCGCAATTCCATCAGATGTTCGATCAGCGGCGCCTTGCTGGCCTCGATTTCGGAGTCGTCGGCCTCGCTCATGTCGCGGCCTTCTTCGACGAATCCGCCTGCCGGGCTTCAGGGAAATCATCGGCCTCATCCTGAGGACTGGCCGAAGGCCGCATCTCGAAGGATGCGTCTTCGTCCTCCGAGACCGTGCCGGCGATCTTCTTGCGCGCCTCGGCCATCGGATCGAAAGCGCCGTCGAGCTTCACGCTCTCTTTGACGGCGTCCCGCATCTCGCTGACCTCTTTGCGCAGATCTTCGAGATCGGCCTCGCGCATCGCCTCCATGAACTGTCCCTGAAACTCCGACGCCATGCGGCGCATTTTTCCGGTGAATTGGCCAAGCGTGCGCAAGACGCGCGGCAAATCCTTCGACGGAATCGCAATGAGGGCGACGATGGCGATGACGATCAGCTTGCCGGGTTCGAGATCGAACATATCCTTACCTGCTCTCGCCCCCACCCCAAGCCTCCCCCGCTACGCGGGAGAGGGAGCAGAAGCCGCCCTTCATCTGCGCTGTAGGCTGCTCGTTAGGGTCCCCTCTCCCGTCCGAAGTCGGCTGTTGCCGACTTCGGGGTCGATGCGCAAACCGGGAACACCCGGTTTGCGTAGCGGGGGAGGGACAGGGAGGGGGCGCCGCCCTTGAACTAAACCTTCTTGCTGTCCGCCTTGTCGCTCTCCAGAGCGCGACGCTCGCTCGCCTGGCTTTCTAGCGACTTCTTGGCCTCGTCGGCCGCGACGTCGTCTTCCGACATGCCCTTCTTGAAGGCCTTGATGCCCTTCGCGACGTCGCCCATCACGTCCGAAATCTTGAACTTGCCGCCAAAGAGAATGAAGACGACCGCGCCGACGATGATCCAGTGCCAGATCGATAAACCGCCCATGGCGCGCATCCTTCCAAACAGAGAAAACCGGCTCGACCGGCGTTTGCCCGGAAACTATGCGCCCGTTGGCTTAAAAACAAGGACGGGAAGCGCCCCCCGTAAAAGGCAGGGATGCGCAAACGCCCAGCCTTCAATAATTGAAAGGGTATCGCTTTCCGGCGCGAAAGAGCGGCGCCGTCAAAGCTCGTCGCCGTCAGGCTCCTCCGGTGTCTCCAGCGACTCGGGCTCGTCCGGAAACTCCATTTCGAGCAGCCCGGGCGCCTCGTCCTCGAGCGGCTCTTCATCGTCCCGCAGCGTGGCGTCGTCCGATGGCTGCGGCACGCCGAAGCCTTTCGGCAGCCGGCCGTCGAACAGCCCAGCTCCCTTGAGTTCGTCGAGCCCCGGCAGATCGCCGATCTGTTCCAGGCCGAAATGCATCAGGAAGGCGTCGGTCGTGCCATAGGTGATCGGCCGTCCCGGCGCCTTTCGGCGGCCGCGCAGCCTGATCCAGCCGGTGTCGAGGAGCACGTCGAGCGTGCCTTTGGAGATGGCGACGCCGCGAATCTCTTCGATCTCGGCGCGTGTCGCCGGCTGGTGATAGGCGATGATCGCCAGCGTCTCCAGTGCGGCGCGGGAGAGCTTCTTCTCCTCGACCTGCTCGCGCGCGAGAATCCAGTTGAGGTCGGCGGCGGTGCGGAAAAACCACTTCTTGCCGACGCGGGTCAGGTTGACGCCGCGACCCGTATAATGGGCGCGCAGCCGCTCGAGGACGCAATCGAGCTCAACGCCCTCTTCCAGGCGGCGCGCCAGTTCCGCTTCATCAAGCGGCTCGGCGGAGGCGAACAGCAGCGCCTCGACAATGCGCTCCGCTTCGCGCAGGCGAGCTTCATGACGCGCAAGCTCATCGTCGCTGTTCACGTCAAACAGTTCGATTTTCTCCGCAGCCTGCGCCACTGCCCGTCCTCCTCGAATTCCGTTCAAGACGCGCCAACAAACTCTTCCGCTTGCTCGGGCGATCGCCGCCGCACCCACAGCGGCGCAAAGTGCCGGTCCTGACGGATGTCGAAGCGCCCCTCGCGCACCATTTCGAGCGAAGCGGTGAAGGCGGAGGCGCGCACCGTGCGCGCCGTCTGCATGTCGGCACAATAATGCAGCAGAAAATCGTCGAGCACTGTCCACTCGGTCGCCACGCCGACGAGCCGCTCAAGCGCCTCGCGCGCCTCGGCGAGAGACCAGACCGCACGCTGGCGCAGGACGACGCGCGAGGTCGCGGTTTTCTGGCGCTGGCGGGCGTAGGCCGAGAGAAGATCGTAGAGGCTCGCCTGGAATTTGGGATGCGAGATCGTCTCGACTCCTTCCGGGCCGCCGCGCAGAAACATGTCGCGGCCGAGCCGGGCGCGTTCGGTGAGCTTGTCGGCGGCGCGGCGCATCAACTCCAGCCGGCGCAGGCGCTCGGCAAGCGCGGCGGCGAGGTCGGACGCCGACGGCTCTTCGCCCTTGGGCGGCTCCGGCAGCAGCAGCCGCGACTTCAAAAAGGCGAGCCACGCCGCCATCACCAGATAGTCGGCGGCAAGCTCCAAACGCACCCGGCGCGCCGCCTCGATGAAGGCGAGATATTGCTCGGCGAGCGCGAGGATCGAGATGCGCGCGAGATCAACCTTCTGACGGCGCGCGAGTTCGAGTAGCAGGTCAAGCGGCCCTTCGAATCCGTCGACGTCGACGAGAAAAGCCTCTTCGCCCGCGTCGCGGACCGCGTCCAATTCGAAGCTCAATTCCTGCGCCATGGGGGCTTTGCGCCTGTTTCCCTTGCCGAATCAGCCCTTGCCAGGGATTTCGCCCGAGAGTGGCCCCTCAGGCCAGCGATCGCAAGCGCGGCCTGCGCTTTGGGGGCGCCGTCCACAGAAGAGCAGCTATCGAAAGGGATCGACAATTTGCAGATTGTCGATGACCTGTCCGTGCGAAAGGTCCTCGGAATAAAGCCGCGCGCATCCTTGCGCCTGCGCCGCGGCGACGATCGCAGCGTCCCAATAGGAAAAACCGTATCGCGATTTGATATCGAGCGCGGCGTTGACGATCGCCAGCGTGATGTCCTGAATCTGAAACCTCTGCCAGGCGCGCACCAGACCGGCGGCAATATCGTGCGGCAGGGCGTCGGCGCGCGAGGGTCTGGTGGCCTGCACGTAAAACTCCTGCAGGACCTGGGTTGAGAGGCTCCAGTCATCCTGATCCAGCAGCGCGATGGAGCGCTCGCGCTTCTCAGATTCAGACGGGTCTCGGCTGATCGAATAGAGCAGGATATTGGTGTCGAGAAAGCCGATCACATTTTCCTTCGCGCAACTTGCCTCTCGTGAACGCGCTCGCGCGAGAGCCGATCAGAGGCGCGAAATTCCTGGATTTGCGCACGGAGGTCCTGCTCCTGGCGCTTTAACTGCTCGAACGCCGACCCTTCCGAGGCGAATTCCGTCAGGAAACGGCGAACGACCGCCGATACCGAAGTATCCTCCTGCGCCGCCCTGATCCGCGCGCGGCGATAAAGCTCGTCATCCAGTGATACTGTGATATTTTTCATATTTTCACATTATCACTGTACGAGCGCAAAACAAGAGTTCACACCACCGCCGACAGCGCCGCGTCGAATTCGCGCGTCGCCTCCGCCACATCGAAGGGCTCGATCCGCTGCACGCATTCCAGCGCCGTTTCGGCGCGCGCCAACGCCTTCCCCGCGAGTACCGGCGCGCCTTCGGCGACGGGCCGCGCTTCGGCGAGATCGCCATTGCAATGCAATACGACATCGCAGCCGGCGCCGATCGCCCGCTCGGCGCGCTGACGAAAGCTGCCGGAGAGCGCCTTCATCGAAAGATCGTCGGTCATCAGCAACCCGTCGAAGCCGATGTGGCCGCGGATGATATCGCCGATCACCGTCTTCGAGAGCGTGCCGGGCGCGGTCGCGTCTATATGCGTGTAGACGACATGGGCGCTCATCGCCATCGGCAGATCGGCGTTGGCCTTGAATGGCGCGAAATCGACGCGCTCCAACTCCGCGCGGCTGGCATCGACGACCGGCAACTCGAAATGACTGTCGGCGCGGGCGCGCCCGTGACCGGGGATATGTTTCATCACCGGGACGACGCCGCCCGCCATCAGCCCTTCCGCGGCCGCGCGGCCGATGGCGGCGACGAGCGCCGGGTCGCGGCTGTAGGCGCGATGGCCGATGACGCCGTGGGAATCTGCCGAAGGCGTATCGAGCACCGGCAGGCAATCGACAGTGAAGCCCACTTGTCGCAGATCATAAGCGATGAGACGCGCGCCGAGCCATGCGAGCCGCTCGGCCTGGGCGGCGTCAGCGCCCGCCGCTTCGAAGCGCGCGGCGGCCGGATAGGCCCGCCAATGCGGCGGCGCGAGTCGCTGCACGCGACCGCCTTCCTGGTCGACCAGAATCGGGGCCTCGCGCCCGAGAACGTCGCGTATCTCGGCAGTCAGCCGCGCCACCTGCGCCGGCGCTTCAATATTGCGAAGAAACAGGATGACGCCCCAAGGCGCCGTTTCACGCAGGAACGCGCGCTCTTCGTCATCGAGCGCGACGCCCTTTATTCCGCAGATCAGGGCGCGCATGTCTTCGTGTCAGTTCCCCGCGACGAAGCAGGCGCCGCCCGAAGCTTTCACCTTGCCGCAGATCGCGTTGGCCGACTCCTTGCTCACGCCGGCGACGCGCACGCGATAGACCGTCTTGTCATTCACAGTCGCCATTTTGAACGTCGGCTTCAGGCCGCCGAGATGCGCGTGGTATTTGCTGACGACGGTTTTCAGCAAGGCGCGCGCGTCAGCCTCGCTGTCGGCGGCCCCGAACTGCACGGCATAACCGCCTCTGCTGGGCGCGCTCGCCTGATCAGCATCGGCGTCGGGGGCCGACTCTTCAACCGCAGCCGTTTTCGGGGCAGGTTTGGGCTTTGCGATTTGCGGCGGAGTCGCCGTTGGCTTCGCCTGGCTCGGGGGGGTTGCGGTCGCAGCGCCCATCGCCGTGGCGGCGGCTTGCGCTTCGGATGCGGGCCGGCTGGCCACAGCGACGGCCGGCGGCAACGCCCCCTCTTCCACAGGGCTCCCGTCTGGACGCACGGTGACGGTTTTAATCCTCTTTGGCGCCGCCGCCGCAGGCGCAGGCTCATGAGGCAAATTGACCGGGCCGTCGCCGAGTTGCGCCGCTTTAGGCGTGACGCCAGGATCGACCGCCTGCTCCTGATTGGCGATAACCTGCTGAACAGGCGCCTGCTCTTTCCGATCGAGGACCACGGCGCCGCTGGCGTTCGCGGCCGCCTCGGCCTCGGCCTCGGCGGTTGGCTTGACCTTCACAGGTCCTTCAGGCGCCATGATCGTCGCGATCTCGCGGGAAGCGCTCGAACCGCTGCGATGCCAGAACGCGAAGCCGATGCTCAAAACCGCGACGAGCGAAATCGCGACGACAGCGTGCCATGGCCGGAGCCAAGAACGCCAACCGCCGCCATAGGACTCTTCATATTCTCCGTCTTCCTGGCCGTAGTCGAGAAACTGCGAGTCATCGTTCCAATTGGCGTCGGCCTCGTAATCGCCTGTCTCGTAGCCCCCTGCATGCGGCTGCTGGCCGGGCCGCGCCTCTTGCTCGTTGGGGCCATGCGAATAAGCGCGCTGCAGAAGCTGCTCGATCGACGGTTCTTCATAATATGACGGTTCCGCCGCCACGGGCGGCGCGGCGTCATAGGAACCCCGAAGATTGGGGGCAGGCGCCCGAGGTTCGCGCGGTTCCGCGAGAATCCGGCTGTAGGGGTCCGTCGTCTCCCCGGCTGCGCCGTGATCCAGTCGCGCAAGCTCGCTCAGCGTATCGTCAACGCGGGGCTTACGCTCCGAGCCGCGCAGCCGCCGCTCAAATTCGCCGAGGTCGATCGATGGGCCTCTAGCAGGTGTCTCGCGCATGATGAACCTCGCTCACTGACTTCCTGGGCGCGAAGCGAATTGGAAGGCGCGTCCGACGCCTGACCTGGACGCTCAAGCGTCTGTTAGCGCATTTCGTCGGGGGCGCTCACTCCGAGCAGCCTTAAGCCTGACCCCAGGACCACCGTTAAAGAGCTAACCAGCGCAACCCGAGCGATGGTTAATTCTCTCTCATCAGACTTAACAAAGCGTAATTGCGGCTGATCTTTGCCGCGATTCCAATGAGAATGGAAGACGCTTGCCAGTTCATGCAGGTAGAAGGCTACGCGGTGCGGCTCATGGGCCGCCGCCGCCGCCTCCACAACCCTTGGATATTGCGCGATGATCTTGGCCAATGCAAGTTCGCCCTCATCGGTCAAAAGGGCGAAATCCGCCCCTGCGAGGCTTTCGGCCGAGAGGTCGATGTCTGGAAAGGCGGCGAGCGCCTGGCGCAGCGCCGATTTTCCCCGCGCATGGGCGTATTGGACATAGAAGACCGGATTGTCCTTCGACTGCTCGATGACCTTGGCGAGGTCGAAATCGAGCGGCGCGTCATTCTTGCGATAGAGCATCATGAAACGCACCGCGTCGACGCCGACCTCGTCGACGACCTCCCGCAAGGTGACGAAATCCCCTGACCGCTTCGACATTTTGATCGGCTCGCCGGCGCGCATCAGCCTGACCAGCTGGCAGAGCTTCACATCGAGCGTCGCGCGCCTGTCGGAAAGCGCCGCGACCGCCGCCGTCATGCGCTTCACATAGCCGCCGTGATCGGCGCCCCAGACGTCGACCAGCGTGTCGAAGCCGCGATCGATCTTGTCCTTGTGATAGGCGATATCGGCGGCGAAATAGGTCGGCGAGCCGTCGGATTTCTTTAGAGGCCGGTCGACGTCGTCGCCAAATTGCGTCGATCTGAACAGCGTCTGCTCGCGATCTTCCCAATCCTCCGGCAATTGCCCCTTGGGCGGCGGCAGCCGACCCTCATAGACGAGGCCTTTCTGACGCAACCACTCGATCGCCGCGTCGATGAGCGAGACGCCGCTTTTCTTTTCATGCAGCTTGCGCTCGGAGAAGAACGCTTCGTGCGTGATGTTCAAGGCGGCGAGATCGTCGCGGATCAATTCCATCATGGCGTCGATGGCGGCGTTACGCACGATCGGCAGCCATTCGCTTTCCGGCTTGCCGAGGAGCGCCTCGCCATGCGCTTTTGCGAGCGCCGCGCCGACGGGCTTCAGATAATCGCCGGGATAGAGTCCCTCGGGGATCGTGATCGTTTCGCCAAGCGCCTCGCGGTAGCGCAGATAGGCGGAGCGCGCCAGAACGTCGACCTGCGCGCCGGCGTCGTTGATGTAATATTCGCGCGTCACCTCGCAGCCGGAGAAAGCGAGGAGACTGGCCAGCGCGTCGCCAAAAACGGCGCCGCGGCCGTGGCCGACATGCATCGGCCCGGTCGGATTGGCCGACACATATTCGACATTCGCCTTGCCCTGCAGCGCGCTGGCGCGGCTCTTGGCGACGCGGCCGAAATTTGTCGGATCGCTCAGCGCCGCGCGGAGAACGTCAGCAAAAATCTTCGGCTTCAGACGGATATTGATGAAGCCCGGGCCGGCGACTTCCGCGCTCGCGACATTCTCGGTCTCGGCAAGCGCGTGGCAAATCTCGACCGCCAGTTCGCGCGGCGACGAAAAATGCGGCTTCGCCTCCTTGGCGAAGACCATGGCGGCGTTCGACGCGAGATCGCCGAGCGTCGCATCCTTCGGCGGCTCGACTACAAAGCGCGCGTAATCGAGCTTCGGCAAACGGCCGTCGGCGGCGATGCGATCGAGAATGGCGGCGATGCGGGCGTGAAAGTCGTCGAAAATGTTCATCTGCGTCCGAAACGGTGAAGTTTCGACGCGACCTATCGGAATTCGACGAACCGGTCAAAGGCGGGCGGGCCCTGCGCGGCGCCCGTTCGAGCGCGCGCCTTGCTCCGTCAAAATGCGGTTATGGGGTTCTCTTCGGCGTCGAGGACGGTCGACTGCGCCTCGCTGAACACCAGTTCGGCCGGGCTGAACAAAACCTTT
>VGEB01000038.1 GCA_016869435.1 Alphaproteobacteria bacterium | reverse complement strand
ATCGCGGTCGATGTGGTATGTTCCTGCATGGCGTTGCTTCCTTTCGTGGAATCAGCACCCCGAGCCTAACGGCTCAAGGCGAGCAACGCCGCTCCTCCTTTTTCAACAATGATCGGGACATCCCCTGAAGGAATCGTTCGTCGATTTCGTTCAGCAAGGAGAGATTTATCCCGGTCTCAAGCTTTTTGCCTGGGTGTTTGTTTTTCTGGCGGCCTGGTTGATCGCCGCATCCTGCTTCATCAACGTCAACAAATTTTCACTTCATGCCTACTACCGCAATCGTCTCATTCGCGCCTATCTCGGCGCGTCAAACGTCTGGCGGCGCCCAAACCCGTTCACCGGCTTCGACCAAGGCGATAATATTGCAATGAGCGAGTTGGCGGGAGGAAGGCCGCTTCACATCGTCAACACCGCGCTCAATATCGTCCATGGGGAGTCGCTGGCGTGGCAGGAGCGTAAGGCGTCTAGTTATTCTATTTCGCGTATCGCCGTTGGCGACAAAGAGGTCAGCTATCGTCCGGCTGATCGATATGGAAGTAGCATCAGTCTTGGCACTGCGATGGCGATTTCGGGCGCGGCGGTGAGTCCCAATATGGGCTATAATTCATCGCCGATATTGACTTTTATCATGACCCTTTTTAACGCGCGCCTAGGTTGGTGGCTCGGCAATCCATTACAAAGCAACTGGACAGGGGCGGGACCAAAACTAGCGCTCTGGCCCTTTATCGTTGAGTTGTTTGGTTTGACCAATGCGCGTCGGCAATATGTCTATCTCAGTGACGGCGGACATTTTGAAAACCTCGGCGTCTACGAAATGCTTCGCCGTCGTTGCCGCACGATTGTCGTGGTCGACGCTGGCTGCGACCCCGAGATGAAATTTGCCGATCTCGGCAATCTCATTCGGAAAGCGCGCATCGATCTTGGCGTCGAGATCGCCTATTATGGACCCCAGCCGCCCTATACCGGGAGCGATCCAATGCGTCTTGGATTGGTCAATCGTCCTAAGGCGCCCGGTCGCGCGCCCTATTGCGCGATCGGAACGATCGGCTACCCAGATACCGACGCGATGGGGATGCTGATCTACATAAAGGCCGCGATTCACGGCGACGAGCCAGAGGACGTTTGGGGCTACGCCGCGGTTCATGACGAGTTTCCCCACGAAAGCACCGCCGATCAGTTTTTTAGCGAGTCGCAGTTCGAAAGCTATCGCCGTCTGGGCTTCCATGTCGGTTCGACGATTTTCGCCGGTCCGGGCGAGCCCCGCTCCGCTTCCATCGACCTCGAGAAACGCGCCATCGAGCATTGCCGGAAATGCGGCGATCGCTCCCTGGCGTGATCTGCGCGCCGGCGGAGTCTCCGTGGGCCGACTTGATTTTGGAGGATTGTCTCACTATCCCCTAGAAAGCCAGTCGGCTGGACGGCCGCTGCGTTAAGCAGAGGAAAGTCCGGGCTCCACGGAGACACGGCGCCGGATAAGGTCCGGCGGGGGCGACCCCAGGGATAGCGCCACAGAAAGCAAACCGCCGCGCAAGCGGTAAGGGTGAAAGGGTGCGGTAAGAGCGCACCGCCCGAGCGGCGACGTTCGGGGCACGGCAAGCCCCGCCGGGAGCAAGACCGAATAGGGGCGACGGAAGGTGTCAAAGCGCGAGCTTTGCGCCTTCGACCCGTCTCCGGGACTGTCGCCCGGGTTGGTTGCATGAGGCGGGCGGCAACGTCCGTCCCAGAGGAATGGTCGTCACGTTCTGCAAAGGACGTACAGAACCCGGCTTACAGGCCGGCTGGCGCTCAATCGGCGAATTTTGGCCGCAACCATGGCCGCATGGAGGGCTGCGTCATTCTCTTGCGTTGCCACGCCGCCGCCAAATTCGAGGCCACCGTAAACGCTCCCTTAACGATAACAAAGCCTAATGAAGCCGGTTGCCGAATTCGGCGCGTGGCGACCCGCCTGCTCCCGACGCCTCGCGGTTCCATGTCGATCAAAACCGCCCAGACGCTAACGAGCCGTCTCGACGAGCCTGCGCTCGCGCGAGGCATAGCAACGCGCCGCCGGCCGCTTCGCGCCGCGCGCCGCTTGAGGAGAAGCATGCCGATGACGTCCGCCGGGACGCATATTCCGGTGCTGCGCGATGGGGCGCTCGCCGCTCTCGGCGTGCGTCGCGGCGGGCGTTACATCGACGCCACCTTCGGCGGCGGCGGCTATACGCGCGCCATGCTCGCGCAGCCAGAAACGCGCGTGCTCGCGCTCGATCGCGATCGGACGGCGGTGAAGGCCGGCGCCCCGCTTGTCGAGGAAATGCGTGGAAGGCTCACGCTTGTCGAAGCGCGCTTTTCCCAGATCGAGGAGATCGCGCGCGCCAAGGACTTCGCGCCAGCCGACGGAATCGTCTTCGATATCGGCGTCTCCTCGATGCAATTCGACGAAGCGGCGCGCGGCTTCTCCTTTCGCGCCGAGGGTCCGCTCGACATGCGCATGGAGGGGCGGGGCCGCAGCGCCGCCGACATCGTCAACGAGGCGGATGAAGAGACGCTGGCCGACATTCTGTATTTCTACGGCGAGGAGCGCGCCGCGCGGCGCATCGCCCGCGCCATCGTCCATGACCGCAATCTCACGCCATTCGAAACGACGAAGGCGCTCGCTGGCCTGATCGAGCGCGTCGCGCCGGGCCGGCCGGGCGACATCCATCCGGCGACGAAAAGCTTCCAGGCGCTGCGCATCGCCGTCAACGACGAGCTCGACGAATTACTGACCGGCCTCATCGGCGCCGAACGACTCCTCGGCGAAGGCGGCCGGCTCGTCGTCGTGACCTTTCATTCTCTGGAAGATCGCATCGTCAAACAGTTTCTTGCCGAAAGGAGCGGACGCGGCGAAACCGGATCGCGTCGCCTTCCCGGCGAAACCGCGCCGCCGGCGCCGAGTTTCGTTTGCGAAGGGCGGCAGCCCGTCACGCCGACGTCCGCCGAGACCGCGGCCAATCCGCGCGCGCGTTCGGCCAAATTGCGCCATGCGACGCGCACGACGGCGCCGCCGCATCCGCTTGGCGCTAGGCTCGCGCGCCTTGCTCGCCTGCCCGATCGCGACAAGGGAAAAGCCTGATGCTGCGGTTCCTCAACATCGTTGCGATCCTCGCCTTGGTCGGTTCGGCGGTCTACGCCTATTCGATCAAATATCAGACGAGCTATCGCGCGGAGCAGATCGCTAAAACCAAGATCGAGATCAGGCTGGAGCGCGACGCGATCGCGGTGCTGCGCGCCGAATGGGCTTACATGACCCGGCCAGAGCGCATCCAGCAGCTCGCCGACGCTTATCTTCCAGGCATGAAGCAAGTCGATGCGACGCAGGTCGTCACCGCCCAATCGCTTCCTGAAAGATCGCCGCGCGTCGACTCCATCGGCCAAAAGCTCGACTCGCTCGGACTGAGCATGCCGGCGACGCCGCCCGTCGCCGGCAGCGCCTCGACAACGACGCCCAAAGCGCAAGGACAAACCCAAGAGCGACGCAAGCCATGACGCAGACCGTGCTCGATACGCAACCATCGCCTTCGCTAGCGCAGAGAATGCGGGCGCAGCTGCGCGCGATTTTTTCGACAAGCCTCAAATTAAGCGCGTCGCGCATGCGGCTCGCTGCTTTGGGCTTTCTGGCGCTATACGGGGTGATCGCAGTCAAGCTGGTCTATCTGGGCTTCAAGCCGGAAGCGGCGACGACGCGTCGCGCCGCGGCGGAAGCTGTCGCCGCTTCGCGCCCGGACATTCTCGATCGCAACGGCGAAGTGCTCGCCAGCGACGTGAAGGTGATGTCGGTCTTCGCCGAGCCGCGCCGCATCATCGACAAGGACGAGGCGACCGAGCTGTTGACCGCAGCTCTGCCAGGACTCGACTCTCGCGAACTACGCGAGCGGCTCGGGTCCAGAAAAGGCTTCGTTTGGGTGAAGCGCGAGGTCACGCCGCATCAGCGCGACGAAGTTTTCCATCTCGGATTGCCGGGCGTCGGCTTGATTCCCGAGAACAAGCGCGTCTATCCCAACGGGCCGATCGGCGCGCATGTGCTGGGCTTCGCCAATGTGGACAATCAGGGCATCGCCGGCATCGAGAAATTTATCGACGGGCAGGGGCTCGCCGATCTGCATGGCGCCGGCTTTGGGGCCACGCCCGAGGAGCTGAAGCCAATTTCGCTTTCGCTGGACTTACGCGCGACGCATGCGCTGCGCGATGAGCTGGAGAAGGGCGTCACGCATTTCAAGGCGAAGGCGGGCGCCGCGGCGATCATGGACGTCAACACCGGAGAAGTGATCGCGCTGGCGTCGCTCCCTGACTATGATCCGAACAAGCCGACGGACGCGCTCGACCCCATCCACATCAACCGCATGAATGTCGGCGTTTACGAGATGGGCTCGACCTTCAAGGCGCTGACCATCGCGATGGCGCTCGACTCCGGCAAGGTCAATCTCAATTCAAGGCTCGACGCGCGCGGCGTGCTGTCCTTCGGTCGCTTCAAGATCCATGATTATCACGCGCAAAATCGCGCGCTCACGCTGCCGGAGGTTTTCACCTATTCTTCCAATGTTGGCACCGCGCGCATGGCGATGGGCCAGGGCGTCGAGCGGCACAAGGCGTTCTTGCGCAAGATGGGCCAGCTTACCCGCATGCGCACCGAACTGCCGGAAAGCGCCGAACCGATCGTGCCGAAAAACTGGGGCGAGCTGAACACCATGACCATCGCCTTCGGCCATGGCCTCGCGGTCGCGCCCCTGCAGGCGATGATGGCGGTCAGCGCGCTGATGAACGGCGGCTATTTAATTAGGCCGACCTTCATCAAGCGCAGCGAGGAGGAAGCCAAAGCCGGCGCTGAGCGCGTGGTGAAGCCGGAGACGAGCGAGGCGATGCGCTATCTGATGCGCCTCAACGCCGAAATCGGCACGGCGCGCAAAGTGAACGTCGCCGGCTATTACGTCGGCGGCAAAACCGGCACGGCTGAAAAGGTCGTCAACGGGCATTATTCCAAGAGCAAGCTATTCAACACCTTCATGGCCGTCGCGCCGGCGGACGCGCCGAAATATCTGTTTCTCACCATCATGGACGAACCGCAGGGACTGCCGGAAACCGGCGGCTACGCCACGGCGGCCCATAACGCGGGACAGGTGACGGGCGAGATCATCGAACGCGTCGGTCCGATCCTCGGACTCGCACCGCGCTTCGAGCCGCCGCACCAGCCTTTCCCGCTCCTCGCCAAGTTAGGATATGGCTATGCCAATGTTCCGGCCCGCGGCGGGGGAGGACATTGATGCTGCTTTCGGAACTGCTCGCGACGCCTGATCTTGAGCCCGCCTTGCGCGGGCTCAAGATCGCCGGCCTGACGGCCGACAGTCGAATGGCGCGCGACGGTTTCGCCTTCTTTGCCATACCAGGCCATGCCGGCGACGGCATGTCCTATGTCGCCGACGCCGCCGCGCGCGGCGCCCGCGTCGTCGTCGCCCAGCGCGCCGCGCAATGTCCGCTGCCGCTCATCGTCGTCGACGACGTTCGCCGCGCCCTTGCTCTCGCGGCGGCGCGCTTCTTTCCTCGTCAGCCGGCGACGATCGCCGCCGTCACCGGAACGAGCGGCAAGACCTCGGTCGTCGCATTCTTGCGCCAAATCTGGGCCGCGCTCGGACATGAGGCGGCGTCGCTGGGCACGGTCGGAATCGTCGATTCGCGCGGCGCGCATTACGGGGCGCTGACCACGCCCGAACCGGTGGAATTGCAGAAGACGCTGGACGATCTCGCGGGCCGCGGCGTGACTCATCTCGCGATGGAAGCGTCGTCGCTCGGGATCGATCAGCGGCGGCTCGACGGCGTGCGCGTCGACGTCGCCGGCTTCACCAATTTTTCGCGCGATCATCTCGATCATCACGCCAGCATGGACGAATATTTCGCAGCGAAGATGCGACTCTTCGATACGCTGATGCGCCCCGGCCAGACGGCGGTGATCGACGCCGACAGCGATGTCGCGTCTCGCGTGATCGACGTCTGCCGCAGAAGCGGCCTCAAGATTTTCAGCGTCGGGTTCAAGGGAGAGTCGATCAGGCTCCTTTCGGCGACGCCATCCGCGCTGGCGACGTCCTTGCGGCTCGGCCATGACGGCGTCGAATATGAGGCAAAGCTGCCGCTCGCTGGCGCGTTTCAGGTCTCGAACGCGCTCGTCGCCGCCGGCCTCGCCATCGCCAGCGGCGACGGCCCTCAACCGGTGTTCGCGGCGCTCGAAGCGCTTAAAGGCGCGCCGGGGCGTCTCGAGCTGGTCGGCCAATACAAGGGCGCCCCCATCTTCGTCGACTACGCCCATAAGCCGGATGCGCTGGAGAAAGTGCTCGCCACTTTGAGGCCGCTGACAAAAAATCGCCTGATTGTCGTTTTCGGGTGCGGCGGCGATCGCGACCGCGGCAAACGCCCGCTGATGGGCGAAATCGTCGCCCGTGCGGCCGATGTCGCCATCGTCACCGATGATAATCCGCGCAGCGAGGACGCCGCCGCCATCCGCGCTGAAATTCTCGAAGGAACCCGCGGCGGCGCGGCGCATGTCGTCGAAATCGGGGACCGGCGCGAGGCGATCGCCAGCGCCGTCGCTAAACTTCAAACAGGCGATGCGCTCGTCGTGGCGGGAAAAGGCCACGAGACCGGACAGATCGTGGGCGGGCGCGTGCTGCCTTTCTCCGATCATGAGGCGATTGCGCAGGCGCTGAAGGAGCACCATTGATGACTGGGACGCCGCTGTGGTCGGGATTGACGCTGGTCGGCGCGCTGCGCGCCCGCGCCAGCGGCGGCCTTCCGCGCGAAACGGGCGGCGTTTCCATCGACACGCGGACGCTGCAGCCCGGAGACCTGTTCTTCGCCATCAAGGGCGAAACGCGCGACGGCCATGACTTTGTGCGGACCGCATTTGAAAAGGGCGCGGCGGCGGCGGTAGTCGACGAAGCGCACGCGGCCGAGCTTTCCGGCGCGGGCCCGCTCTTCGTCGTCAAAGACGTCCAACGGTCGCTCGAATCGCTTGGCCAGCGCGCGCGGGAACGGACCGCCGCCTTCATCGCCGCGATCACCGGTTCGGTTGGCAAGACGTCGACGAAGGACATGACCCGGTTGATGCTGTCGCGCTTCGGCGACACGCACTCCTCGACGGCGTCATACAACAATCATTGGGGCGTGCCGCTGACGCTCGCGCGCATGCCGGCGGAGTCGCGCTTCGGCGTGTTCGAACTCGGCATGAACCACGCAGGCGAGATCGCTGCGCTCGTCGCGCAAGTGCGTCCGCACGTCGCCGTCGTCACGCGCATCGCGCCGGTCCATCTCGAATATTTCGGATCGATCGAAAACATCGCGGACGCCAAAGCCGAGATCTTTTCGGCCCTCGACGGCGGCGTCGCGATCGTCAACCGCGACGATGGCTTTTACGAGCGTCTTGCCGCAGCGGCAGCGCCAACCGCCAGTCATGTCCTCGGTTTTGGCGAGACGGAAGGCGCGCATGCGCGGCTCCTGTCGTACGAGCCTGCAGGCGAAGGCGCGCTGGTCGAGGCGGAGATTTTCGAGCGGCGACTGCGCTTTCGCATCGGCGCGCCGGGCAAGCATGTCGCCGTCAACGCGCTGGCGGCGCTGCTCATCGGCGCCGTTTTCGACGTGGATCTGGAGGAAGCCGCGACCACCTTCGCCGATTTCAAGCCCCCTTCCGGACGCGGCCGGCGCGAGAAAATCTCGACGCCGGACGGCGAATTTACGCTCATCGACGAAAGCTACAACGCCAATCCGACCTCGATGCGCGCGGCGCTGGAGCTGCTTGGCGGCGCGGCGACAGGCATAGGCGGCCGGCGGATCGCAGTCTTGGGCGACATGCTGGAGCTTGGTCCGCAGTCCGCCGAACTGCACGCGGCGCTCGCCAAGGACCTTATCGACGCCGGGGTTGATCTGCTATTCACCTCCGGACCGTTGATGTCGCGCTTGAGTTACGCTGCGCCTGATTCGATGCGCGCCGCGCATCGAGCGACGCCGCTGGAGCTGGAGGAGGCGGTTCTCTCCACCGTTCGGCCCGGCGACGTTGTTATGGTGAAAGGCTCCAATGGTTCGCGGATGTCGCGGATCGTCTCGGCCTTGAAAACCGCGTTCGCCGACGAAATGGCGAACTGAGGAGAGACGATGCTGACGCTGCTCGCGGACTTTTCGTACCTTTACAGTCCGCTGAACATATTCCGCTACATCACGTTCCGCGCCGCCATGGGGGCGGCGACGGCGCTGTTCTTCGTCTTTTTCTTCGGACCGGGCGTGATCGCCGCGTTGCGGATCAAGCAGGGAAAGGGGCAGCCGATTCGCGAGGACGGACCGGCTTCGCATCTCGTGACCAAAAAAGGCACGCCGACGATGGGCGGCCTGATGATTCTGTCGGGATTGGTCGCGGCGACGCTGCTCTGGGCGAATTTGCGCAATTCCTATGTGTGGATCGTGCTCTTCGTCACCGTCAGCTTCGGCCTCATCGGCTTTTATGACGACTATCTCAAAGTGACCAAGCAGACTCACGCCGGCTTCTCCGGCAAGCTGCGACTGGCGCTCGAATTTTTGATCGCCGGCCTCGCCTGCTACGCGCTGATGAATAGCGGCGGCGAGAATATGACCAAGCTCGCCATTCCGATGGTGAGGGGCTATGTCGCGACGCTCGGCCCATTTTTCGTCCTGTTCGGCGCCTTCGTCATCGTCTCGGCGGGCAATTGCG
The DNA here is from genome assembly GCA_016869435.1 of Alphaproteobacteria bacterium. Lineage (GTDB taxonomy): Bacteria > Pseudomonadota > Alphaproteobacteria > Rhizobiales > Beijerinckiaceae > Methylocystis. The sequence goes on along the minus strand of VGEB01000038.1, from coordinate 18,526 downwards.
TCAATCTCACCGACGGACTCGACGGGCTCGCCATCGTGCCATCGATGATCGCCGCCGGCGCCTTCGCGATCTTCGCTTATCTCGTCGGCAATTCGATCTTTTCGAACTATCTCGGCGTCAATTACGTGGCCGGCGTCGGCGAATTGACCATCGTCTGCTCGGCGTTCATCGGCGCCGGACTGGGCTTTCTGTGGTTCAATGCGCCGCCGGCGCAGATCTTCATGGGCGACACCGGCTCGCTGGCCCTCGGCGGACTCGTCGGTTCGGTGGCGGTGGCGGTGAAGCAGGAATTCGTGCTCGTCATCGTTGGCGGACTTTTCGTCATTGAAGGCGCGTCGGTCATCATTCAGGTTGTCTATTATAAGCTCACCGGCAAACGCATTTTCCTGATGGCGCCCATCCATCATCACTTCGAGCAGAAGGGGTGGAAGGAGCCGCAGATCGTCATCCGCTTCTGGATCATCGCCTTCGTGCTGGCCCTCATGGGCCTCTCGACCCTGAAGCTGAGGTGACGATGACGCCGGTCGAGACCTTCAAGGGCAAGCGCGTCGCGCTTTTTGGCCTCGGCGGCTCGGGCCTGTCTACGGCGCGCGCGCTGATCGCCGGCGGCGCCCAGGTCTCCGCCTGGGACGACGGCGAGGCCGGCCGCCTTAAAGCAGTCGCGCAAGGCATAGCGCTCAACGATCTCGCGGCGGCGGATTGGAGCCGCTTCGATGCGCTCGTCCTGTCGCCCGGCGTGCCGCTGACTCATCCCGAACCTCACTGGGTCGTGCAAGCGGCGAAGGCCGCCGGAGTCGAGATCATCGGCGACGTCGAACTGTTCTGCCGTGAACGGGAAGCGCGCGCCGGCGGGTCGCCCTTCATCGCCATCACCGGCACGAACGGCAAATCGACGACCACGGCGCTGATCGCGCATATCCTGCGCGAAGCCGGCCGCGACGTGCAGCTCGGAGGCAATATCGGCGTGCCGATTCTCGATCTTGAGCCGCCGTCGGACGAGCGCATTCACGTCATCGAATGTTCGTCATTCCAGATTGATCTCGCGCCGTCCCTGGCGCCGACCATCGGCGTGTTGATCAATATTACGCCCGACCATATCGATCGCCACGGGATGATCGAAAACTACGCGGCGATCAAGGAGCGGCTGGTCGCGGCGGCGGAAGTGGCCCTGGTCGGGGTCGACGACCCCTATTGCCATGCGATCGGCGCGCGCCTGGCCGAAGCCGCCTCGTCCGAGAAGCGCGTCGTGCCCGTCTCGGCGAAGCGCGCGCTCGACTGGGGATTCTACGTCGAGGATCGGACCGTCTATTTCCGCGAGGAGGGGCATCCGCCCGATGAAGCCGAACTCATAGGCTCGCTGGAAGGCGCGCGCGCTCTGCGCGGCGCGCATAACGCGCAAAACGCCGCCTTCGCCGCCGCCGCCGGATGGGAGTGCGGGCTGGACGACGACGAGATTGCGAACGGACTTTTGAGCTTCCCGGGTCTTGCGCATCGCATGGAGGAAGTCGGACGCATCCAGCGCGCGCTCTTCGTCAACGACTCGAAGGCGACCAACGCCGACGCGGCCGAGAAGGCGCTGACAAGCTATACCGACATTTACTGGATTCTCGGCGGCCGCTCGAAGGAGGGCGGCGTCGAGCCGCTGCGCCCGCATTTCCCGCGCATACGCAAAGCCTATCTCATCGGCGAGTCGACCGACGATTTTGCGCGCTCCTTGGAAGGCGCGTTGCCGTTCGAACGTTGCGGAACGCTTGATGTCGCGACGACGCGCGCGGCGCTCGACGCGCTCGACGACGCCGCGCCGGCGCCGGTCGTGCTGCTGTCGCCGGCCTGCGCCTCCTATGACCAATTCGCCAATTTCGAGGCGCGCGGCGACGCCTTTCGTGGACTCGTCGAAGGGCTTCCCGCCGTCATCGCGGCGCGAAAAGGAGGGGTGACATGATCTCGCGCGCGCAACGAACGCCATTCTCGGACTGGGCGTGGACGGTGGATCGGTGGCTGCTTGCAAGCCTCGCCCTGCTGATCGTCGCCGGACTCGTTTTCGCCATGGCCGGCAGCCCGCCGGTGGCCGAGCGGCTACATCTGGCGACCTTCCACTTCGTCAACAAACAGGCGATCTATCTTCTGCCGGCGCTCGCAGTGATGATCGCCACCTCATTTCTTTCGCCGCGCCATGTGCGGCGGCTCGCGCTGGTGATCTTCGTCGTCTCTCTCGCGCTCGTCGTCGCGACGATTTTCTACGGCCAGGAGGTGAAGGGCGCGAAGCGATGGATTTTCGGCATTCAGCCCTCGGAATTTCTCAAGCCCGCATTCGTCGTCCTGGTCGCCTGGGCATTTTCCGAAGGAGCGCGGCGCAAGGACGTACCCGGAAATCTGATCGCCCTTTTGCTGTTGCCGATCGCGATCGGGCCGCTGATGCTGCAGCCGGACTTCGGGCAGACGATGCTGATTTCAATCGTCTGGGCGGCGCTGTTCTTCATGGCCGGCCTGCATTGGATTTGGGTCGTGGGACTTGGCGGGGTGGGCGGCGCCGCGGCGCTGCTCGCCTATAAATTCGTGCCGCATGTCCATGCGCGCATCGAGACCTTTCTCGAGCCGCCGCCCCCGGTCGCGGGCGTGCCCGCCAACTTTCAGTCGGAGACCGCGCTCGAAAGCTTCATTGCCGGATCATGGTTTGGCAGGGGACCCGGCGAAGGAGCGATCAAGCGCATCCTTCCCGACTCGCACACCGATTTCATCTTCGCGGTCATCGGCGAGGAGTTCGGCGTGCTCGTATGCATCGCGCTGGCCGCGGTCTTCGCCTTCGTGGTGGTGCGGGGGCTCTTCTCGGCCGCGCGCAACAGCGACCCCTTCTGCCGTTTTGCGACGGGGGGTCTGGTGATGCTGTTCGGTCTGCAGAGCTGCATCAATATGGCGGTGAACGTGCATCTCATGCCGGCCAAGGGCATGACCCTGCCCTTCGTCTCTTACGGCGGCTCCTCGCTCATTTCTCTATCGCTCGGCATGGGCTTTTTGCTCGCGGTCACGCGCAAGCGGCCTCGGGCGCGGGTGATGAGCGAACTCGCCGCGACGGGCGCTCCCGCCGCGGCGTGATAAAAGCCTCAGCATGATCGATTCGCCTATTCTTCTCGCCGCTGGCGGCACCGGCGGCCATCTTTTTCCGGCCGAGGCGCTTGCCCATGCGCTCGCCGCGCGCGGCTTGGCGGCCGAACTCGTCACTGAGGAGCGGGCGCTGCGCTATGGCGGGAATTTTCCCGCGCGGGCGATGCATGTGATCCCCGCCGGGACGCCGCGCGGCGGCTCGCTGATCGCAAAGGCGCAGGCGGTGGCGCGTCTCGCCATCGGGACGGCGCAGGCGGTTGCGCTGCTGCGACAGGTCAAGCCGGCCGTGGTGATCGGCTTTGGCGGCTATCCAACCGTGCCGCCCTTGCTCGCGGCCTCCTATCTCGGCGTGCCGACCGCTCTGCATGAAGCGAATGGCGTGATGGGCAAGGCCAACCGCTTTCTTTCCGGCCGCGTCGACAGGATCGCCGCGGGCCTGCCGACTCTCGTCACGCCAGCGGCGTTGCAAAGCAAGGTCGTCGTCACCGGCAATCCCGTGCGCCCCAATGTGCTTGAGGCCGCGAAAACGCCTTATCCTTCATTCGACGACGGGATTTTTCGGCTGCTCGTCGCTGGCGGCTCGCAAGGCGCGCGCATCATGGCGGATATCGTGCCGGCGGCGGTCGCGGCGCTTCCCGACGCGCTGCGGGCGAAAATCACTGTGGTGCAACAGGCGCGCCCGGAGGATATCGCGCGCGTCGAGGCGATCTACGCCGGCGCGAGAGTCGGCGCCGAGATCGCGCCCTTTTTCGCCGATTTCCCGGCGCGGGTCGCCGCGGCGCATTATGTCATCGCCCGCGCCGGCGCGTCGACGGTCTCGGAGCTTGCGGTCATCGGGCGTCCGGCGATGTTGGTGCCCTTGCCGCATGCGCTCGACCAGGATCAGGCGGCGAACGCCACTTTTCTGGAGCAGGCCGGGGGCGCCGAAACCGTGCGGCAGAGCGATTTCACGCCGGAATTTCTGACGCGGCGGCTTGGCGCCCTCGTCGATTCGCCGGCGCAACTTTGCGCGCGCGCCGAAGCCGCAAAAAGCGTCGGCGTCGCCGACGCCGCGGAGCGGCTCGCTGATCTGATCATAGTCGTGGCGCGAACGGGCGCCGCGAAACGGAGCTAGTGATGAAACTGCCGAAAGAGTTGGGCCCGATTCATTTCGTCGGCATCGGCGGCATTGGCATGTCCGGCATTGCCGAAGTGCTGCTTAATCTCGGCTACAAGGTGCAGGGATCGGACGCCGCCGAAAACGCCAATGTGAAGCGCCTCGTTGAAAAAGGCGCGACGGTCTGTATTGGGCACGACGCAAAGAATCTTGGCGAAGCCGCCGTCGTCGTCGTCTCGACCGCGATCAAGCGCGACAATCCCGAACTCGTCTCGGCGCGCGAAAAGCGTCTGCCGGTGGTGCGACGCGCCGAAATGCTCGCCGAGCTGATGCGGCTCAAGCAATGCGTCGCCATAGCCGGCACGCACGGCAAGACGACGACGACGTCGCTCGTTGCGACGCTGCTCGACGCCGGCGGCCTCGATCCGACCGTGATCAACGGCGGCATCATCAACGCCTATGGCACCAATGCGCGGCTTGGCGGCGGCGACTGGATGGTGGTCGAAGCCGACGAAAGCGACGGCACTTTTCTCAAACTGCCGGCCGACGTCGCCATCGTCACCAATATCGACGCCGAACATCTCGACCATTTCCATACGTTCGACGCGATCAAGGAAGCCTTCCGCAATTTCGTCGAGAACATTCCCTTCTACGGCTTCGCGGTGATGTGCCTCGATCACCCGACGGTGCAGGAACTCGTCGGCCGCATCGAGGATCGCCGGGTCATAACCTATGGCGAGAATCCCCAGGCCGACGTGCGGTTGCTCGACGTCGATCTCGACGGCGGCGTGTCGAAGTTCAACGTGCTGCTGCGCGACCGCAAGACCGCGCAGGCGATCTATCTTGAAAATTTGCTTCTCCCGATGCCGGGCCATCACAACGCGCTGAACGCCACCGCCGCGATCGCGGTCGCGAACCAGCTCGGTCTCTCGCCGGAACAGATTCGTAAGGCGCTCGCTGGCTTTGGCGGCGTGAAGCGGCGCTTCACCAAGACCGGCGAATGGAACGGCGTGCAGATTTTCGACGATTACGGCCATCACCCGGTCGAAATCGCCGCCGTGCTGCGCGCGGCGCGCGCCTCCACCAAAGGCAAGGTCGTGGCGCTGATGCAGCCGCATCGCTATACGCGGCTGCAGTCGCTCTTCGACGCTTTCGCCACCTGCTTTAACGACGCCGATGTGGTCATCATCGCCGACGTATATCCCGCCGGCGAACAGCCGATACCCGGCGCCGATCGCGACGCGCTCGTCTCGGCGATCAAGGCGCATGGCCATCGCCGTGCGATGGGGCTGCCTTCGCCGGAAGTGCTGCCGGCGATGATCCGCGAAATCGTCGCGCCCGGCGATTATGTCGTGTGCCTCGGCGCCGGCAATATCACCCAATGGGCCTATGCGCTGCCGGAGCAATTGGCGGCAGGGCAGGGAACAGGTTGAGGGAGGCGCTCGTCTCGAGCGCCTTCTCGGCGAGAAGAGAATCCAAGTGGCGTGATTTGACTTCCGCAGGATAATTACTACAATTGACTACATCGTAGTCAATCCTCTCTGCCTCATGAAATCCGCCGCGCCCGCGCCGACATCAGTGCGTCTTACCGACGAAACGCGCAAAATCCTCGACGAGGCGGCGCGGCGCACGCGCCGCTCGCGTTCTTATCTCGTCGAGGAAACGCTAAAGCAGTTTCTTCCACGCATCGTGCAGAAGGAAACCCAGCCTTCGCCCGAAGAGCGCATTCGTCGCCTGAAGGAGCTGGAGGGCATAGGCTACCGGCTTGTCGGACCGCAATCCATTGAGGAGATCGACGCACGCATCCGTGAATTCCGTGGCGATGAATGAGACGCTTCCGGTCGAAGGCGGGCGGGCCTATTTCGACTCAAACTCGGTCATCTATTTCATCGAAGCGAACCCGGAGTTTTATTCGAAGATATCCAGCCTCTGGTATGCCCTGATCGAACAAAACACGACCTTTGTCACCAGTGAAATCTGCGTTGCGGAATGCTTCTACGGCGCCCTCAGACGTCAGAGTCAGGCGCTCGAAAACGGTTACGATCGCCTGTTCTTTGAGGAGAGGACCTTCGACATTCGGCCTGTGGACATCGAAACTCTGATTGGGGCGGCGCGCCTCGGCGCCGATCTCGGCCTAAGACTGATAGACGCTGTGCATTTTCGAACGGCGTTGGCGTCGCAATGCGATATCTTCGTTACGAATGATCGCCGCTTCCGCTCGAGTCATGGCGTGCGTGTCGTCCAAATCGCTGAGCTGTGACGAAGCGTCGATCAAGCCGAAAGCCGCACATGATCTTCCCCGATCTCACCGCAGATATCGCCAGCCTCGCGCCCGAGCTGCGCGGAAAGATTTCCGCCAATGAGCCGCTTGCGCCCCTAACCTGGTTTCGCGTCGGCGGGCCGGCGCAGATTCTCTTCATGCCGGCGGATGAGGCGGACCTCGCCTATTTCCTCGCGCGCCTGCCGCGCGAGATTGGCGTCACCGTCGTCGGGCTCGGGTCCAATCTCATCGTGCGCGACGGCGGGGTCGAAGGCGTGGTCATTCGGCTTTCGGCCAAAGGGTTCGGCGAGATTGTCGTTGAGGACGGTTGCCGACTGCGAGTCGGCGCCGCGGTTCCGGACGTGAAGGCGGCGCGGGCCGCCGCCGAAGCAGGCGTTGACGGCCTCGCCTTCTATCGCGGCATTCCCGGCGCCATCGGCGGCGCGCTGCGCATGAACGCCGGCGCCCATGGCGGCGAGACCAGGGACGCGCTCGTCGAAGCGCGCGGAGTCGATCGCGCCGGCGAGATCCGCGTCTTTTCCAACGCCGATCTTGGTTACTCCTATCGGCATTGCTCGGCGCCGGACGATGTGATTTTTACCCAGGCGCTCTACCAGGGCCGGCCTGGCGATCCGGCGACGATCCTCGCCGAGATGGAGCGGATCACCGCGGCGCGCGAATCCTCGCAGCCGATCAGGGAAAAAACCGGCGGCTCGACCTTCAAGAATCCTGACGGCCATAAGGCGTGGCAGTTGATCGACGCGGCCGGCTGCCGCGGCCTCACCGTCGGCGACGCCCAGGTGAGCGAAATGCATTGCAATTTTCTCATCAATCGCGGGCGCGCGACCGCCGCCGATATCGAGGCGCTCGGCGAGGAGGTGCGCCGGCGCGTGCGCGAGACGAGCGGCGTCGATCTGCATTGGGAAATCAAGCGAATTGGCGTCGTTTAGCGGATGCCGCCGTGTCGATGCCGCTACGGCGCTTGCGCCGAGAATTGTAAGGCAGTAAGCTCGTAAGACACTCGGAGGATTCCTTTTTGGCGTCAGCGAAGCAAAAGCCGGTCTATTCAAAAGTTTCAGTCAAGAGCCAGACCGTGCTGCCGCGCGAGGTGCGCGAGCGTCTGCGGATAAAGCCGGGCGACAGGCTTCGTTATGTGTTTGACGAGGCCGGCGTGCGCATCGAGAGAGGCGCGCCCGTCGAGAGCGACGATCCTTTCGCGACATTCAGCGAGTGGTCGAGCGAGATTGACGACGAAGCGTATGGCGACCTCTGACAAAGCTCGCTACGCGCCGGGAGAGGTAATTGTCGTTCCCTTTCCCTATTCCGACCAATTCGCCGAGAAGCGTCGTCCCGCGCTCGTGGTCTCCAACGCCAAGGTCCATTCACAAGGCTACGTTTGGGTCGTCATGATTACCAGCGCGTTGCATTCGCGCCGTCCGAATGATCTTGAGATCAGCGACCTCAAGCTCGCCGGCTTGTCGTCGCCTTCGATTGTCCGATCCGCCAAGATCACCAACGTCGAACCGTCCCGCATTATAAGGCGCGCCGGCCAGTTGAAGCCCGAACAAGCCGATATTGTCTTCGACATGGTGAAATCCTTCATCGGGCGCTGACGCGCATAAAAATAGGCCGGGAGAGCATGACCAAGCATGTCGCCGTTCTGATGGGCGGACTCTCCGCCGAGCGCGAGATTTCCCTGCGCTCGGGCGAGGCCAGCGCGAAGGCCCTCGAAGAGCAGGGATTCAAGGTGACGCGCGTCGACGCCGGACATGACGTGGCGAACGTTCTCGCGGCGCTCGCACCCGACGTCGCCTTCAACGCCCTGCACGGAAAGTTCGGCGAGGACGGCTGTATTCAGGGCGCGCTGGAGCTGCTGCGCATCCCCTACACCCATTCCGGCGTGCTCGCTTCTTCGGTGGCGATGAAAAAAGACGTCGCCAAGACGGTCATGGCGGCCGCTGGCGTTCCCGTTCCGACAGGACGCGTCGTGCGCAGGCTGGAGGCCGCCAAGGCGCATGCGCTGCCGCTTCCTTATGTGCTCAAGCCCATATCGGAAGGCTCCTCTTTCGGCGTCTTCATCGTCAATGAGGGGCAGGAGCATCCGCCGCAGGAGCTGTGGCGCGAGGATTGGACGCATGGCGACATGATGCTTGCCGAGCAATTCATCGCCGGGCGTGAACTCACCTGCGCCGTCATGAACGACAAGGCGCTGGACGTGATCGAAATTCTCGCCGCCGACGGCGGCTGGTACGACTATCACGCGAAATACGCCAAGGGCGGTTCGAAACACGTCCTTCCGGCAAATCTTAAACAGAATATTTACCAAGAGGTCCAACATTTGGCTCTTGAGGCTCATCGAGCTCTCGGCTGTCGCGGCGTGAGCCGCGCGGACTTCCGATACGACGACCGCCCCGGAGGTACGGGCGAGCTCGTCGTATTGGAAGTGAACACGCAGCCGGGAATGACGGAGACCTCGCTCGTGCCAGAAATGGCGGCATACGCAGGTTTTTCGTTCGGCGAGCTGGTCAAATGGATGGTGGAAGACGCTTCCTGCGATCGTTGAAGGAGTCGTTTACGGCTCCGCATTCGCTCGTCCCCATCGTCCCGAACGTCCCGATTGAGTCTCCATATGGCCTCGTTGCGGTGGCGGCCGTCACATCAGTTTCGCCGGCGAGCGCCGCCGCGCCCGCCGCGCCAGTCGTCCCGCGCGCCCTCTCGCGCAAAGGCTTCGGCGAACGCCTCCTGTCGCGCCTGACGCACTTTGCCCGTCCCGGTGTGGGCACGCTGGCCACGTTCGCGCTCTTGGGTTTCGTCGGCGCCGCAGGGTTTGTCCAGAACGGCGGCTACGCCGCTCTTGTCGCGAGCGAGGGCGAACTCTACGACATCGCCGCGCGCGCATTGGGCTTTCCGATTTCCGCCGTCACCATCACCGGCCAGTCGCGTTTGCGCGAGCGCGAGCTGCTCGACGCAGCAGGCGTCGGGCCCCGGAACTCCTTGCCCTTTCTAAACGCGACGGCGGTGCGCGATCAGCTGATGCTGGTCCCCCTCGTCAAATCCGCGCGGGTCATGAAACTCTACCCCGATCGCCTGGTCATCGCGATCGAAGAGCGGCAGCCGAGCGCCCTATGGCAGCGCGACGGTCGCGTGGCCGTCATCTCCGAAGACGGCGTGCCGATCGATGAATTGCGCGATCAGCGTTATCTCGGCCTGCCTTTCGTCGTCGGCGAAGGCGCGCAGAAGCGCTTGCTCGAATTCCGCATGCTGATGGGGAAGGCCGGCGATCTCGCGCATCGGGTCAAGGCGGGAGTGCTGGTCGCCGGCCGCCGCTGGAACTTCGAGATGACAAATGGCGTCACCGTGAAATTGCCGGAGATCGATCCATTCGGCGCGTTGGACACGCTGGCGCGTCTGCAGAAAGAAGCGCGGATTCTCGACAAGGACGTGATGTGTATCGATTTGCGCATTCCCGATCGCATCGCCGTTCGGCTGACGGAAGAAGCCGCTTCGGCGCGCGAAGCGCAGCTTGCGCCGCGCAAATCGTCCAAGAGTGGTGGTTAGCAGCATGATCTCCTCCATCGCCCCGCCGCGAATGAAGCCGCTCTCGCCGCGTCGTTCGGCGACTTTCGTGGCGCTTGATGTCGGCACCTCGAAGATCGCCTGCCTCGTCGCGCGGCTGACGCCGCTTGACGCAGTCGCCCCCGGCGATTGGCGCACGCATCGCGTTCGCGTCGTCGGCATCGGCCACCAGCGCTCTCTCGGCGTGAAAAGCGGCCTCGTCGTGGACATGGACGCGGCCGACGTCGCGATCAGACAGACCGTCGACGCCGCCGAGCGCATGGCTGGCATGCAGGCGGACCGCGTCATCGTCACCGCTGCTGGCGGACGATTGTCGTCGCAGCATTTTCAGGCCAAGCGCATCATCGGCGGCCGCGAGGTCGCCGAAGAAGATATCCATCGCGTTCTTGAAGCTTCGGCCGCGCATCATCTCAATCGCGGCCGCGTCGCCCTGCACTCGCTGCCGATGGGGTTTTCGCTCGACGGCCTGTCCGGCATCCGCGAACCCAAGAATATGATCGGCGAGGAACTGGGGGTCGATCTCCACGTCGCGACCTGTGACCAAGCGGCGACTCGCAATCTGATTCTCGCGGTGGAACGCACGCACCTCAACGTCGAGGGCATGGCCGCCGTCCCTTATGTCGCCGGCCTCTCCACGCTCGAACCGGACGAGGCCGAGATGGGCGTCGTCGTCGTCGACATGGGCGCCGGGTCGACGTCGGTCGCCGTCTTCGAACGGGGCGAAATGATTCATCTCGACGCCGTCACGCTGGGCGGCAGTCACGTCACGATGGACATTGCGCGCGGGCTCGACGCGCGGCTCTCCGACGCTGAGCGGCTCAAGACCTTTCACGGCTCTGCGATCGCTTCGTCATCCGACGAACACGAAGTCATTTCCTTCGATCACGTCGGCGAGAATGATCACAAGGCGCACGCGCCAAAATCGCATCTTGTGCGCATCATTCGCCCGCGCGTTGAGGAAACGCTCGAGTTTCTTCGCGACCGTCTGGCCAAGGCCGGCCATCCGAGCGGCCCTGGGCGTCGCATCGTGCTGACGGGCGGCGCCAGCCAGCTGACCGGAGTCGCCGAAGCGGCGCGCCGCATTCTCGGCGGACAGGTGAGGGTCGGACGTCCGATCGGCGTCGAAGGCTTGCCCGAGTCCGCGAAAAGTCCCGCCTTCGCCGCCGCCGCTGGACTGCTCGTCTATCCGCAGGTCGCCGGGCACGAATATTTCGAGCCGCGACGGATCGAGCGCGCGGCGACGGGAACGGACGGATACATCTCGCGCGTAGGGAGATGGTTAAGAGAAAGCTTCTAGTATCGCGTGGAACTGATTCTTTCGATCCGGCGCCGTTCGACAGTCAAGCGCCGAGAATGATTGCCGAGGACGACGCGTTCGGCGACCGGGCGTCCAATGGCGAGGGACAACGGGCGCCGAGTCGCGAATGGAATGGTGAGAGGCCTGGCAAATGACGATCAACCTTAAAGCTCCCGAACTCCGGGAATTGAAGCCCCGCATTATGGTCTGCGGCGTCGGCGGGGGCGGCTGCAACGCCGTCAACAACATGATCACCTCCGGCTTGTCGGGCGTCGACTTCCTTGTCGCCAATACCGACGCCCAAGCGCTCGCCTCGTCGCAGGCCGAACGCGTCATCCAGATGGGTCTGCAGGTGACCGAAGGACTGGGCGCCGGCGCTCAGCCAGAGGTCGGCCGCGCGGCTGCGGAAGAAGCCCGCGAAGAAATTCGCGAACATCTTTCCGGCGCGCATATGTGCTTCGTCACCGCCGGCATGGGCGGCGGCACCGGCACCGGCGCCGCGCCGGTGATCGCTCAGATCGCGCGCGAAATGGGCATCCTCACCGTCGGCGTCGTCACCAAGCCGTTCCATTTCGAAGGCCAGCGCCGCTTGCGCATCGCGGAATCGGGAATTTCCGAACTGCAGAAATGCGTCGATACGCTGATCGTCATCCCGAACCAGAATCTTTTCCGCATCGCGACGGAAAAGACGACGTTCGCCGACGCCTTCGCCATGGCCGACCAGGTTCTCTATTCCGGTGTCGCGTCGGTCACTGACCTGATGGTCAAGGAAGGGCTCATCAATCTCGATTTTGCCGATGTCCGCTCGATCATGCGCGGCATGGGCAAGGCGATGATGGGCACCGGCGAAGCCACGGGCGAGAATCGCGCCAATCTTGCGGCGGAAGCGGCGATCGCCAACCCGTTGCTCGACGAAGTGTCCATGAAGGGCGCTCGCGGCCTGCTGATCTCGATCACCGGCGGCCACGATCTGACGCTGTATGAGGTCGACGAGGCGGCGAGCCGCATTCGTCAGGAAGTCGACGAGGACGCCAACATCATCCTCGGCGCGACATTCGACTCGACGCTCGAAGGCGTGGTGCGCGTGTCCGTCGTCGCGACCGGCATCGATCTCTCCGCAATTACGGCCGAGGATCCGACGAGCGAATCGCGTCTCGCCGAGGCGGCCGAGCGCCTGCGCGCGCAGTTGCAGCAGGCGCGCGCGCAGCAGTCCGGGGCGGCTTTCCAGGCCGCGCCTTTCGCGCGGCATTTGGAAGAGCCACAGGCGCCGGCGAGCTATTACGCCGAGCAGGCGTCCGGGCATGGCGTCTACTTCGAGCCGGCGCCGCCTCGCCTCGCCTATGGCGAGCCGCAGTTCGACGCCGAGCGCCACGAAGCGCCGGCCGTGGCCTATGTGCCGCCCGCGCCGGAGCAGCTGCGTTCGCCCCGCATGCCTCAGATCGAGGATTTTCCCCAGCCGATCCAGGATCAGTTGCGCCAGCAGATGGGCGGCGGCGACCATCGTCGCAAATCGCTCTTTGAGCGCTTGGCCTCCTTCGGCGCGAGCCGTCAGGATGACGCCATTCACGGCGCCCCTGCGGCTGCCGCGCCGCGCCAGCAGATGGCTCCGGCCGGCCAGCCTTCGACCACGCACGCTGAATATGGCAAGCGTCCGGTCGCTCCGGCGTCAGGCGGACACGCGGCGCTCGACCCGCATGGCCGGCGCGCCCAGCAGGCGCGTTCGGCCGAGGAAGATCATCTGGAAATCCCGGCCTTCCTGCGCCGCCAGGCCAATCACTGAGCCGGTTGACAATTAAGAAAAGGCCCGCCGCGCGCGGGCCTTTTTTTGCGTCGCCTTTGTAACAAACTGTAGGAAACCGTGACTGGAGCGCCGGCGCTCAGATTTGCTATCTTTTGTCCGGGCTTCAGGGAGGGTTGCGCCATTCGCTCGGATTTACGCCGACATGCGCCGCGCGCGCGCCGCACCGCGGTTGCTTTGTGCGCCGCCACGCCGCCGACTCAGCAGACCGTCGGCCGCAGCGTGACGCTCGTCGGCCAAGGCGTGCACGGGGGTCGTTCCGCCAGACTGACGATCGCTCCGGCCGGCGCCGACGCCGGCGTCGTTTTCAACGTCGGCGGCGCCGCCATCGAAGCGCATTGGTCGCGCGTCGACGCTTCCAAATTGCGCACGCGACTCGCTGAAGGCGGCGTCAGCGTCTCGACGGTGGAACATCTGATGGCCGCACTGGCGGCGCTTCGCATCGACAACGCGCTCGTTTTGCTCGATGGCGACGAGATTCCGGCGATGGACGGTTCGGCCCGGGACTTTGTTTCGGCGATCGACGAGGCTGGCGTCGTCACGCTCCCTGCGCGGCGTCGCCGCTGGCGCGTAGTGAAATCGACGCGAGTCTCCGACGGCGCTGGCTGGGCGGAGCTGCGCCCCGCGAAAGCCGCGCTTCATCTCGATGTGGAAATCGCCTTCGCGAGCCCGGTCGGCCGGCAGCGACTGTCGCTCGACCTCACGCCCGAAACATTTCGGCGCGAATTGGCCGACGCCCGCAGTTTCGGTTTCCTCGGCGACGCGGAGCGGCTTTGGCGCGAAAACCTTGCGCTCGGCGCTGATCTCGACAATACGCTTGTCTTCGGCGAGCGAGGGGCAATCAATCCGCGGGGACCGCGATTCGCCGACGAATGCGTTCGCCATAAAATGCTCGACGTCGTCGGCGATCTGGCGCTGGCGGGAGCGCCGATCATCGGCGCGTTCCGTTCCTATCGCGGCGGACACGCCCTCAATATCGCGCTGCTCGAAGCCGCGGCCCGAGACGGCGCTCTGACGCCCGAATTCGAGGGCGTGCGCCACGAAAACTCGACGGCCGCGGCGCGAAGCCTGTCGGGCGCGATCGGGTAAGGAATTGTTTTCCTCGCCCTCATCCAGCGATGAGGGGCGTTGAGTACTGCGCAGACCTCATCTCAAGATGAGGAGCGCCAAAGCGGCGTCCCCAGGCGCGAGGACTGTGCAGCTTCAGCATGAGGCGCAGGACAACCGTCAACCGCGCGCCGCAGCAAATCCCTTTTCGAGATCGGCGATGATGTCGTCGATATGTTCGATGCCGATCGAAAGCCGCACATAGCCGGGCGTGACGCCGCTCGCGAGCTGCGCTTCCTCGGCGAGCTGCGAATGCGTCGTCGTTGCCGGATGAATGGCGAGGCTGCGCGCATCGCCGATATTGGCGACGTGATAGAACATCTCCAGTGCGTCGATGAAGCGGCGGCCGGCCTCAAGTCCGCCCTTCAATTCAAAGCCGAGCAGTGCGCCATAGCCGCCCTTCAGATAGGCGTCGGCGCGTCGGCGCGTTTCGCCCGTCTGTTGCGAAGGATGAATGACCCGCGTCACTTCGCTGCGCTTAGTCAGGAAGTCGACGACCTTCTGCGTGTTCTGCACATGGCGCTCCATGCGCAGCGTCACCGTTTCGACGCCTTGCAGCGTTAGAAAGGCGTTGAACGGCGACGCCGCGGGGCCGAGATCGCGCAGCAACGTCGCGCGCGCCTTGATGATATAGGCCACCGGGCCGATGGGCTTGACCGCCTCGACCCAGACAGCGCCGTGATAGCTCGGATCGGGCGTATTCAAGGCCGGCTGACGCTGCGCAAATTTCTCCCAATCGAAATTTCCGGCGTCGATGATGGCGCCGCCAATCGACGTGCCATGGCCGCCGAGATATTTCGTCGTCGAATAAACGACGATCGCCGCGCCGTGATCGATCGGCCGGCAGAGAATCGGCGCCGCGGTGTTGTCCATGATCAGCGGCACGCCAAGTTCGCGGCCGATCGCCGCGACCTCGGCGATCGGAAATACGGTGAGTTTGGGATTGGGCAGAGTCTCCGCGTAATGAGCGCGCGTGCGCTCGTCAGTGGCGCGGCGGAAATTCTCTGGATCCGCGGGATCGACGAAGCGCACCTCGAGGCCCTGATCCTTCAGCGTATTGGCGAAGAGATTCCAGGTGCCGCCGTAAAGATCGGTCGACGAGACGATATTGTCGCCGACACGCGCGAGATTTTGCACCGATAAAGCCGACGCCGCCTGTCCCGAAGCAAGGGCCAGCGCCGCGACGCCGCCTTCAAGCGCGGCCAATCGCGCCTCCAATACGCCCGTCGTCGGATTGCCGATGCGCGTATAGATGTGGCCGAGCTCCTTCAAAGCGAAAAGATTGGCGGCGTGCCCGGTGTCGCGAAACTGATAGGAGGTCGTCTGATAGATCGGCGCGGCGACGGCGCCATTCGTTTCATCCGCGCGCCATCCGGCGTGGAGCGCAATCGTTTCGGCGTGCGTGCTGTCGACGGCCATCGTCATCCTCCTGGCGTGAGCGTTAGCTCAATAAGACAAAGCGAACGCTCGCGCTACATGGCCGTCTACCCATCGCTTGTCCTGCCGGCTCCTCCATTCGGCGGAAAGGGCCAAGCTCATAGCGTCAGTTTGGGCGCCGCGCAGGCGAGCGCGAAGGCATATTCAAGCGCCGTGTCTTCAAGCGCCTCAAAGCGGCCGGAGGCGCCGGCATGACCGGCGCCCATATGGGTGAAGAGCAACACCGGTCCGCCGCCGCTCATCGTCGCGCGAAGCTTCGCGACCCATTTGAGCGGCTCCCAATAGGTGACGCGAGGATCCGTGACGCCGGCGATGGCGAGAATCGGCGGATAATATTGCGCACGCACGTTGTCGTATGGCGAATAGGAGGCGATGCGCGCAAAGGCGTCGACGTCGGCGACGGGGTTGCCCCATTCCAGCCATTCGGGCGGCGTCAGCGGAAGATCTTCGCGCAACATCGTGTTCAGCGTATCGACGAACGGCACGCCGGCGATGACGCCCGCGAACAGCTCCGGCGCTTCATTGGCGACGGCGCCCATCAGCAGCCCGCCCGCCGACGCGCCTTGCGCGACGATGGCGCCTTCATGCGTATAGCCCGCCAAGACGAGATGACGCGCGCAATCGATAAAATCGGCGAAGCTGTTTTGCTTGTTTTTGAGCTTGCCGTCTTCGTACCAGCGCCATCCCTTGTCGGTTCCGCCGCGAATATGGGCGCGGGCATAGACGAAGCCACGATCGACGAGCGAGAGGATGTCCTCGTTGAAACTTGCCGAGAGCGCATAGCCATAGGCGCCATAGCCATAGAGCAGAAGCGGCGCGCCTTCGCCGCCGGGCGTGAAGTCGGCGCGGTGCAGCAGCGTGATCGGCACGCATTCGCCGTCGCGCGCCGTCGCGAAAAGCCGCTTCGTCACATATTGCTTTGGATCGTGGCCGGAGGGAATGTCCTGGCGCTTGCGCAATAAGCGCGTGCGCGTATTCATGTCATAATCATAAGTCTCGTCGGGCGTCGTCATCGATGAATAGGTGAAGCGCAAAATGTCGGTGTCGAATTCGAGCCCCGGATCGATCGACAGCGCATAGGCGTCCTCTTCGAAATGAATGGAATGTTCGTCGCCGGTCGAGAGCGCACGGACGACGAGCTTCGGCAGGGAATTCTCACGAAGCAGCCAGACCAGATGACGCGCGTATACTGTAAAGGAGTCGATCATCACGCCGTCGCGATGGCAAACGACGTCGCGCCAGTTTTCGCGGCCGGGCTCGGCCAACGGCGCGACGGAAATGCGGAAGTCGTCGGCGCCGTCGGCGCTATTGCGAATGAAGATCACGTCGCCATGCGGTTCGACGTCATAGCGCAATCGCGGTTCGCGCGGCGCGACGACGCGTGGCGTCGGATTATTCACGCAAAGGTCGATGAGCCAGGATTCCGACGCGTCATGGCCGTGGATCGATACGATGGCGAATCGCCTGCAACGGCTTTCATGCAGGCCGACGAACCAGGCGCTGTCCAATTCCTCAAGGACCAGCGCATCGTCGGCGGGATCAGTTCCGACCTCGTGGCGAAAGACCTGCGACGTACGGTGGTTCTCGTCGATGAGCACATAGTAATAGGCTTTTGAATCGGCGCGCCAGACGATCGCGCCGTCGCTGTCGCTCACGATGTCGGCGCGGTCGAGTCCGTCGCTCAGCGACCGGCTGCGGATATCGTAGAGTTCGGCGCCCTGCTCATCGACGCTCCAGGCGAGTTGCGCATGATCGGGCGCATGGGCGGCGTCGCCAATGTCGAAGAACTCGTGTCCCTTGGCCAGCGCGTCGCCATCGAGAAGAATGGTTTCGGCGCCGCCTGCTCGCGGCGTCCGGCAAAAAAGCGGATGTTCCGCGCCTTCATGAAAGCGTTCGTAATAGGCGAAAGGCCCGTCCGGCTCCGGAACCTCGCTGTCGTCTTCCTTGATGCGCGCGCGCATTTCGGAGACGAGCATTGATCGCAAATCCTTGAGCGGCGCCATGACGCGTTCGCAGTAGGCGTTTTCCGCTTTGATCAGATCCGCGATGTCGATCGGAAGCGCGTCGGGATCGCGCAACACCTCGCGCCAGTTCTTTGCGGCGAGCCAGTCGTAAGGATCGTCGAGGACGCGGCCATGAACGATCTTGCGCATGTCGCGTCTCGCGGCGACAGGCGGCGCCGCGTCGCTCAGATCGAAACGCCAATCCGATGTCTTATCGCGCGCCATGTCTTCCTCCGCCGCTCTTATTGCAGGCTTTTGTCATCGCTTGCAGTGCAGCACAGATATCTTCTGGATGCAGAGGAATCGAAGCAATTTGTCAATCGATCGCGCCTTAGCCTTGCCGCAAACGGCCGGTTCACTTTCGAATAAGGAGCGATTCATGCGCTACTACCATGCTGCGCTCAATCCCGTTTCAGTCGGCGAGCGAAAGATCGCTCGCCACAGCGACGTTCCTTTGCGCCGCACATCCGCGCCGCGCCGGCTTGCCTGGAAGATCGTCTATTCTGGCTTCGTCGCCGGCGTCGCCGTCTATGTGTGGTGGCGGCGTTAGTCTTATTCTCGGCGCTGTTGCGCTGCAGCAAAGACAATGCGCCTTAAATCGCCTAAGCTTGAGGCGCGGCTGCGAGAGGGATCGCGCCGCGAGGGTTCAACATCCGGGCGTTGCGGTGCGCCTCAACATAGAAGAAACGTAAATGTTCACGAGCATCAAATCGATTGCCGCCGGCGCTGTTTGCGCCGGTCTTTTCTTTGGCGCCGCGCTGGCGGAGCCGAAGACGTCCGCGCCCGCCGGCGCGGCTCCGACGACCTGGGCGCCGCCCGCCGAGATCGCGCCGAAGGCCGCGCCCGCAGC
>VGEB01000037.1 GCA_016869435.1 Alphaproteobacteria bacterium | reverse complement strand
CCGACCAACTCCAACGCGTGCGAAAAGTGCAGACCCACCCAGCGCCAAAAACGCAAAGCGGACTCGCGCCCGCAATCATGTCGCGGAAAAAATCACAATCGCGCGGCGGTGGGATGAATAAGACGGGCTAATCGCCCATGCCGAGATCATGATCGGCGATTCGATCGTCATGCTCTCCGATGTTTATGAAGATAGCGGGTTGACGTCGCCGAGAACCCTTGGCGGTTCGTCCGTCAGCCTGAATGTCTATGTGCCGGACGTTGATTCGATCTTCATCAAAGCGATAGAGGCTGGCGCAACCAAGGTCTGCGGGCCGCAAAACATGTTCTACGGCGATCGCAGCGGAACGGTGCGCGATCCTTTCGGCCATGTCTGGGCGTTCTCGACGCGCAAGGAAGAGATAACCGTCGACGAGCTCAGGCGCCGCGCGTTGGATATTTACTATTCGCTGAACGCCGCGCCCGCAAAAGCAGAAACGCCGTAATCAACGGTCCCAAGGCAAGCGCGAGCAACGCGTCAGAAAATTCGCCGGTCGCGCCTTTGATGAGGCCAACGAGGTAGGGACCGGCGAAGCCTGAGATATTGCCGATGGAATTGATCACCGCGACGCCGACGACACCGTCCCCCGCACCGAGCGCAAGAGTCGCGAAGCTCCAAAAGGTCGGCAGCGCGGCGATCGCGCCGATGGCGGCGACCGAAAGCGCGATCATCGACAGCAACGGGGTCGGCGCGTAGGCGGCGCAGGCCAGTCCCACGGCGCCGACGACGGCGGCAAGGGCCGTGTGACCGACGGTCTCGCGCCGGCGATCGGAGCTGCGGCTCCACGCCCACATCGCGAGCGCGCTGCAGACATAGGGAATTGACGCCAGAACGCTCGTGGCGACAACGCCGAATCCAAACGACTTGATGATTTGCGGCAGCCAGAAGCTCATGCCATAGAGCGCAATGACGATTCCGAAATAGGCGACGCCGATAAGAAGAACGCGCATATCCTTAAGGGCGCGCCAATGATCGCCGTGGTCGGGCTCCGCTTCACTCTCGATCGCGGCGCGCAGAGAGGCCTTCTCGCCGGACGTCAGCCATTTCGCCGACTCTGGCCCGTCGGGCAGATAAAAGAAGCAGACAATCCCGAGAACGATCGACGGCAGCGCTTCCATCAGGAACAGCCAGCGCCAGCCGCTGATCCCGCCGACGCCGTCCATCGACGCGAGGATGAGTCCCGAGATCGGCGATCCAATTGCGCTGGAAACGGGCACCGCGATGAGAAATCCAGCAAGTACGCGCGCGCGTTGCGCAGCGGGAATCCAATAGGTGAGATAAAGAATGACGCCCGGCGCAAAACCGGCTTCCATCACGCCGAGCAGCAGCCGCAGAACGACGAAGCTCGCCTCGTTCCAAATGAAGGCGGTGAGCGCCGAGACAATGCCCCAGCTGACCATGATCCGCGCGATCCACATGCGCGCGCCGACGCGATGCATGATGTAATTGCTCGGCGCTTCGAACAGGCAATAGCCGACAAAAAAAATGCCGGCGCCCCAGCCGAAGAATTCGGGCGTAAACCCGAGTTCGCCGTTCATCGTCAGCGCCGCGAAACCGATATTCACGCGGTCAAGATAGGCGACGATAAATCCCGTGACGAGAAAAGGGATGAGTCGCCGCGCCGCCTTCGCGACAACGCGGTCGGCGTCGATCCTATGCGCGCGCAGCTTTGGCGGCGCTGCGACCGCCGCGTCCGACATCTAAACTCGCTCGAAGCGCATGAGATGGTGCCAGCGATGCGGGACATCGCCTGCCAGGCGCTTGAGACCCGCTTCGCGCGCCTGCCGCTCCAGAAGCGACAATGGCTCCGGGAAGTCGCTGGTCGAGATATGTTCGTAAACGGCGTCCTTTTCGGCGCGCGAAAGTCCGGCCCAATCCTTTTCGATCCAATCGAAATAATGCCTCAGATAATCCTCGCGGGTTTCGTCTTCCTCGCGCATCGTGTCGACCAGCAACAGCAGGCCGCCGGGCGCGAGCGCGCGCGACGCGCGGCGAAAAAACTCCGCTTTTTCCTGGGTCGCGAGATGATGCAGAACGAAACTGCTGTGGATGACGTCATGGGTCGTTTCGCCCGAGAGCGCCGACAGCATGTCACTATGTGCGAGCTGCACCGGACAGGGGAGTGATTTGAGATTCTCGGCCGCGAGCGCGAGCGCCGTATCGGAAAGGTCGACGCCTTTATAGCGCGCCGGCGGGATGCGGCGCAAAATGGGCGCAAAGACATGCGCGTCGCCGCAACCAAGATCGAGCAGCGAAAAGTCGGCGCCCTGGAAGCGCGCGCGCAAAGCGCACTCGACCTCTTGGCTCAGCGCAGCATGAAACATCAAGTCTTCGACGACGACCTTCTTGTAGGTGTCCCAGAGGTCGAAAATCTCACCCGAGTATTCGCTTCTTACATCAACGTCCATTTAGCCAGCCCCTTTATCGCCGCTCACTTGAGGCCGAAGCCCAGCGCTAGCAAAGCCTCGCGAATGCGATCGCGCCCGCTCAACGCCTCCGGCCCACGGATCCGCGACAGCGCTTGGCGAATCCAGCCCTGATCCGGCAGGCCCTGCTCCTTTTGGAAATCTTTGAACTTCTCGTCGAGCGTCTCGATCGCCTCGCGCTGCGCATCGCCCCATTCATACTGCTCGCGATGGAGCACGGCGCCCTGTCCGAGGCGAGGTTTAACCGCGGCATTGGCTGCCGGATCGGGAACGCCAACGGCCATGCCGAAGACGGCGAAGACATTTGGCGGCAGATTCAGTTCCTTGGCGACCTCTTCCGGCTTGTTGCGCATCGCGCCGATATAGCAGCAGCCGAGACCAATCGACTCGAGCGCGGTTACGGCATTCTGGGCGGCGAGCGCGGCGTCGACGACGCCGGTCAGAAACATCTCGAAGTAAGACAATCCGGCCGCGTCACGCCCCTTTTCTCGCCCGACATTTTCGAGGCGGGCAAGATCGCAGAGCCAGACAAGGAACAGCGGGGCTCGATGAATGTGCTTCTGTCCGCCGGCGAGATCGGCGAGACGAGTCTTGCGCGCTTCGTCCTCAACGGCGACGACGCTCCAGACCTGCAGATTCGACGATGTCGACGCCGACTGCGCGGCGGCGACGATGATTTCCAGCGCGCCTTCGGGCAGCGGCTGGCGCAGGAAATTGCGATGCGAACGATGCGCGAGAATAAGGTCGAGCGTGTCGTTCCACTGCTTCGGCTTTGGCGAGTCGTCGCGGCGATAACGCTCGAACATCGCCGCCGCGCCGCGCGGATCGATGGGCTCCGGGCTCACAGGCTTGTTCATGGGCTTCCAAGGCAAAAGGGATGCGCGACAAGCCAAGCTTGTCACAGTGCTCTTAGATCAGTTTAGCAAGCGGCGCGCCACGGTCCAACACTTGGGCTGGGAGGAATTTACGCTCGCTTCGGCACGAGAATCGCGCGGAAGTCGTTGACATTGGTGCGCGTCGGCTTGGTCACGATGAGATCGCCGAGCTTTTCGAAAGCGGTATAGGCGTCATTATTGGCGAAGAGCGCCTTTAAGTCGACGCCGGCTTTTTTGGCGCGCTCGAAGGAATCCGCGGTCATGATGGCGCCCGCGTTGTCTTCGCTGCCGTCGATCCCGTCGGTGTCGCAGGCGATCGCCGATATGTCGCCGAAGCCTTCAAGCGCAAGCGTCAGCCCCAAGAGAAATTCAGCATCCCGTCCGCCACGTCCCTTGCCGCGCACGGTGACCGTCGTTTCGCCGCCCGAGATGATCGCGACCGGCGGCTCGAACGGCTGGCCATGGATCGCGATCTGCTTCGCGATGCCGGCGTGCACGAGCGCCACGTCGCGCGACTCGCCTTCGAGATCGCCGAGAATGCACGGCGTGAACCCACCCGCCTTGGCGACGGCCGCCGCCGCGTCGAGCGAACCTTGCGGCGTGGCGATGAGAATGTTCTGCACTTTTTCGAATATCGCGTCGCCGGGCTTTGGCGTTTCGCACGCAGCGTTCTCAAGATGCTTCAACACCGCCGCCGGCGCGGCGATCTTATATTTGGCGATGACGGCGAGCGCGTCTTGACGCGTCGTCGGATCCGGAACCGTTGGGCCGGAGGCGATCACCGAAAGATCGTCATTGGGCACATCGGAAATCATCAGCGCCACGACGCGCGCCGGCGCGGCGGCGCGGGCGAGACGCCCGCCCTTGATGGCGGAGAGATGCTTGCGCACGCAATTCATCTCGGAAATGTTCGCGCCGCTCTTAAGCAGCGCCTTGTTCACCGCCTGCTTTTCTTCGAGCGTGACGCCTTCGGCCGGAAGCGCCATCAGCGCCGAGCCGCCGCCGGAAATCAGCGCGAGGACGAGATCGTCTTCGGAGAGTCCCTGCACCTTCTGCAAGATGCGCTTGGCCGCCTCGCGCCCGGCGGCGTCCGGCACAGGATGCGAAGCTTCGATGACCTCGATGTGCTTCGTCGGCGCGCCGTGTTCATAGCGGGTGACGACGAGCCCTTCGAGCGGACCCTGCCAATGCGCTTCGACCGCCGCCGCCATGGAGGCCGCGGCCTTGCCGGCGCCAACGACGATCGTGCGGCCTTTCGGCGGCGCGATCTTCGCAAGATAGGGCGGCAGGCACGCGGCCGGCGACGCAGCGCCGACGGCGGCGTCGAACATGGCGCGAAGAAGCTGGTGGCGGTCTTGGGACATGAAGGGAACTTCCGAATGCCGAACGTTCAACCTCCCCCTTGAGGGGGGAGGTCGGTCGCTGCGCAGGCAAGTTGGCGCGTTATGCGCAAACTTGTCTGCGACAGCGGCCGGGAGGGGGTGAAATTCGGATTCACGCCTTTCACCCCACCCCGAACCGCTATCGCGGTTCGACCCTCCCCCTCGAGGGGAGGGTAAACGACGCGCCTTACGCCGCAGCCATCGCGTTGGCTTTTTCGATCAGCGCCTCGGCCATGCGGATCGAGGCGATGTCGATCAGGCGGCCGTCGAGCGACACCGCGCCTTTGCCTTCCTTGGCGGCCTGGGCCATCGCATCGAGAATGCGGCGCGCCTTGGTCACCTCAGCGTCAGACGGCGTGAAGACCTGATTGGCGAGTTCGATCTGCGAAGGATGGATCGCCCATTTGCCTTCATAGCCGAGCACCGCGGCGCGCTTGGCGGCGGCGATATAGCCGTCCGGATCGCCGAAGTCCCCGAACGGGCCGTCGATCGGCCGTAGGCCATAGGCGCGGCAGGCGACCATCATCCGCGTCTGCGCCGCGTGCCACTGATCGGCCCAGTAATATTCGCGATTGCCGCTCGAGTCCTTGTCGGTGAGCACGCCGTAATCGGGATTGACGCCGCCGATGACGGTGGTGCGGGCACGGGTCGACGCCGCATAGTCGGCGACGCCGAAGGACATCGCTTCAAGGCGCTTGGACGACTGCGCGATCGCTTCGACATTGGCCATGCCGAGCGCGGTCTCGATCAGGATTTCGATGCCGATCTTCTTCGTGCGCTTTTTGTACTGCTCGATCTGCGTGATCATCATGTCGATCGCGTAAACGTCCTGCGGCACGCCGACCTTGGGGATCAGGACGATGTCGAGACGCGGGCAGTTCTCGAGAACGTCGACGACGTCGCGATAGCAATACTGCGTGTCGAGACCGTTGATGCGCAGAGTCATCACCTTCTTGCCCCAATCGATGTCGTTGAGGCCCTGAATGATGTTCTTGCGCGCCTGTTCCTTGTCGTCGGGCGCGACGGCGTCTTCGAGATCGAGGAAGATCTGATCGGCCTTTGACTGCGCCGCCTTTTCAAACATGCCCGGCGCAGAGCCCGGCACGGCAAGTTCCGAACGATGGAGACGCGGCGTCGCCTGCTCGATTAAAGTGAAGCTCATATCTTTACCCTCTCCTGTTGAATTAGCCTGTGGCGCCTAGGCCGGCGGCGACGCAGCTGATCGAAAGCAGCAGAGGCACTTTGACGGCCTCTTTCTCCGCTTCGTCCTTTGCCTCACGAAACCGGCGAAGCAGCGCCACCTGCTCGCGATTGACCTCGTTGATGGTCTGCAGGCGGTGCGACAGCCGCGCCTGATATTCCTGGAAACGATCCGCCAGTTCGTCGCCGCCTGTGACGCGCAGGACCATCTCGCGCGTCAAGGCGAATTCGTCTTCGATCGACTTGAAGATTTTCGTTCGCACGGCTTCATCGGCGACGAGTCCGGCGTATTGCCTGGCGATTGAAAGATCGACCAGCGCCAGCGTCTTCTCGACCTCGTCGATGATGAGGCGGAACATCCGCGAATCCTCGAACATGCGGCGCAACAGCTCCTGACCACGGTCGCCGCGCACGTCGACGAAGTTCTTCAACCCAGAGCCGACGCCGTACCAGCCGGTGATCGAATGGCGGTTCTGCGCCCAGGCGAAGACCCAGGGAATCGCGCGCAAATCCGCAAGGCTTTTGGCGCCGAAGCGCCGCGCCGGCCGCGAGCCGATGTTGAGCAGCGAAATCTCTTCGAGCGGACTCGCCGCCTGGAAATAGGCGACAATATCGGGATCGGCGACGAACTTCGCATAAGCGGCGAAGGATGCGCCGGAAATCTCCTCGAGCGCCTCGTCGAATTCCGCATGCGGCGCCAGCGCTTCCTCGCGCTCGGACTTCAGCGCGTGCTGGAATACGGATGAGGCCAGAAGCTCCATCTGATAGGCCGCCGTTCCGCGGTTGGCGTATTTGAACGAGACGACTTCGCCCTGTTCGGTGACGCGGAAGCGGCCGCGGATGGAGCCCGCCGGCTGCGCAGCAATCGCATGGCCGGTCGGCGCGCCGCCGCGCGAAACCGAGCCGCCGCGTCCGTGGAAGAAGGCGATGGCGACGCCCTGCTCGCGTCCAACCTGACTGAGACGCGCCTGCGCCTTGAACAATTCCCAGTTCGAGGACAGAAAGCCGCCGTCCTTGTTGGAGTCGGAATAGCCGATCATCACCTCTTGCA
Organism: Alphaproteobacteria bacterium; assembly: GCA_016869435.1. GTDB lineage: Bacteria > Pseudomonadota > Alphaproteobacteria > Rhizobiales > Beijerinckiaceae > Methylocystis. The sequence continues at coordinate 20,488 of VGEB01000037.1, read as the reverse complement.
GATTGCCCTGCCAGCGCGTCGAGCGGCGCACGACCGGAACCTGCAGGAGATCGCGCATGATCGCCGGCGCCGCGCGCAGATCGCCGATCGTCTCGAAGAGCGGCACGATCGGCAGCGTCAGAATCTCGACGCCGGGCTCGTCGAGGAAAAGCCCGGCCTCCTTGGCGAGCAGATAGACGCCGAGAACGTCAACCGCCGATCGCGTCATCGACAGAATGAATCCGCCGAAGGCCTCGCGATCAAGCCGCGCGCGCATTTCGGCGACGACCTCGAACATCTCGATGACGTCGCGCGCATCGGCCGAGAGTTTTTCGCGCGGCACGGACGCTGTACGCGGCTTCCCTAGCTCGGCGAGCAGCCATTCGCGCCACTGCGGAGAATCGAGGTCGGGCGGGGTCTCGCCCCCGGTCTTGACGCGCCACAGCTCTTCCAGCGCCTGCGTTGTGCGCGTCGTGTTCTGTCGGATGTCGAGACGCACCGTACTGAAGCGGAAGATTTCCACCGCGCGCCGCAGCGGGCGCACGAGATCAGTCGCCAGCGCGTCGCTCTTGGCTTCAATGAGCGCCTTTTCGACCAGCAGCAGGTCGGCGATCAGTTCGTCGGCGCTCGCGTAACGCGGGCCTGTCGTCGGTTCCGCGTTTATCGCGCGAAGGGTTTCGTCGAGTTTGCGCAGGATCGTCGTGACGAACTGACGATAGGGTTCATTCTGATTGCGCGCTTCGATCGCGGCGCCGTCCGGCAAAGCTGCGAGACGTTCGGCCAATTCCTCGCGGAACGGCTGAGGAATATTGGCGGCGCGCTGGCTGATCGACAGCATGCGCGCGAGATCGACGATGCGCGCTCGATAGTAATTCAGGCTCGCGGAAGCGTTTTCGCGCATCGTGCGGCGCGTCACCTCATTCGTGACGAAAGGATTCCCGTCGCGGTCGCCGCCGATCCACGAGCCGAACTGGAAAAAAGGCGCGACTTCGAAGGTCTCGTTGGGAAAGTGGCGTCTCAGCGCGCGTTCGCAGGACGACAAAAGCTCCGGCGCAAGATCGAAAATGCTCTCGTGAAAGAAGTGCTGGCCCCAGGCGACTTCTTGCTCGACGGTGGGCTTTTCGAGATGCAATTCGCCGGTGAGCCAGAGAAGTTCGATCTGATCGTAAGTCGACTTGACCAGCGCTTCGCGCTCGCGGTCGGTCCAGCGGGTCGATTCAAGTTCGCGCAGCAGCAGATAGATGCGGCGATATTTTTCAAGAATCGAGACGCGCTTCGCCTCGGTCGGATGGGCCGTGATGACGGGGCGGATTCGCAAGGTGTGCAATTGCGCGCGAATTTCGTCGGGGGCGACTCCCGAGGCGGCGGCGCTCGATAAGACATAATCGAAGGTGCCGAGCAGCTTGTCGTGGCCCTTCTCGCGCTCGATCCGCCGGCGCCGACGCATGGCGTAAGCCTGCTCCGCGATCGAGACGAGCTGGAACAAAATGCCCTGCGCCTGCAGCGCGCGCGCCATCTGCCGCGGCTCCAGACCCGCGCCGGCCTTCGAGTCGCGCACGACAGTCTCGATCTCTGGCGTGTGACGGCGGATGACGGTGAGCAACTGCTCGCGCAGGAAGGCGGACGCCTCGGTGACCGAACGAGTCGCGTAAGCAGACGGCAGGCCCGTCGAAGACGGGCTCTTCAAGGTCTGGGTCTCGGCGGTCATCAAGACTCCTTACGCGCTCGCGCGTCCTAGCGCGCTTTCCGATCAGACGGAATCGTCTGATCGATAAGAAATCGCGCCAAATTAACATGCTGGAGCAAGTTCTAATCGAAAAAGTCGGTCAACTTTTTCGGAACTTGCTCTAGACGAACGGCTGTCGCGACATGCGGATGGACGTCGACGCGCGGCGGCAGCGGCGTCGATCCAATCCTTCAGGCGCTCTGCAATACTTTGGCGACGGTCGATCCGAATTCGGCCGGGCTCGGCGCGACGGTCAGCCCGTATGACTTCATGATCTCGGTTTTTTCCGCGGCGCTGTCGCCCGTCGCCGAAATGATCGCCCCGGCGTGGCCCATGCGGCGTCCCTTCGGCGCCGTCAAGCCGGCGACGAAACCGATCACCGGCTTGGAGAAATTCTCCTTGATCCAGGCTGAGGCTTCGGCCTCCTGCGGACCGCCGATCTCGCCGATGATGAGCACCGCCTTTGTCTCCGGGTCCTTGTCGAAGAGCACCAGATGGTCGAGGAAAGACGAGCCGTTGATCGGATCGCCGCCGATGCCGACCGAGGTCGAGATGCCGAGGCCGAGCGCCTTCAATTGCGACGCCGCTTCATAGCCGAGCGTGCCGGAGCGCGAGATCAGCCCCACCGAACCCTGCTTGTAGATGTGGCCCGGCATGATGCCCAGCATCGCCTTGCCCGGCGAAATGATGCCGGCGCAATTGGGGCCGACCATCATCGGCCGCCGATCCTTGGGGAAGCGCAGGAAGTAACGCTTCACGCGCATCATGTCCTGCGCCGGAATGCCATCGGTGATCGAGCAGATGAGGCGCACGCCGGAATCGGCCGCTTCCATGATCGCATCGGCGCAGAAGGCCGGCGCGACGAAGGTGATCGACGCTTGCGCGCCGGTCTCTCGCACCGCTTCGCGCACGGTGTTGAACACCGGCACGCCATGATGAGTCTTGCCGCCCTTTCCAGGCGTGACGCCGGCGACGACATTGCTGCCGTAGTCGATCATCTCCTTGGTGTGAAAGCTGCCCTTGTCGCCGGTGATGCCTTGGACAAGGATCGGCGTCTTTTCGTCAATGAGAATGCTCATGTGTCGTTCTCCGGCGCTTACTTGGCGCCCTTAAAGGCGGCGACGGCTTTTTCCGCGGCTTCGGCCAGCGTGTCGGCCTGAATGATCGGAATGCCGCTCTCGGTGATGATCTTCTTGCCAGCTTCGACATTGGTGCCGGCGAGACGCACCACCAGCGGCACGCCCTCGATCTTCTCGGCGCGCACCGCGTCGACGACGCCTTGGGCGACCCAGTCGCAACGGTTGATGCCGGCGAAAATATTGACGAGCACCACCTTCACGCGCCGATCGGAAAGAACCAGGCGGAAGGCGGTCGCGACGCGCTCCGGCGAAGCGCCGCCGCCGACATCGAGGAAGTTCGCCGGATTGCCGCCGGCGTGCTTGATCATATCCATCGTCGCCATGGCGAGGCCGGCGCCGTTGACGATGCAGCCGATTTCGCCGTCAAGGCCGATGTAATTCAGGCTGTGCTCCGACGCCTGCGCCTCGCGCGGATCGCTCTGCGAGGGATCGTTCATGTCGACGATATTGCGGCGACGGAACAGCGCATTGTCGTCGAAGGACATTTTGGCGTCGAGGGCGAGCACCTTGTCGTCCTTGGTGACGACGAGCGGATTGATCTCGAGCATGGTCGCGTCATTGTCGCGGAAGGCGCGATAGGCGCCCATGATCGTTTTCACCGCGCGCGAGACTTGCTTGAGATTGAGGCCGAGCTGGAAGGCGAGTTCGCGCGCCTGAAACTGCTGCAGGCCGACGGCGGGCTCCACGATCACTTGGAGCAGCTCGTCCGGCGTGTTCTTGGCGATCTCTTCGATCTCCATGCCGCCATGCTTTGACGCGATGACGCGCACGCGCTCCAATTTGCGATCGAGCACGTAGCCCAAATAGAGTTCGCGCTCGAAAGGATCGGCGACTTCGACATAGACGCGTTGCACCGGCTTGCCTTCCGGTCCGGTCTGGCCCGTAACGAGCCGCTTGCCGAGAAGATCGCGCGCCGCCTGCTGCACTTCGTGATAGGTGCGGCAGAGTTTGACGCCGCCCGCCTTGCCGCGCGCGCCGGCATGAATCTGCGCCTTGACGACCCAGTGCGAGCCGCCGAGTTCAGTCGCGGCATAAACCGCCTGATCCGGGCTGAAGGCGACCGTGCCCGGCGGAATATCGACGCCGTGGCTCGCCAGAATTTCCTTGGCTTGATACTCGTGGACGTCCATCTCAGTCCTCTCCTCGCAATTTCGGCGCGGCTTCCTCAGCCGCCTATCTTGGCTTTGACCGTGTCATAGACCGCTTCAGTATCGGCGGCGGCCTTGGCGAGCAGCGCATTGACGTCGGCGAGCTGCTTCTCGGCGAAGTCGCGGTCCTTGATCGCCTTGGCGTTGATGAAGACGTTGAGCGCGCAGCTGCGCAGACCGGCATTGGCGGCAAGCACCGCGACTCCGGCGTCGCTGATGACGTTGAGATTGCCCTTGTCGGCCGCTTCCTTCGACAGCGCGATGACGTCGTAGCAGACTTTGCACGTCTTCAACGGCGCCAGCGTCGCTTCTTTCAGCGCCGCCTGAATCGCCGCCGAGCGCTTCGCCTTCTCGTCATCCGTGCCGCGCGGCAGGCCGTAGGCCCCCATCAGCGTGTTGAAGGCGACGACATCTTCATCGACGCCCGCGGTCAGCTCGGCGCGCAGCTTCTCGGCCTTGGCGAGAGTCTGCTGAAGATCGGCGGAAACCGCCTCGTAATTCTTTTTGCCGATGGTGAGATTGCACACCATCGAGACGAGCGCCGCGCCCATGGCGCCGGACAGCGCCGCCGCGCCGCCGCCGCCAGGAGTCGGCGCATCGCTTGCAAGTTCGTCTAGGAATTTTCCGATCGTATCGTTCTTGGCGCTCATATCTCTCCTCGCTCAGGCGAGCTCTTTGGCTTGCGCATAAATGTTTTCGCAGTCGAACACCTGGTCGGCCGCCTCGAACAGCTTGCCGACGCATTCGCGATGCAATTTGAGCTTGAGGCCGCCAAGGCCCAGGGCGCCAATGACGATCTTGCCGTGGCGCTCCTTGGCCTTGTCGGTCGCTTCGACGCCGCCGACGCCGAGCGGCGGCTGCGCATTGCAGTCAGCGATGAGTTCGATCGTCGGATCGTTCTGCCAGTCCTTCTCGTCAAGCAGCGGAACGCCAATGGCGCCGGCCGCAAAGACAATCTGCGCGCCCTTGACCGCCTGAGCGCGCGCGGCGTTGTCGTCGGCTTCGATCGCTACAGGCGTGAAGCCGAAGCGCTCCTGAATGGCCTTGGCCGCCGCTTCGGCGCGCGATTTCTGACGCGACGTGATTGCGACTTCAGCGCCTTCGATATTGAGCATCGCCGCGGCGCGCATGCCGACAGGGCCGGTGCCGGCGAGAACCACCGCCTTCTTGCCCTTGAGCGAACTCGCCTTGGCGAGCAGCGCCACGCCGGCCGCAGCCGTGGTGTTGGAGCCGTTCGAATCGAGCATCGCCGAGACGCGGAAATTCGAGAAGAAGCGCTTCTTCACAGCCTTGAAGACGGCTTCGCCCGCCGTCATGCCGCCGCCGCCGACGAAAATCGCGGTACATTGTTTTTCCTTGGGGCCGCGCGTGTAGATGCAGCCGTCGACCAGCGCGCCGACGTTATCGGGAGTCACGGCCCCGTAGCCGATGATGTGATCGGCGCCGCCGTCATAGCCGACCACCGTGTCGAAAACGCTCGGAACCGGATCGGTGTCAAACAGGAAAAGCAGTTTCTTGGTCATTGGAATTCCTTAGGCCGCGTCATGGCCGGGCTTGTCCCGGCCATCCACGCCGAGACGTTGCGCAACATTTTTATATCGCTCCGCAGCGGCGCCACGTGGATGCCCGCGACAAGCGCGGGCATGACGGCGGCAGGGAGCGAGGCACGTCGTCCTCACCCCGTCACGACGTTGCGCGGGCTGCCGGCGACAAAGGCGTCGATATTGTCGACGAGCTGGTCGGCCAGAACCTGCATCGCCTCTTTCGAGGCCCAGGCGACATGCGGCGTGATGATGAGATTGGGAATGGTCGGGTCGAGAAGAATGTTGCCATTCTTCGGCGGCTCGACGGTCAAAACGTCCATGCCGGCGCCGGCGATGACTCCGTTGCGCAGCGCGTCGGCAAGCGCCTGCTCGTCAATGATGCCGCCGCGCGCGGTATTGATGATGCAAGCGGTCTTCTTCATCGACGCGAACTCCTTCGCGCTGATCATGTTCTTCGTCTCCGGCGTCAGCGGCAGGTTGAGCGTCACGACGTCCGCCTCGCGCAGAATCGTCGCGACGTCGACTTTGTTCGGCACGTCCGTGACGTCGTTGATCAGCACCTTCATGCCGAGCGCGACGGCGCGCTTTTCAATTTCCTTGCCGAGCGCGCCATAGCCGACGATGCCGAGAGTCGAGCCGGCGATGTCGTAGATCGGATAGTCGAAATAGCAGAACTGGTTGGCGTAGCCCCAGCGGCCCTGTCGCACCGAGTTGTAATAGTTGATCAGATTGCGGCGCAGCGCGAACAGCAGCGCGAACACATGTTCGGGCAGCGTGTTGAACGCGTAGTTGCGAATGTTCGAGACGACGATCCCGTTGGCGCTGGTATAGGCCTTGTCGATCACGTCCGTGCCGGTGGCGGCGACGGCGATAAGCTTGAGATCGGGAAGCTGCTTCAGCGTCGCTTCGCGCAGCGGCACCTTGTTGGTGATGCAGATCGTCGCGCCTTTCAGACGTTCGACGACTTGGTCGGGCGCGGTCTGAGCGTGTTCGGCGTAGTCGTGAGGAAAATTCGGCTTGCGCACATTTGCGTCGAGCGTTTCGCGATCGAGAAAGACGATTTTGTGCGACATACCCGGTTTCCCCTCTGGATGATTTTTATCGTTGGCAGTCGGCAATCGGGCGTCGGCAGTCGACATGCGCCGACTGCCGACTGCCTGATTCCAACTTACATCTTGAGCAGCGGATTGGCGCGATAGACTGCCTGCGCCGCCGCAGCGCCGGAGCCGGGCGTCACCGGAATGCCGACGTCGAGCATCGCCATCTCGGCGCCGCTGATGGCGCCGAGCAGCATCAGCTCGTTAAGGTCGCCAAGATGGCCGATGCGGAACACCTTGCCGGCGACTTCCGACAGGCCGGCGCCGAGCGCGAGATTGTAGCGCTTATAAGCGATCTCGATCACCTTGGCGGCGTCGAAGCCTTCCGGCACGACGATCGCCGTCACGGTGTCCGAGTTCCACTTCGGCTCCTTGGCGCAGCACTTGAGGCCCCATGCGGAAACCGCCGCGCGGACGCCTTCGGCGAGATGATGATGGCGCTTGTAGACCTGATCGAGGCCTTCCTCGAACAGGATCGACAGCGATTCCTTGAGGCCATAGAGCAACGGCACGGAGGGCGTATAGGGGAAATAGCCCGCCTTGTTCGCGTTGATCATGTCCTGGAATTCGAAATAGGCGCGACGGCCCTTGTTGGACTTGCCCGCTTCAATCGCCTTCGGGCTCGCCGCCATGAGCAGAAGGCCGGCAGGCAGCATGAAGCCCTTCTGCGAGCCCGACACGATGACGTCGACGCCCCATTCGTCCATTTTGAACTCGAGCGACGCGACCGATGACACGCCGTCGACGAAAAGCATCGCCGGATGCTTGGCGTTGTCCATCGCCCTGCGCACCGCAGCGATGTCGGAGGTCACGCCCGTCGCCGTCTCGTTATGCGTGGCGAGAACGGCCTTGATCTCATGATTCTTGTCGGCCTTCAGCGTCTCTTCGATCAGCTGAGGATCATTGCCGGTGCCCCACTCGCGCTCCTGCACGACGACGTCGAGACCCTGACGCTTACAAAGATCGATCCACAGATGGGAGAACTGGCCGAAGCGCTGCGCCAGAACCTTGTCGCCGGGCGACAGCGTGTTCGTGATCGCCGCTTCCCAACCGCCGGTGCCGGAGGCCGGGAAGATGAAGGCGTGGCCCTTCTCGGTGCCGAAGACCTTCTTGAGGCCCGGAAAGAGCGGCTTCACGAGATCCGGAAAGGTCGGCGAGCGATGATCTTCGGAGGCGACCGACATCGCTCGCACGATGCGGTCGGGAAGATTGGTCGGGCCCGGCACAAAAAGAAAATTCTTGCCGGGAATTCTGGAATTCAACATTTCTCGTGCTCCTTTCGAGCGGCAGGCTCCAGATGGCGCGGCGCTTGCGGCGCCGGAAATGCGTTAGAACAGGCCGGCGATGCGGCCGGAGTCGTCAACGTAGATGTTGTTGGCGGCGGGAACCTTCGGCAATCCCGGCATCGTCATGATGTCGCCGCACACCGCCACGATGAACTCGGCGCCCGCCGAAAGTCGCAGTTCGCGGATCGGAATCGTGAAGCCGGAGGGCGCGCCCTTGGCGTTCTGATCCGTCGAGAAACTATATTGCGTCTTGGCGATGCAGACCGGGAATTTGCCGAAACCTTCCTTCTCCAATTCGGCGAAGCGCGCCTTGATGCTCGAATCATAGGAGATGTCGGCGGCGCCGTAGAGTTCCTTGGCGATGGTGCGCACCTTGTCGGCGAGCGGCATGTCGTCCGGATAGAGCGGCTTGAAGTTCGAAGGCTGCGTCTCGATCGTCTTGACGACCGCCTTGGCGAGGTCCGCCGCGCCGGCGCCGCCTGAGCCCCAATTGTCGGCGACGACGCATTCGACGCCTTCCGCCTTGCAGAGCTTGTCGAGCGCCGCCATCTCGGCCGACGTGTCCGACGAAAACTTGTTGATCGAAACGAGCACGGGCACGCCGAATTTGCGGACGTTGCCGATATGACGCTTCAGATTTTCGAAGCCTTTCTCGACCGCCGCCACATTCTCGGCCTTCAGATCGTCCTTGGCGACGCCGCCATGCATTTTGAGCGCGCGGATCGTGGCGACGATCACCGTGATGTCGGGCTTGAGGCCCGCCTTCCGGCATTTGATGTCGAAGAACTTCTCCGCGCCGAGATCGGCGCCGAAGCCCGCCTCGGTCACGACGTAATCAGCGAGCTTCAAGCCGGCCTTCGTCGCGATGACCGAGTTGCAGCCATGCGCGATATTGGCGAAGGGCCCGCCATGGATGATGGCCGGATTGTTCTCCAACGTCTGCACGAGATTGGGCGCGATGGCGTCCTTGAGCAGCGCCGCCATGGAGCCCGCCGCCTTGAGTTCGGAGGCGCGCACGTTTTTCTTCTCGCGGGTCTGGCCGACGATGATGTCGCCCAGCCGGCGCTGCAGATCGGCAAAATCCGAGGCAAGGCAAAAGATCGCCATCACTTCCGAGGCGACCGTGATGTCGAACCCGTCCTCGCGGGCGAAGCCGTTCGCCACGCCGCCGAGCGACGAGACGACTGAGCGCAGGGCGCGATCGTTCATATCGACGACGCGGCGCCAGGAAACTCGGCGCGAATCGATCTTGGGCTCGCCGCCCCAGTAGATGTGATTGTCAATGAGCGCCGCGAGCAGATTGTTGGCCGCGCCGATCGCGTGGAAATCGCCGGTGAAGTGAAGATTGATGTCCTCCATCGGCACAACCTGCGCATAGCCGCCGCCGGCCGCGCCGCCCTTCACGCCAAAGCAGGGGCCGAGCGACGGCTCGCGCAGACAGCACAGCGCTCGCTTGCCGATATGATTGAGGCCATCGGTGAGGCCGACCGTCGTCGTCGTCTTGCCTTCGCCGGCTGGCGTCGGCGTAATCGCCGTGACGAGGATCAGCTTGCCGTTTGTCTGACCCGCAAGGGAGGAAATGTAGTCGAGGGAGATCTTGCCCTTGTAATGACCATAGGGCTGCACGTGTTCGGCCGGGATGCCGAGCTTGTCGCGGGCGACGTCGATGATCGGCCGCATCTTTGCCGCCTGCGAAATCTCGATGTCGGACTTCGGCGCAAGATGCTGATTGTCTTTTCCGCTCGCGCCCGGCGCGGCGGCTGACCTTTCTGACATGCAGTCCACTCCCTCTCGTGGCCCGCGTCGCACAGGCCCAGAATTTGTTTTTTTTCGGTCATCGAGAAGCGAGTCGGCCCCCGCCGAACCGCTCCCGGTCGACCGGGCTGAAATCCTGCCGATCTCAGGCTGCAGCCGTTCTTGCGACCGTAGTTTTCTCCAATCCGCGCATCAAGGCCGCGATTCGCCGCGACGAGCCGACGCGCGCATGAATCCGCTTACCGAAACATTCATTGGCGGATATTCCGTATGACGGGAATCAAAATTGCTCGTCAAGCCGGGAGAGCCGCCATCGGCGCGTCGTCGTCATGGTCGCCTTAATGCGGTCGCCGCTCGCGCGACGCCATGCGCCATGAGGATCGCTTATTCGACAAGCGGGGCCGACCGCCTATACTTGTCCTACCTGACAGTATAGGCATTGACGGGCTGAATTCTTGTCATTGAATCCACACATTCGTTACAGGAATTGCGACGCTTCCTACACATCCGAAAGACCAATACGACGGGTGTGGAGAGGCACGCCATGCGCGTCAGACCGCGGCGGCGCCCTATCCTCGCCTATCCGAACGACCTGTGGGCGAGCGGGCGCGGCGGCGGAGAGACGCGCTTGAGAAAAAAATTTGTCGCACTCAGCGTCGCAGCCTTGACCCTATCGACCGATCGCAAAGGCCGATAGGCTTTCTACGCCTACTCGGCCTGAAAATCGAGCGCGACGCCATTGATGCAATAGCGCAGGCCCGTCGGCGGGGGGCCGTCATTGAAGACATGCCCGAGATGCGAGCCGCAGCGGCTACAGTGCACCTCCGTGCGCACCATGCCGTAGCCGCGATCGACGGTAGAGCCGAGCACGCCGGGCAGCGGATCAAAGAAGCTCGGCCAGCCGGTGCCGCTTTCAAACTTCTCGCCTGAGCGAAACAGCGGCTGTCCGCAGCCGGCGCAGTTGAACACGCCGCGACGTTTTTCGTAATTGAGCGCGCAGCTTCCCGGGCGTTCAGTGCCATGGCCCCGCATGACCTGATATTGTTCGGGCGTGAGCAGCGCGCGCCATTCGGCGTCGCTGTGGGTGACGGGAAAACTCTCATCGGCCATTTGCCAACGCCTCTCCAAAGGGTCCTCGGCATGGTCCTATCTTGTATCGGCCGCCGCCTTTGGCCAGAGGCTTCGGGCGGGATAGAGTGGCCAACTTCCAGCGGAAACGACGATTCGGAATGAGCGACAAGACATTCGACGCCGTAGTGATCGGCTCGGGACTGGGCGGATTGACGGCGGGCGCGCTGCTTGCGCACGCCGGCTACAGCGTCTGCCTGTTAGAGCGCAATTTCAGCCTGGGCGGCGCGGCGTCGGTCTATAAGGTTGGGCCGCTGACCGTCGAAGCGTCGCTCCATCAGACTTCAGACGCCCGCAATCCCCGCGACGTGAAGCACGACATCCTGCGCCGGCTCGGAATTCTCGAGGAAATCGAATGGCTGCCCACGGGCGCGCTCTATACGGCGCGCGGCGGACCGATCGGCGAGCCGTTCGAACTGCCATTCGGCTTTGGACCGGCCTATGAGGCGCTTGCCGCGCGCTTTCCCGACAAACGCGCCGCAATTCAGCGGTTTCTCGGCGAGGTCGAGCAGATCCACGACGCCCTGTGGACCTTGAAACAGGCCCGCGAGGAAAGCTCCTTCGCCAAATTCGCCCGCGGACTTTGGGAAGTCCAGCCGGCGGCGGCAGGCTGGCAAAACTCCTTGCATGAGATCATGGAGCGCGATTTCGCCGGCTGCGAGGCCCTAAAATGCGCTCTAGGGGCCAATCTCGCCTATTACGGCGACGACCCGCGGCGGCTGTGGTGGATCTATTATGCAATTGCGCAGGGCGCTTATATCAGCTCGGGCGGCGCCTACATAAAAGGCGGCTCGCGCCAGTTGAGCCTGAAACTGGCGAAGGCGATCACCAAGACCGGCGGCATCGTGCGTCTGGGTCGACTCGTCAACGCCATCGAGACCGACGCGGACGGCGCCATCGTCGCGATTCGACACGTCGCGCGGCGCGACGGCGAGGGCGAAGAACGCATTGAAGCGCGCGTCGTCATGGCGAATTGCGCGCCTTCGGAGGCGACGGCGATGATGGACGCGCCCGCGCGCGCCAAGATGGAGGAGGCCTTCGGCTCCCGCAAGGTTTCGACATCGCTGTTTGCTGCGAATTTCGGCTTGAGCGCGAAACCGTCGACCGTCGGGCTGAAGGATTTCACGACCGTGGTCATGCCACCGGATATGCGGCGCTTCGATCAATATGGCGATGGAGCCGGCGCGATGGCGGAGGATCCCAAGGGCCCGTTGCCGCTCCACACGATCGCCAATTTCACCGCCGTCGATTCGGGGCTTTGGGACGAGCCGCCGGTGCTCGTCAGCGTGCTTGGCCTCGATCGGCTCGACAACTGGCGCACATTGCCGCGCGAAGCGGCGCATGCGCGGCGCGAGCGCTGGCTCGACGCCATACAGGCTTCGCTTGACCGCGACTACCCGGGATTTTCCGGCCTGGTGACGACGCGGATGCTGCTCAACGCCTATTCGATGGCGGGCTACCTCAACACGCCGGAAGGCGCAGTGTACGGCTTCGCGGCGCTGCCGGCTGAAGCGCCGATCTTGATGGGATTTCCGCGCACGCCGCAAACGCCGATCGCCGGACTCTATCTCGCCTCGGCTTTCGGCGGCGAACATGGCTTCAATGGCGCGATGTTATCCGGCGCCGAGGCCGCGCGGCTCGCCGAAAGACGGCTCGCTATCGCCACCTGAAGTTTCCGAAGACGCTGTTGAACGACGCAGGGACGTTGCGCCGCACGTTATTAGCGCTTGCGCTTCTTACTGGTGGCCTTCGCGGGCGACGCGAGGCCGAGTTCAGCCCGGCAAGCTCCGCTGATCGAACCTGCGTTGGCTCTCAGGCACCGCTCGATGGCGATCGCGTCCGGGATATACGCCTGGCAAACGCGATTGGCGTCGGCTTCGCAGGCCTCGCGCTGCTGCGCGGTTCCTTGCGCGAAAGCCGGCGCAACCGCAATGAAACCCAATACAGCCGACAGCCTCAGAATGATGCGCATTCAGATCGTCCTTCCTTTATCCGCGCTTCGAGGCCAATGCACACCGCAGGCGCGCCACTCGAAGTCGCGCTTCCCCGAGCGACAATGCTGCTTGATTGCATCGCGCCCGCCGGGAATCAAGTCGCAATTATCCCTCCACAACGGACTCCTGCTCCTCGCGGGCCGCTTGAGCGACACGCGGGTCCTCGTCCCGAGGCAGCCGATGGCGCGGCAAATAGAGGCCGTTCGCGATCATGGTCGGGATGATCGCCGTCGCGATGATCGCCGCAACCAGCGTCGAATATTGGCTTTGGTCAATGATGTTGTTCGATAGGCCGAACAGCGCCGAAATCGTGCCGAATGTGAGTCCGGACGCCATCAGCAGCGTCGTGTACATGGCGTCCTTGTGCGGCGAGCCGAAACGGCGCGCGACTGGATAGACGCTGACGACCTTGGTCGCGATCTCAACGGCGAGAAAGGCGGCGACGCCGAGCGGCGCGGCCAGAACGGCCGGTATGGAAACGAAATATCCCGCCCGGATGAAATAAAAAGGCGTTAGCAGTCCGATGGTCACCGCCCGGAACTTGCGAATGAGCGTGTGGTCGCGGCCGACAGAGCCCGCGAGCGCCATGCCGATGAGATAGGCTGGCAAAACGCCTTCGCTCCCGGCCCAGGTCGCAAGCGCGCCGAGCGCCATCAGCGCAAAGAACAGGAACTTGGTCTCAAATTCGGACGGGCGTGCGCCGAATTTTGAGAAAATCGTCGGCGTCGCGCGCGGCAATCCGACGAACGCCGCGACGACCGCGGCGACGAATACGGCGGTCTTCCAGGTGACGGGTGCGAACACCAGGCCGAGCGTTACGACCGTGCCGAGGTCTGTGATGAAACAGGCAGCGAGGATCGTCTTGCCGAATTCGGTGCGGTTGAATCCATATTCCATCATTACCGTATAGACGACGGCGACCGACGTGGCGGCGAGCGCAATGCCGGCGAGCAGCGCTGGCGAATGTTCCCAACCCAGTAGGTAATAGGCGACCGCCCAGCAGCCGACAGCCGGCGCGAAAAAGCTCGCAACGCCGATCGCCGCGGCCTCCTTCCACTTGAGCTTGAATACGTCCGGATCGAGTTCGGCCCCCGCGAGAAACGTGAGCGCGATCGCGCCGAGTCCGGCGAGCGTCTTGACCCAGGGCTCCTGGGCGCTGAAGATTTCAGCGCCGACCGTCGCAGCGAAAAGCGCCCGGGCGCACATGCCGACGATGATTTCTGTCAGCGCCGTCGAGAGGCGGAATCTCACGGCGATCACCGCGGAGATGAGCGCAAGGCCCAATATCAGCGCCGCCTGAAACCAGATTCCTGTCATGCGCCGTCTCCGCTTTCAGACGGGGGTTTATGGCCGATCCCGCAGGGCATTGACAAGCTTGCGGCGCATCTTGCCATTCATGTGTCAGTGACAGCCGCGCCTTTTTGAGTATGAGTCGCATGACGCAAGGCGAAAAAGGGATGATGCTGCGCCCTCCGGGAAAACATTGGCCCGTCCGACGGGAGCACGCGCGCTCCTGCGGAGCAAGGCGCTCATGAACGAGCCGGCGCGCATGAGAGGCTGGCGTTTCCTGCTGCTCAATGGCGCGGCGGGCGCGGCGAATGTCGTCATGCTCTCGAACGTGCCCGGCTATACGGTGCTCGCGCCCTACGCCGCCGCCAGCCTTCAGAGCGTTTCGCCGAGCTACGGCACCTGGGCGACGACCGACCATATGATCGGCATTGCGCTCGGCCTTCCGTTATCGCGCTGGTTTGCCGGACGGTTTGGCGACTATCGCACGCTGGCTGCCGCGCTCGTCATCTACGCGATCTTCTCGCTGTTGTGCGCGGCGAGCGAGACGATCGGGTTCTTTGCGACGATGCGCTTTCTTCTTGGTCTCGCCGGCGGCGTCGCGCTGCCGCTCGCCCAGTCGGTGACGCTCGCGCAATATAAGGATGATCAGCGCACGCTCGGCGTCGGCTTCTGGGGCGTCATGAGCATGGCGCCCTTCACTATCGGCGTTTTCATGGGCGGCTTCTGGGCCGAATATTTCGATTGGCGTTGGCTGTTTTATTCCAACGTCGTCGTCGTGCTGCTCGTTGCGGGCGTCATTATCGCGCTGTTCTATGGGCGCGGCTTTGAGCGACGCATGACGCGCTTCGACACGATCGGCTTTTTTCTGCTGGCGACGGTTCTTGTCGGCGTGCAGACGATTCTCAACATGGGCAATGATTTCGACTGGTTCAGCTCGCCGTGGCTCGCATGGCTGCTTATGGTCGTTCTGCTCGCTTTGCCGATGTTCATTATCTGGGAGTTCGGCGAGCGACGGCCTGCCCTCGACCTTCGGCTGTTTCTGCATCGCAATTTCGCGATCGCGACATTCTGTTCGCTGGTCGGATTTCTGGTCGTTCAGGGTCTGCTTTCAGTATTCGTCGTGCAATTGCAGATGCTGCTCGGCTACACGTCGTCGCTCGCCGGCATGGTCTATCTGACCATGATCTTTATGGCGATGGGCGCCGCCGCCGTGGTGCATGAACTCACCAGGAACGTCGACGCGCGACTGATCGCGTTCCTCAACTTCATCGGTCTCGCGGTGACCTTCGTCTGGCTCGGCCACTACGACAAGACCGGCTCTTTCGACAATGTGAAGACGCCGATGTTCTTTTTCGGCTTCTCGCTCGCGATGTTCTTTGCGCCGCTTGCGACGCTCGCCATGACCGGACTTGCCGGCGAACGGCTGATCCGCGCGGCGGAGGAGCTGGCGATGCTGCGCACGGTGTTCGGCGCTTTCGGCATTACGCTGCTCGGCGTCGTCTACTTCCGCCGCACGCCGTTTCATCAGCTCGACCTTGCCGATCAATTCGGCGGCCGGCGCTTCGCCTCGCTCGATCCGCTGGCGTCCTATCTCGACCGTATGCAGGCGTTGGGCATGTCGGAAGAGGCGGCGCGCGCCCGCGCGGCGCAGCTCATTCGTCAGCAGGCGGCCATCCTCGCGCTGAACGACGCCTTTCTCGTCGGCGCAATGACGTTCATCTGCCTCGCCGGGATCATCTGGCTCGCCTATCCGAGCTATGCGTCGAAGAAGCGCCGACAGTCGCTCGAGCGGCTCTCCGCAGAGGAGTTGATGGAGCAGCCCTAGCGACGCAGCGCCCTAGCCAGGTCGGGCGCCAAAGAAGCGCTTACTCGACGCAGCGCGCATGCGCGCCTGTTCTGAGGTCCTTGAGTTGAGCGGAGACAATGGAGCCGTTATCGAGATGGAGGCTGACGATATTGTTAAAGAATCCCCAATGGGAATCGGTCTTCATCGGATAGGAGCGACCGCCGGCGACATAGAAGCAATAGGTGCTGTATTGCGGATTAGCTCTTAAAGAAATCGAACAATGAATTGAGTAGCGCAGCGGCGCGCATCTCAAAGCCACGTCCTTTGACGGCAGCATAAAGTTGTTGGCGCTCATCGCCCCTGCGGCGGCCGGCGCCGGCGTCATGCTCAAGGCCGCACAAACCGTCACGGTCACGGACAGCTTTCGCATGGATACTCCCAAGAAACCGCTTGATCCGATATAGCGCAGCGGCGTCCGTGGTCGATCGCGAGAAGACCCGCAGCGCCTCGTCCGGGATTGATCCTGCTCTCCTTGCGACTTCCAGACAAGACTACGCTGCGCGCAAGGCTGAGATCGGCGGTCGAGCGGCCGATCCTCTCCAGCTTTCCATTTTGTGCTATTGTGACGACCGGCGCGCCTCGCGCCGGGCAGGCAAGCCCGAGGAGGCGACGATGAAAAATGCGATATGCTCGTGCATTCCGCCGCCGGTCGGATGGAGCGCCGACCGGCGAACGCATCCTGCGATCGCGCAAGCGATCTTCGCTCTGTCCCACGACGAACGAACGCCCGAAGCGATTTGGGAGACGCCGACGCCGGACGAGTGGCGGAAGATTTCCGAACTCGTGGTCGAATATGTCGAAGACGGGGATTTCGCCCTCGACAATGGCAAATTCGCCTGGGGGCCGTTCGAAACGCTTCGCCTATGGCGATCGCGCCGCGATCTTTGATCGCGGAACGACCGCCAATGATCAGTACGGAAGGAATGGCGGCGGCCCGAAAGGTCGCCGGACAAAGCCCTCGAGTTCCCGGGCGAATTGGCGCTGGCGCGGGGGAAGAGCGTATGTTTGCCCATGCGCGTTCCCCAATATTTCGCCGCTCTCCGTGACGACAACCCACCGACCGGCGCGCTCTCTGATGGCGAGGACGCGGCCGACGCCGGGCACGACCTCCCCTGGCTCAACGCCGATCATGCCGCCGTCCGACTCGACGAGCGCCGCGCCGTGATAAACGTCGCGCACCCTGTAGCCGGCAACGACTTTCGGGGCTGGCGCGATCGTCTGCACCGGCGTCATATCAATCTTGGCGCTGGCATTCTTGGCGCTCTCATTCTTGGCGCTCTCATTCTTGGCGGCGCGCGCGACTTTCGCGTCCGACCGTTCGGGCGACGGCTGCACGGCGGGCGCCGCTTCCGCCACGCTGGCGGCCTTGTGTTCCACGGGAGGCGGCGGCGCGGCTGCCGCCTGAGCGGCGACATGTGCGGCCTGCTGTCTTTTCTCGACGGCGTCGAGTTTGGCGCGTAGTTCCTGCACTTCGCCCTGAAGCGCCGCGATTCGATTCTTCGTCGCATCGTCCAGCGCCGGGATCGCGACCTGCTGGGGCGCCCGCGCCTCGACTTTTTGAGTCGACGTCTCTTTAGAGGGACTGAAGGGATAAAAATGCGTCGCAGCGACTCCGGCCAGGCCGATGATCGCTGCAATCAGACCGTAACGAATCGGCCGGGGCCGGCGATCGATAACGATCTCCACGGGCGCTTTCGCCGGCACGTCGTTCCTTTTCGGCTGACGCGACTCCGGCGGAATGATGAGGTCGTTCATGCGTGAAATCCCACCTCCAGAACGGCGGAAGTCTAAACGCATGCGCCTCAATCGCGGCAAAATGTCGTCAAAACCCGCCGCACGCCGCTCGGGCGACAGGGAGAGCGCTCATCGTCGAGGCGCGGCGACCCCCAGAAACCGCCCAGCGCGACTCGCTTGACGGCTATTTTACCGGATAGGGCGGCGCCCTTCTGACGAGAGGCGGGGGACCCGGCGACGCCGTCATTACGGTCAGAAGCCTCTCGAAGAAGCACCGTGAATCATATGGCTCGACGCCCCTGTTGCAAGAGGGATCGGGAATGTAGAGCGGGGGTTGAAGCCGGTCGGAGAGGGCGGTGCAAACAGGGTCCGTATAGGGGCTGCCGACATTGTCCAGGACGATTGGGTGGCCGCAGGGATCGACGGACGGCGCCGGTTCCGCGCCTGCGGGCGTCGGCGCGACGATTGCCTGTTTCTGCTTGGCATGCGCAGCGCCGGACAGCGCAGCGGCGAAAATAGCGATGGCGAGGACGCCGCGTTTGAGGACAGCCCACACTCTTGAATGATGTGGTTGCCCGTCCATGGCTGAGGCCGCGAGACCGGCGCTGCTCTGCGAAATCCTCATACGGTTCCTCTCAAATTTCCACGCCGCTCAGATCGGCGTAGCCGTTCGCCAACAATATAGCCGACATTCAGCCGCGTCTCGTCAAGTTCGGGCCGACCTACGCCCGCGATCGCTGAAGACCGCGAGGCAAGCCGCCGGCCGCTGGAGCCCTCTCTTGAAAAATCGACGACGGCCGATGGCCGTCTCTGCCCGTGGGTTTTGGGTCCTGCATTGTGGCGCGATTGCAACAGTCGCGCAGAAAGCGCACGGCGGCGAACCGAAAAGCCGTCATATCCTTTGACTGTGCAAAGGTTTTTTTTCTACGAACTTGGGCATAGGCGAATCTCGCCGAACCGCTCCAAGCGATAACTCATTAAAGGAGGAAGGTACATGAAAAAGGCGTTGTTTGCCGCCTCGGCCTTAGCGCTGATAGCCGGATCGGCCATGGCCGCCGACCTTCCCTCCTACAAGGCGCCCCCGCCGCCGCCCCCGCCGCCGATCATGACCTGGACCGGCTTATACGGCGGTCTGAACTTCGGCGTTGGTTTTTACGCGAACAATTCTTCGAACGCCTGGGGCGCTGGCTGGAACAATCACGGCGGCAGCCGCGCCGGCGTCGTCGGCGGCGGTCAGATTGGCTACAACTACCAGGTCACGCCGATGTTCGTCATTGGCGCCGAAACCGACTTCCAGGGCACAAGCATCGGCTCTGGCGCTGGCGGCAATACCTGGAACTGGTTGTTCGGCCTGCCGCCGGTGACGACGGCGACCCTGAACTGGTTCGGCACCGTTCGCGGCCGCGTCGGCGTCACGGTGCTGAATTCGAAGGTGCTGATCTACGGCACGGGCGGCTTCGCCTATGGCGAGGTGCAGCGCAACGGCTGGTGGAACCGGAACAGCGCCGTGCAGACGGGCTGGACCGCCGGCGGCGGCGCCGAGTGGATGGTCATTCCGAACTGGTCCCTCAAGCTCGAATATCTGTACACGCAGATCAGCGGCACGGGGAACAACAACGGCTGGGCATGGGCGTTCAACCCGGGTTGGGGCCTCAACAGCACCAACAACCGCACGCGCTTCCATACCATCCGCGCGGGCGTGAACTATCACTTCAGTTTTGGCGCTCCGGCTCCGGTTCTCGCCAAATATTGATCGATCGTTCGAAGTCGAATCGATTCGGGAAAGCCCAGCCCTCGCGGCTGGGTTTTTTCTTTGTGCTCGGCGACGTCTCTGCGCAAGGATCGGCCATTGTGCGAGAGGGCGGAGCGCGACGCTGCAAGGACTTTGCGGACGAACAAGGCCTGCATTCGAGACCGCGATCACGAGAGCCTGAACAATCTCGCGCCTGCCGACGCCCCGTTCCGACCAGGCTCAAAATCCTTGTGCGCCGAGGAAGATTCAAAGACGTCACGAACCAAATTCGCAGCTTGCAACGCCAACTGACCGTCTCATAAACTTAACCGTTAGATGACCCGCGCCTCCATTAAGTTGCGCCGCCCGCGATCTCAAAGACCCTGACGATGGGCAGCGCGGCTAATGACTATAGGATCATCATGGAAAACAGTCGCATCACATGCGTGGCTTCCGTCACCCTCATCCTCTTTATCATCCTGCTCGCCTGCAAATTCGGGCAGGCGGTCCTTGAGCCCGTCGTTTTTGCCGTCTTCATCATTGCGATTGCTTCGCCCCTGCAGAAGTCGATGCAGGCGAGAGTGGGGAAAGCCATTGCGTTGGTTGTGACGGTCGTGACGACCGCCGCAGTGATCCTGGCGCTGTTTGCTCTGATCGCCTGGGGAGGCAGAGAGGTCGTGGAGTGGGTCAGACAGAATCTCGACCGCATTGAGGAAACGGTTACGAAATCCACGTCCTGGTTGGAAGAGCACGACATTTTCGTCTTCACGCTCATTGCGGAACATTTCAACGCCGCGTCGGTCATAAGGCTTCTTCATATTGTCGCCGTGAGAGTGAATACGATTTTGGCCTTTGCGGTCATTGTGCTCGTCTATGTAATTTTAGGACTTGCGGAAACCGAAGCCTTTCGGGCGCGCATTGCATCCCTCGAAAATCAGGGAACAAGCCGACGCTTGCTCGAAGGCGGTAGGAGAATCGGTGAAAAGTTCCGCACCTATATGTTCGTTCGGACGATCGCCAGCATTGCGACGGGTCTCGCTGTTTGGGGTTTTGTCCAGTTCATGGAACTGGAAATGGCCGGCGCATGGGG
>VGEB01000036.1 GCA_016869435.1 Alphaproteobacteria bacterium | reverse complement strand
GATCGACATAACTGAATAGCGACCCAGATCGCGCGTCCGCGCCTCGCATGATTCATTCCTCGCTGATAATGCGAGAATGAATCACATCGAGATTCGAGGCGCCAGAGACTTTTTCAACAGCCTGCTAGCGGCCGCGTAGCCGCTCCAGAACTTCTTTCGTCGCGAAGCCGTCGGCGGGCTGAATGCCGGCGCTCAATTGAAACGCGTGGACGGCGTTGCGGCTCGCGCGGCCGAGCTTGCCGTCGAATGTTCCCTGATAAAGGCCGCGCGCGCTGAGGAGCTGCTGCATCGCCTTGACGTCGGCGGTCGACAGCGGCGCGACTTTTGGCCAGGGCGCAAGCGGAATGTCGCGCCCGGCGATTCGGTCGGCGAGCAGCGCGACCGACATCGCATAGGCGTCGGACGTGTTGTATTGGCGGATGACTTCGAAGTTGTCGCTGATGAGAAACGCCGGGCCGTTCGCGCCGGCGGGCAGATAAAGGCTGGCCGCGCCGCTCGTCGGCAGCGCGCCGCCGTCGGCGCGCGTGACTCCAAGTTGCCGCCAGCGGCCGAAGTCGAGATCGAACGCCGCATAGTCGAAGCCGTCCGGCAGTCGAACTTCGATGACCGCCGGCAGTCCCGCAACCCAGCCGGATTTCGCCAGGAAATTGGCGATGGAGGCGACTGAGTCGGCGCGCGAGCGCCAAATGTCGGCCGCGCGGCCGCCTTGGTCGCTTTCGGCATATTTGAGGTATGCGGAGGGCATGAATTGCGGCTGCCCCATCGCGCCGGCCCAGGAGCCGCGCAATTGCGCGCGCGTCGCATAACCTTTCTCGAGCATGGTCAGCGCGGCGACGAATTCGTCGACGAAAGTCTCGGCGCGATGGCCCTGCCAGGCGAGCGTCGCCAGAACGCGCAGCGCGTCGGCCGCGCCGGCAGCCGTTCCGAAATTGCTTTCGACGCCCAGAATGGCGACGACGATTTCGCTTGGAACGCCGTGGCGGGCCTGCGCCCTGGCGAGCGGCGCCGCCAGCTCCGCGGCCACGGCGCGGCCGCGCGAGACGCGGCCATTCGTCACAGCCCCGGCAAGATAGGCTGGGATCGAGACGATGAATTCGGCCTGGGCGCGCGGCTTACCCATGACCGACGGGTCGGGAGAAAGTCCGGCGATCGCCGCGTCGAAGGTCTCGCGCGAGACGCCCGCCGCCTGGGCCGACGGCCACAGGCCCTGCAAAAACGCCTCAAACGTGTCGGCTTTGGCGCAATCTTGCGTAGTCCAGACGGCCGCGAACGCGGGCACAAACCAGCTAAGCATTTGCCGGCGATCAATCGGCGCCCGTAGTATCGGCGCTCGGCGCCTAGTCATGATCCAATCCTTTGCTGCTTCTTTGGAAATATTACACCTTCCGCCATTTCGTTTGACAGGGGCATGTCCCTGCCCTCTACTAAAAAAAGCTATTGCATGAATAGGGAGCGAGTGATGCTCGCCTGTCGCCAAGAATGACTCATCAACCCTCAACTACAAGCTTCGATCGTTCGACTAAACTGCGCGATCAATCTCCCGAGAGCGCGATCAAGATCTCGGACCTCAAGACGCGGCTGCGCGGCGCGGGTCTGCGTCCGACGGTTCAGCGTCTCGCTCTCAGCCGGCTGCTGTTCGGCAACGGCGACCGCCACGTCAGCGCGGAAGCCCTGCACGCCGAAGCGCGCGAGGCCGGGCTGACCATGTCTCTTTCCACGGTCTACAATACGCTCAACCAATTCGCCGGAGCGGGACTGTTGCGCGAGATCGCCGTTCAGGGACCGCGCACCTATTTCCACACGCGCACCTCGCCGCACCATCACTTCATGGATGAGGCGACGGGCCGCATGTTCGACGCTGCCGACGGTTCGGTCGAATTTGCGCGGCTGCCGGCGCCGCCCGAAGGAATGGAAGTCGTCGGCTGCGACGTGATCATCCGTATTCGCCCGAAGAGGGGGTGAGCGACGGCCCGCCGCAAGACGGGCGATGGCGGTTTCTGCGCGTCGCGTGGCTGGTCTATGCGATAGCGACGATCGCTCTATCGATCGCAGTTCTGGCGATCTACGTCACCGCTTACGACGACTATGACCTGTCGGAACGCCTGCAGGCCACCGGGCGATTCGCGCGCCAGGCGATGCGGGCGGTCTCCTTTCCGATCGGCGCGCCAATCGGATGGATCCTCGATCCGCCGCTCGAAAAGGCCTTTCGCTGCGGCGACGAGAACGAGCCATGCGCCGTGTTCGTCAATTGGAACACGCATTTCGCCGCGCTGCTGGCGCAAATCGTTCTGCTGCGCTGGCTGATCCGCAGACGTTGACTTGCAGGTCGCGGCGTCACTTCCCCTGAGCGTCGCGCCAGCGCTTCACGACGGCGAGCGCATTCTGGATATGCTTCTTCGCGCCCGAATCCTCGACGACCGAGAGAATCTTCCCATCGGGCGTGATGACATAAGAAATGCGGTTGGCGAACATTGCGCCGGCGACCGGAATCTTGAAAGCGGCGTCATAGGCGTTGATGACCTTGAAGTCGGGATCGGCGCCGACCGGGAATTTGTCCCGGCATTCTTTCGACGAGAATTCGCGCTGGGTGGCGATCTTGTCGCTCGACACGCCGATGACGTTCGCGCCCAAAGCGGCGAATTCCTCCATGGCTTCGGCGAATTCATGCGCCTCGACGGTGCAGACGCTGGTGAATGATTTTGGGTAGAAATAGAGAACCACCGGCCCCTTCTCGAGCGCCTGTCGCAGCGAGAAGGAAAAATCCTTGCCGGCCTGCGCCGCCTCTATGGCGAAGTCCGGCGCGACGTCGCCGGGCTTGAGAGCGGCGAGCGCGCTTGTCGAAAAGAGCGTCAGCAGGACGGCGGCGATGGCTCTCACGACGGTCTCCTATTCGGTCGACTTTTTGCTCAAGAGGAGATGGCGCCGCTCCCCGCCCGGCCAAGCCCGGCAAGACGTAATGTTGCGCTGCAGCATCATCCCAAATAAAATCTGAATTCCGACCCAACCCCTGAGTTCAATAAGGGAAGGCGATGACGACCGACGCGACTATTGCCCAGACGGACGAGCAACGCGCGGAGCGGACATTCTCCGGTCCCGTCCAGTCCTATCCAAGCCATGGCTTTCCGCGGCTCGCGTCGACAGCTTTCCTGGAGGCTTGGCCGAGCGCCTTTCTCGCCGCGGAGCGCGCCATCGACCGAGATTCGCACGGCTATGCAGCGCTGAGCGACGTCGTCGACCGCTCGCTCCATGCAAGCGTCGCCCATCTGACCGGCGGCCTTTCGCCGGCCGCGATGGCGGGCGCCTATTGGGACTGGGCGGTGCATCTTGCGTCTTCGCCCGGACGGCAGATGCTGCTCGCCGAAAAAGCCATGCGCAAGACGTGGCGTTTCGCGAGCTATGCGTGGCGCTGCGCGTTTCAGCCGAACGCTGCGCCGTGCATCGAGCCGCTGCCGCAGGACAAGAGATTTTCCGGCGAAGCCTGGCGTCAATGGCCTTATGCGCTGCTCTACCAGGGTTTTCTGCTCAATCAGCAATGGTGGCACAACGCCACGACGGGCATCGGCGGCGTCACCAAGCAGCACGAAAATGTCGTCGAATTCGCCTCGCGGCAATTGCTCGACATGTTCTCGCCGTCGAATTTCCTGCTGACTAATCCCGAAGCGCTGCAACGAACGCTGGCGACCGGCGGCGTCAATCTCGTCTACGGCCTGCAGAATTTTCTCGAAGACATGGAGCGGCGCGCCGGCGGCAAGCCGCCTGTCGGCGCCGAAGCCTTCATGCCTGGGCAAAACGTCGCGATAACGCCGGGCAAGGTCATCTACCGCAACCGGCTGATCGAGCTCATCCAATATGGGCCGTCAACGGAGAAGGCGCGGCCCGAGCCGGTGCTGATCACGCCGGCCTGGATCATGAAATACTACATCCTTGATCTCTCGCCGCATAATTCACTGGTGCGGTTTCTGACCGGGCAAGGCTTCACGGTGTTCATGATCTCCTGGCGCAATCCAAGCGCCGAAGACCGCGATCTCACCATGGAGGCCTATCGCAGGCTCGGCGTCATGGCCGCGCTCGACTTGATCTCCAGCCTGATGCCGGACCAAAAGATTCATGCGGCCGGCTATTGCCTGGGCGGGACGTTGCTCGCAATTGCAGCTGCCGCAATGGCGCGGGACAATGACGAACGTCTCAAGAGCGTGACGCTGCTCGCCGCGCAGACCGATTTCACCGAGGCGGGAGAACTGACGCTCTTCGTCAATGAGAGCCAGCTCGACTTTCTCGAAGATCTGATGTGGGAGCACGGCTATCTCGATTCCAAGGAGATGGCTGGCGCGTTCCAACTCCTGCGCTCCAACGATCTTGTCTGGTCCTATGCGCATAAATCTTATCTCATGGGCGAGCGCGAGCCGATGACCGACATGAGGGCATGGAACGCCGACGCGACGCGAATGCCCTACAAGATGCACTCCGGATATCTTCGGCTGCTCTTTCTCAACAATGATCTCGCCGAGGGCCGGCTTCGCGCCAACGGCGGCGCCGTGGCGCTGCACGACATTCGCGCGCCGATTTTCGCTGTCGGCACGGAGCGGGACCATATCGCGCCTTGGCGCTCGGTCTATAAAATTCACCTGCTTGCGGACGCCGAAATCACCTTCCTGCTGACGAGCGGCGGGCACAACGCCGGCATCGTTTCGGAGCCAGAAAAGAAACGCGGCGGCTATCGCTTCACGACTAGAGTGGATGGCGAACATTATGCCGATCCTGAGGAATGGGTAAGAATCGCAGCCGTCAGGGAAGGCTCGTGGTGGCCGGAATGGAGCGCCTGGCTCGCTGCTCGTTCCGGCCCGCCGGTTGCGCCGCCGGCGATGGGCCCAGCTCTTTGCGACGCGCCAGGAACATATGTGCTGCAGAGCTGATACGTTCGTATTGCGCCATTTGGCGCGCTTGTTAGAGCGCTTCCCGATCACATGGAATCATGTGATCGATAAGGAATCGCTCAAAATCAGAACGTTGGAGCAGGTTCTCATCGAAAAAGTCTGTCAACTTTTTCGGAACCTGCTCTAGGGGCGCTGAGCATCGCTAGGTCTTGTCGCTGGGCAGCCGCGCCTCGCGGCATGAAGACCGGCTTTCGCCGATTCTCCTTCCGCCTCCTGCGCGCCGATCGTCATCAGATGACGCTCAGCCGCTCCTTGACATTAAGCTGCGCGAATATCCATTCGTAAAAGGCCGACATGCCGGCGCCGGTGCGCGCGGAAACCTCCACAATCTCGACATCTGGATTGACGCGGCGAACATTCTCGCGCGCCCGCTCCATCGAGAAGTCGAGATGCGGCAGAAGGTCGATCTTGTTGAAGATGACGAGCTTCGCGGCGCTGAACATATGCGGATATTTGAGCGGCTTGTCCTCACCTTCGGTCGTCGAGAAAATCACCGCCTTGGCGTGCTCGCCGAGATCGAACAGGGCCGGACACACGAGATTGCCGACATTTTCGATGAACACCAGCGAACCCACGCTCGGCTTGAGTTCGGCGAGAGCTCGCGCGATCATTTCAGCATCGAGATGGCATCCGGTCCCGGTGTTGACCTGGACCGCCGGCGCACCGGCGGCGCGAATGCGCTCGCCGTCGTTCGAGGTCGCCTGATCGCCCTCGATGACGAACAGCGCCCGCTTGCCCGACAGATCGGCGATGGCGCGCTCGAGCAGCGTCGTCTTTCCGGCGCCGGGCGAACTCACGAGATTGAGCGCCACGATTTCGCGACCAGCAAGCCAGGCGCGAACTTTCGTGGCGATTCCGTCGTTCTTCGCGAGAATGCGCGCTTCCACGTGCACGCGGCGGTGCGGAGGCTCATGCGCATGATGATGGTCGTCATCGTGAGAATGCGCATGACCATGCTCATGCACATGATCGTGTCCGTGATGATCATGATCATCATGGACGTGATAATGCCCGTCATGGAAATGACCGTGGCCATGGCCCTCGTCCGCGCCGAGCGAATGGACTTCCCCATGGGGCGCCGGGATCTCGGCGCTTGCGCCCGTCTGTAGATTCGTCATTGTGGTCCCCTGCCCTTGGCAGCCGCAGCTCGTGCACATTACGCAGGCTCCTCAATTTCGATGCTCTTGACATTCAGCTCTTCGCCGCGCAGGCGCTTGAAGTGAAGAGAGCCGCAAGGACATGCCGAGAGCATGTCGGGCGTCGGAAATTCCGCGCCGCAAATATCGCAACGCGCCTCGGCCTCGACTTCACGGATGTCCAGGGCGGCGCCTTCGACCGGCGTGCCGCGCGCGACTTCCGGAAAGCAGAAGGCGACAGCTTCCGGGTCGACGCCCGATAATCTCCCGATCTCGATCGTCACGCGGCGCACGATTCCGCCCTCGGCGGCTTGCGACGCCAATTCGACGATGCTGCAAACGATCGAGAGTTCGTGCACCTCGGCTCCTTAGCAGATACGCGGCAGTTGCTCGCCGACGAGCATGTCGACGATGCGGCGGCCGCCAAAGATCGTGCGCATGGTGACGCGGCCCGGCTCGCCGTCGACGACATGGCCGATGACGGCCGCCTCTCGTCCCAGTGGATGCACCCGCATCGCCTCGACTGCCCGATCGGCCTCGTCAGGCGGCGCAACGGCGACGATCTTGCCTTCATTGGCGAGATAAAGCGGATCGAGACCAAGAATTTCGCAAAAGCCACGCACCTCGTCTCGAAGCGGCGTCGCCGTCTCGTCGATGTCGATGGCGATTTGAGAGGCTTCGGCGATTTCATTCAACACAGTCGCGATCCCGCCCCGTGTCGGATCGCGCATGAAACGCGTATTCGGCGCCGCGTCGAGCAGGCGCGCAACGAGATCATGAAGCGGCGCGCAGTCGCTTTCGATCGGCGACTGCAGCGCCATGTCGCCGCGCGCTCCGAGAATGGCGGCGCCGTGATCGCCGAGAAGTCCGTTGACCAGCACCGCATCGCCTGGTCTCGCGCGATGCGCGCCAAGCTCGACGCCGGCCGCGACGACGCCGACTCCAGTCGTAGTGATGAACATGCGATCACAGGCGCCCTTGTTGACGACCTTGGTGTCGCCGGTGACGATCTTCACGCCGGCGTCCCGGGCCGTTGCGGCCATCGAGCGGGCGACTTGCCGCAACAGGTCGATCGGGACGCCCTCTTCGACGATCACCGCGCAAGAAAGATAGAGCGCCAGCGCCCCGCCGACGGCGAGATCGTTGACCGTGCCGCAAACCGCGAGCTTGCCGATGTCGCCGCCGGGGAAGATCAGCGGATCGACAACGAAGGAATCGGTCGTGAACGCCAGCCGGTCGCCGTGTTGCGAAAGGCTCGAAAGATCGATGCGCGCCTGATCGTCGAGCGGCGCCAGCAGCGGATTGTCGAAGGCCTCGACAAACACGTCGTCGATCAAATCCTTCATCGCCTTGCCGCCGCCGCCATGGGCGAGCGTGACCGTCGCCACATGCACTTTGCCGCGCGAACGCCGAGGCGAAATGGAGATCATGTTCATGCTGCGCTCGCCTCCGTTTCGTCGCGCCCGCGCTTAACGCCGCCATATTGATAATAGGCGGCGCAAGCG
The DNA here is from genome assembly GCA_016869435.1 of Alphaproteobacteria bacterium. Taxonomy (GTDB): domain Bacteria; phylum Pseudomonadota; class Alphaproteobacteria; order Rhizobiales; family Beijerinckiaceae; genus Methylocystis. The sequence goes on along the minus strand of VGEB01000036.1, from coordinate 20,847 downwards.
CCCTCGGACGAAACCATCAGCGCGCCGAGCGGCGTCTCGGGCGTGCAGGCCTGGCCGAAAACCTTGCACTGCCACGGCTTGATGACGCCCTTGAGGACCTCGCCGCACTGACAGGACTTGGGATCGGCTATTCTTGCATTAGGCACCGAGAACTTTCGCTCGGCGTCAAAGCGCGCGTAGGCGTCTCGTATCTTCACGCCAGAGTGATCGATCGATCCAAGACCGCGCCACTCGAAAAATTCCCGCAGCTCATAGACCTGCGCGATCGCCTTTAGCGCCACGGAATTGCCGCCCGCCGCCGCAACGCGCGCATATTGATTTTCAATCTCGCAGCGTCCCTCGTCGATTTGTTTCAGCAGCATCCAGATCGACTGGAGAATGTCGAGCGGTTCAAACCCCGCGATCACCATCGGCCTTTTGTAATAGCGCGCGATAAATTCGTACGGCGCGTCGCCGATCACCATGGAGACATGGCCCGGCCCTAGGAATCCGTCGAGACGCAGATCGGGGCTGTCAAGGATCGCCTTGATCGTCGGAACAATGGTGATGTGATTGCAGAAGATCGAAAAATTCTCGACGCCTTCGCGTTCCGCCTGCAGCACGGTCAACGCGGTCGACGGCATTGTCGTCTCGAAGCCGATGCCGAAAAACACCACCTCGCGCGCAGGATTTTGACGCGCCAGCGCCATCGCGTCCATCGGCGAATAGACCATGCGCACGTCGCAGCCGTCAGCCTTCGCCTGCAACAGGCTCTTGCGCGAGCCCGGCGCCCGCATGGCGTCGCCGAAGGTGGCGAAGATGACCTCGGGGCGCTCGGCGATGGCGACGCAATCGTCGACGCGTCCCATCGGCAGCACGCAAACCGGGCAGCCAGGTCCATGCACCAGTTCGATCGATTTTGGCAGCATGCCTTCGACGCCATAGCGGAAAATCGAATGCGTATGTCCGCCGCATACTTCCATGATCTGAAGCGGCCGAGTTACGTCGCGCTTCATCCGAACGAGCAGCCGCTCGATCTCTCTGACCAGAACGCCGGCCTTCTCCCGATCGCGAAATTCATCGACGAATTTCATGCGGCGACATCTCCGTTGATGGCTGCGCCCCGATCGTCCGCCAGCAGCGTGTGAACGAGGTCCCAAAGACTGTGATAGGCGGCGACGTGACATTCTTGAATACGATGAACCGAGGTCGTCGGCACGATAACGCAGCGGACCTTCGCCATCTTCCGGTCATTCCCCTTGTTCCTCCGCCGCAACGTCGGTCCGCGCCTGCATATTCTCAAGCTCGGCTTGCAGATCGCCTAGCTCTTGAAGCAACCTTAACGTTTCGGCGGCCTCCGCTTCATTGATCCGGCTCATCGCAAAGCCGACATGGACGAGAACCCAATCGCCGACGCATGAGTCGACCGGATGCGCGTCATCGACGACGCAGCTGATGTTGATCTGACGGCGCACCCCGCTCACGTCGACGGTGGCGAGGAGATCTTCGGCATCGTCTATGCTGACAATGCAGCCGGGAATGCCGAGACACATGTGCGGCGCTCTCCCTCTCTTGTCATGTCGGCTCCGACTAAACGCGCGGCGCCGATCGCGGCCTGACCCAGCGATAGGCCGCCGTCATTGGCGGGCGTGTCAGCATGGGTCAGAACTTCCAATCCCAATCCGCGCAGTCTCTCGCAAACGCTCTCGAACAGCAGGCGATTTTGAAAACACCCGCCCGACAGCGCAACTGTTTCGATATTTCGCGCGGCGGAAAGTCGCACGGCGACCGCCGCGATCGACTCTGCAAGGCCGAGGTGAAACCGGCACGCAACGACAGGCACCGTGACACCTCGACGCAGATCATCGAATATCGCGCGCCACAAGGGCGCCGGGTCGATATCGATCAGCTGCGACTGAGAAAGTTCAAACTCATATCCGCGTTGCTCTTTCGGCGCTGCGAATGCAAGCGCCTCGAGCCGCGCCGCCGCCTCGCCCTCATAGGCCTGACGATCGGCGCAGACGCCGAGCGCCGCGGCGACCGCGTCGAACAGGCGCCCGCAAGACGAAGCTAACGGCGAATTGACGCCTTGTGAAATCATTCGGTCGATCATCGCCAGCGGCTTGCGGTCGAAGGCCATCCACTCGGCAGCAAGGCATTCCGAGTCGGGTTCGACCGCCGCCCTAAGATGCGCGTAAAGATTTCGCCAAGGCTCGCGCGCCGCCTGCGCGCCGCCGGGCATGGCGACCGGCTTCAGTCGCGCCAGCCGCTCATAGCGAAAATAGTCGGCGAGCAGGAATTCGCCGCCCCATATGGTCCCGTCGTCGCCAAAGCCCAATCCGTCGAGCACGATCCCCAGCGCCGGCGGCGCGTCAAGCGGTCGTCCATTCTCGGCAAGACAGGCGGCGACATGCGCGTGGTGGTGCTGAACCTCGATCAAGGACAGGCCGCGCGTTTCGGCCTCGGTCCTGCCGAGTTTCGACGATAGATATTCCGGATGCCGGTCTATGACGATCGCCGATGGCGCGTGATCGAACAGTTTTTCATAGAGGCGCAGATTTCTTCGATAGTCATCGAAGGTCGCGGCGTTTTCGAGATCGCCTTGATGCTGTGACAGGATTGCCTCACCGTCCTTGACCATGCAAAACGTCGTCTTCAGCTCGCCGCCCATCGCCAGCAGATCGGGCGCATGGTCAAAGCCCCTCGGCAGCGATAACGGCGCTGGCGCATAGCCGCGGGCGCGGCGTAGCATTCTCGGTCGCCCGTCCATGATTCTGACGACCGAATCGTCAACTCGATTGGCAATGGCGCGATCATGCGTCAATGCGAATGGCGCGATATCGGCGAGCTGCCGTCGCGCCTCGGCGTCATCGGTCACCGCAGGCTCGTCCGAAATATTGCCGCTTGTCATGACAAGCGGATGATCGAACCGATCCATCAACAAAAGATGCAGCGGCGTCGTCGGCAGCATGAAGCCGAGCGTGTCCACTCCCGGCGCGATCGGCTCGGGCAAACGCTGCGGACCCGTCGCGCGCAGCAGCACGATCGGCGCCTCGACGCCCGTCAGCTCGCGCTCTTCGATGGCGCCTACCGGGCAATAGCGCCGTATGACGGAAAGATCGCGCGCCATCAGCGCGAATGGCTTTGCGTCGCGACGCTTCAGTCGGCGCAGGCGCGCAACGGCCTCGGCGCTGGTCGCGTCGCAGGCCAGATGATAGCCGCCAAGACCTTTGATCGCGATGATGTCGCCGCGCGCGATGAGGCGGGCCGCGTTCTCGACCGCATCGGCCTCGCCGTCGAGAGGAACCTCAGTTTGCCCAAAAGCGATGAGTGACGCGGTAGGTCCGCATTCAGGACAGGCTATGGCTTCGGCGTGGAAGCGGCGATCCGCCGGATTGCGATATTCCGCCTCGCACGCCGCGCAAAGGGCGAAAGGCGCCATCGTCGTCGTCGCGCGGTCGTAGGGAATGCCGGTCACGATGCTGAGACGGGGTCCGCAATGCGTACAATTGGCGAAAGGATAGCGGTTGCGCCGGTCGCGCGGATTTCGCAATTCCGCCGCGCAAGCGCCGCAGATCGCCGCATCCGGCGCGACCTGCGTTCGGGTGGGACCGCCGAGGCTGTCCGCGATGCGGAAATCCTGCGGCAGTCGGCCAGCGTATCCTCGCCGCTCGATGCAATCGATGCGCGCGAGCGGCGGCGGCTCACATGCTATTCGTCGCAGCAGCGCTTCGATCCCCGCTTGATCGCCGCAGACGCGGACCAGCACGCCCTCGCCGTCGTTGAGAACCTCGCCGGCAAGCCCGAGTTGGCGCGCGATCCTCCAGACCGTCGGGCGAAAGCCGACGCCCTGCACGCGGCCGCGCACGCGAAATTCGAGCGCCTGCGATTGTTCCGCGGCGAAAGCCATGACGTCCTGTTAACCTCACATATTGCTGATCTTGAGATAGCGATAGAGATCCTTCGCGTTCATGATCAACAGGCCGAGGATGATAATCCCGAGAACGATTCCTGCAATCTCCCATCCGCTCATAGCACTTCTCCTTCTCCCCCGATGCAATCGGCCTCGTGTCCGTTTACGCCGCCATCATGTCATCGATCAGCATTGCTCCATCTCGGCGCCTTCCACTCAAAGTCGACCGCCGGTTTCAGCGCCGTCTTGGGAAGGTGGGTTTTCACGCTGTCGCCGCTGGCCTTAACATAGCCGTCCATGTCGACGAGCCCGGCCAGCGCAGTCGAGAAGCGCCGCGCGAAGGCGCCGCCGCCGGTGTCAAGCGCGAGATGTTCGCCGCGGCGCACATAAAATCGATGAGGAAGAGCTAAGCGCCGGACTTCTCGCGCAAGCGCCTCTCCGGGCGAGGCAGACTCAATTTTGAGATTGATGGGACCCGCGGCCAAGCCACGGGGCCCTATTCGGCGCGGCCTATTTTGCTGCGACGAGGCTGAGGAGATCGAAGTGACGGTTGACGCCGGCGTGAATGAGGTTGCCGTTGAACCGCGTCGAGCTTATCGCTCCAGTCGCGTAAAAGCCGTTCGGCTGGATCGCGAAACTGGGTGATGCTTGAGCGGCGCCGAGATCGTAACGCAAATAATCGACCTTGATGCTCCAGTCGGGCGCAAACATCCATTCGGCGCCGCCGCCCGCCGTCCAGCCGACGAGACTGTCCTGATAGACGGGATTGACCTGCGTCTGGTTGGTTCCGCCGATGCGGCGGGTCAGGATCGCGGCGTTGGAGGTGACTCCGCCATAGGCCATGCCGCCCGCGCCATAGACCGCCAGCGTCGGCGTGACGAGATAGCCCAGCCGGCCGCGGATCGTTCCAAGATAGTTGAGCGTCGCGGTACGCTGCGTATAGGTGACGAAACTATTGCCGCCGCCCGAGGTCGGCGCCGCCTGCCATCTGGTGTCGGTGTTGCCCGAGACGGCATGAAGATCAGCCTCGACGCCGGTCAGGATGCTGTCGGCCCATTTCCAATTCACGCCGCTCTGCAGACCGCCGATGAAGCCGGCGAGATGGTTGGTCTGGTCGATCGGCGTCGCGGCGACGGCGATGTCCGGACTGGCGACGGCGGCGCCGAAAGGCCAAGGCTGCACGATCGACCGCGGGTTCGACCAGGCGGAACCGCCGTTGAGGCCGACGTAAACGTCCGACCAGCTCGGCGGCTTCGCCGGCGGCGGCGGCGGCCCTTCGGGCTTGAACAGCGCGATAAAATCCGAGCCCGGCGGCTTGGCGATCGGATTGCCGTCGCCGAAGGCGTTGGCGGAAACTTCGAGATAGAAGAAGTCGGTCGGCCGCGCGGTCAGGCCGTTCGTCGTCCCCGTCTGTCCGGGAAAGGATTGCGGAAAAAACGGCTGCAGCGTGACCGGCGGCGCGAAGCTTGACGTAAACGAGCCGGGCCAGAAATGCGCATAGCTCGCCGTCAGATTGATGAACTGATTGAGCTTGTAGCGGATGCGCAGATCATATTCCGTGCCAAGGAACGTGCCTCTGTTGCCGAGCGGCGCAAACAGATTGGCGCGGTCCCACGCCGCGGCGGCGCTCGCCAGCCAATAGGCGCTGAACGCCGTGTCGACCCGAAGATCTTTGAATGGCGTGAACTCGATGCGCGCCTTGGGCGCCTTGACGTTATTCCACGCAAAATAATCATCGCGTGAGAAGGGCTGATTGAACCCGTAGAAGATGTCGAAGGTCTGATTGACGCTGTCGTAAGGACTCTTGTTGCCGGAGCCATAGGCGTAGTTGGCGCTGATCCGCGGCTTCCACGGGAAGTCCGAGAAAGTGTAGCCCGCTTCGAACGCATAGGCGATGGCGTCATGCTGCACCGTCGTCTGCACTGCGTTTTGGACAGTCCCGAGCTGGCGGAATTCGCCGATCTCGCCAAACTGCTTGTTGATGTCGAAGTCATAATCGAAGTCGTTGATCACGCCGTAAACGCGCAGCCCCGGCGCATAAGTGTCACGGTGAACCTTGAGCGCGTTCGAAAGGTTGAGCGGATCGCCATATTGCTTGCGGCCCAGAAAATACGGCTGGACCGTCGCATATTCCGACCAGCGGCGAATGCTGATGACGCTGCCGTAAATCCAGTTCTGCCAGTCGGGCCGGTCGAACTGATAGGGATAGCGAATGACCGGCCGCATCAGGAAACTGTCGATGTCCCAGTCATTGTCCTTCTTGCCGATCTTGATGCGGAACCCGTCAAAATTGTTGGTGGTGTTGCGAAACTCGTTCTCGGCGATCAGACGGCGATCGAGCAGTTCGAGGTGAAACCGGCCGGCGCGAAGGGTCAAGGGCCGATCATTGCCGAGATCGTCCTTGCCGAAAGCGTCCTTGAAAAAGAGTTCGCCATAGCCCGAGATCAATTCGGTCTGATTGATCTCCTGGCCCTGATATTCATAGATGCTGTTATAGGCGCGGGAGTCCTGAAGTTCGAGGACGAAACGGAAGGGATCGAGAATGTTCTGCACGCCGATATAGGCGCGCGTGCGCGACAGCCACAGCGAATTGGGAAAATACTTGCGCTGAGAGCTCGGCGGATTGGTCATTGTGCTCGTCCACGGCCGATAATCGTCCTTGCGATATTCAAAGCGAACCCGCGAATCGAGGCCGACGTTCAGCCAGTCGATTCCTTCGAATTCCTTGTAGGTCTTGGCGAGATTGCGCACATAGGGCGGAATGTCCGGCTGCGGCTCCAAACGATAGCCGCGCGTCGGCACGTAATAGCTTTTCTTCTCCGCCGGGGCGGCAGGCGCAGCCGCCTCACCTGTCGCCTTCTTGCCTGCGGTCTTCGTCTTCACCGAGGCCTTTTGCGGCGCGTCAGCTTTTCCCGCCGGCCCTTGGGCCGCCTCTTCCGCGAAGGACACATTCGGCGCGAGGGCAAGAACCATCGCCGCCACTGCAGAGCTCAATCTTAAATTCCGCTTTGACATCCCAGCTCTCGACCTTTGGTCGCTGAGGGCTTCCCTCTGCGAACTGTTTGCACCTACGCCGCAAGGGTCAGTCAACCGAATATGCGGATTTTTGTCTATCGATTTTATATACTGCTCCATAAATCGGGCGGAACCGTTGCTGTAATGCCACACTTTTTCGCATTGAAGGGTGAAGCAACTCGCGTGCCCGCGAGCGGCGCTTCGGTCTTATGTCTGCAAAGCGAAGAACAGCCGCGGGTAGCGCAGAAGCACTTTACCGTCCGGCTGACGGGGATAGGCCTGCGCGAGCTTTTCCCTGTAGCGGGCGAGAAATTCGACGCGCTCATGTTCATCGAGCAAATCGAGAAATGGACGAAGTCCCGATCCTTCGAACCACTCGACGACGCCGTCGGGACCGTCGAGCGGGTGAACATAAACCGTCTGCCAAATATCGATCGTGCTGCAGAGCGGCGCAAGCAGATTGTAATATTCCTCAAGCGGACCGAGCACCATGATCGACTTGGCGACCGGCAAGAGACGAGGCGCCCACGGCCCGTCCGCCGCGACCATGCGCATCGCCGCATGCGAAAGCTCATGCGTATTGTTGGGCATTTGGACGGCGAGACGCCCGCCGGGCCGCAAATGGCTGAGCAGCCTGGTCATCAACCTGCGATGATCGGGCAGAAAATGCAGCGCCGCATTGGCGAAGATGAGGTCGGCCGGCTCCGAAGGCCGCCAATGCGCGATATCCTCTTTGATAAAAGTCGCGGTTGGCGTGCAGGCGCGCGCGACCGACAGCATATTGTCGGACTTGTCGATCCCTATGATATCGGCGCCTGGAAAGCTCATCGCGAGAAGCCGGGTGCTGTTTCCGGGTCCGCATCCGAGATCGAAAACCAGTCGCGTATCGCAATTAGGCACGCGCGCAAGCAGGTCGCGGGCGGCGCGCGTGCGCTCAGCTTCGAATTTCAGATAGAGCGCCGAATTCCAGTCGTTGGCGACAGTGCTCTCGTCGATCGCGTCAGCAGGCGCCGCACTCAAATGCCGTCTCCGGCGTCGACATATGCGTCCCTCTCGTCAGCCGGAAATATGCGGGCTTTCGCCAGCGAAAGCGGAACGCGGCCGCCGAGCGAAGCCGAATGTTCGAGCGGCGAGTCGATTTCGAGCGTTTGATCATAGCCGTCGATGGCGATCGTGGCGCGAACGCCGGCAGGCGTGCGCCTCAGGCTTTCCACGCGGCCTTCGAGATCGCCGTCTCCCTCGGCCGCGACCGCGATGTCCGCCGGCCGGAAGAAAACCCTTGCCGGACCGCTGCGCAAGCCATGGGTGTCAATGTGCAATTCGTGGCCGCCGAATTTGACGTGGCCGTCGGCGATAGTGACCGGCAGCGCGACCGCTTCGCCGACGAAGGAAATGACGAAAGGCGAAGCCGGCCGATCGTAAAGCTCTTCGGGCGTGCCAATCTGCTCGATGCGGCCTTCGTTCAGCACGACCACGCGATCGGCGAGCTCCATCGCCTCGTCCTGGTCATGCGTAACGAAAACCGTCGTCAATCCCGTCTGCTTATGAATGTCGCGCAGCCAGCGGCGCAAATCCTTGCGCACGCGCGCGTCGAGCGCCCCGAATGGTTCGTCGAGCAGCAATACGCGCGGCTCGATCGCCAGCGCGCGCGCGAGCGCCACGCGTTGGCGCTGGCCGCCCGAAAGCTGCGCCGGAAAACGGTCGCCAAGCCCGTCGAGCTGAACGAATTGCAAGAGCTCTGCGACGCGCGCCTTGATCGCCGGCCGCGACGGACGCGTGCGTCTGGAGCGCACTCTCAGACCATAGCCGACATTGTCGGCGACGGTCATATGTTTGAAGAGCGCATAGTTCTGAAAGACCATTCCGACATGACGGTCCTGCACAGGGAGGTTGGTCGCGTTCTCGCCGTCGAAGAGCACGCGCCCCCGGTCGGGAGAATTGAGGCCGGCGATCACCCGCAAAAGCGTGGTCTTGCCCGAGCCCGAGGGCCCCAGCAGAGCGACGAGTTCTCCCGGTTGAATGTCGAGGCTGACATCACGCAACGCCGGAAAGGCGCCGAAGTCCTGCTCGACGCTCTCGATGCGGATCGCAGCGCCACGCTTACGCGTTCTAGTGTCGTCGTGCGCGTCCGGAGAGTTCGTCAGCGTGACGCCATTCGAGGAAAGTCTTGAGCCCGAGCGTGACGAGCGCCAGCCCTGCAAGAAGAACTGCGAGAGCGAAGGCGGCGACATTATTGTATTCATTGTAGAGTATCTCCACCTGAAGCGGAATTGTGTTGGTCAGGCCGCGGATGTGGCCGGAAACGACGGAAACGGCGCCGAATTCTCCCATGGCGCGGGCATTACAGAGCAGCACCCCATAGAGCAGTCCCCATTTGATGTTGGGCAGCGTCACCGTGAGGAAAGTCCTGAAACCGGAGGCGCCGAGCGTGAGCGCTGCCTCTTCCTCCACCTTGCCTTGTTCCTGCATCAGCGGGATGAGTTCGCGCGCGACGAAAGGAAAGGTGACGAAGATGGTCGCCAGCACGATGCCCGGTACGGCAAAGATAATTCGCACGCCATGCTCGGCGAGCCAGGCGCCGAAAAGGCCCTGGCCGCCGAATACGAGCACATAGACGAGGCCGGCGACGACAGGCGACACGGAGAACGGCAGATCGATCAGCGTGATGAGGACGCTCTTGCCCGGAAAGGAAAACTTGGCGATCGACCAGGACGCCGCCAAGCCAAACACGAGATTGGCCGGCACCGCGAGCGCGGCGACCAGAAGAGTCAGGCGGATGGCGGCGAGCGCATCCGGATCGTGGAATACAGACAGAAAGGCATCAAGCCCTTTGCTGAAGGCTTCGAAAAAAACGATGGCAAGCGGCGCGAGAAGGAAGAGAGCGAGAAACAGAACAGCGGTCGCAATGAGCGCGTAGCGCGCTAGCGGCGAATCTTCGGTGACCGGCCGATATTTCGCGCGGCGACCGCCCGCAATCGCAATCTCAGACATGACCGAATCTCCTTCGGCTCCATGCCTGCACCAGATTGATGAGAAGCAGCGCAGCGAAAGAAATCGCCAGCATGATCGTCGCGATGCCGGTCGCGCCGGCGACGTCATATTGTTCAAGCTTTACGACAATCAGCAGGGGCGCGATCTCGGACACATAAGCGATATTGCCGGCGATGAAGATGACCGAGCCGTATTCGCCAATGGATCTGGCGAAGGCGAGCGCGAATCCGGTTAATAGCGCCGGCGCCAAGGGCGGCAGCATCACATGCAGAACGGTTTGCGCCCGGCCCGCGCCGAGCGTGGCTGAGGCCTCCTCCAACTCGACTTCGAGCTCGGAAATAATCGGCTGCACGGTGCGTACGACGAACGGCAGGCCGATGAAGATAAGCGCGACCAGAATGCCCCAGCGGGTGAAGGCGATCTTGATGTCATAGTCGGCAAGCGGCGCGCCGAACCAGCCATTTGGCGAATAGAGCGCCGCGAGCGAAATGCCGGCCACGGCGGTCGGCAGCGCGAAGGGCAGATCGACGAAGGCGTCGAGCAGTCGACGGCCCGCGAAATCATATCGGGTAAGCGCCCAGGCGACGATGAGGCCAAAGAAAAGATCGACGATCGCCGCCGCGAAGGAAATGAAAAAAGTCGTACGCAAGGCGGCGGCGACGCGCGGCTCCGCGGCGATCGCGCAGAGGCCCGAAAGACCCAATCCCGACGCCCACCAGATGAGCGTGGCGAGCGGAAAAAGCACGATCAGGCCAAGATAGATCAGCGTGTAGCCGAAGGTCAGGCCGAAGCCTGGAATAACGCCCGGCGCCGTGAAGCGTCGGGCGTTTTTGCCGACAAGGACTGGGGAGGTCACCTTGTCAGCTCTTGTTTCTGGATTTCGTCGAAAATGCCGCCGTCAGCGAAATGCTTTTTTTGCGCAGCCGCCCAGCCGCCGAACGTCTTGTCGACGGTGATGAAATCAATTTTGGCGAATTTCTTGATATCGTCCTTCGCCGCATATTCGGGATGGACGGGACGATAGAAATTGCGGGCGATAATTGCTTGCGCCGCCGGCGAATAGAGGAAGTCGAGATAGGCTTCCGCAAGCTGCCTGTTGCCCTTGGCGTCGGCGTTGGCGTCGACGACGGCGACCGGGGGCTCGGCCAGAATCGATTGCGGGGGCGTGACGATCTCGAACTTGTCGGCCCCGAATTCCTTGAGCGCAAGGAAGGCTTCGTTCTCCCATGCGAGAAGCACGTCGCCGATGCCGCGCTGCGCGAAGGTTATCGTCGAGCCTCGCGCGCCTGTGTCGAGCACCGGCGCATTCTTGTAAATCGCCTTCACGAAGTCTTTGGTCTTCGCTTCGTCGCCGCCGAATTTTTTCAACCCGTATCCCCACGCCGCGAGATAATTCCACCGCGCGCCGCCCGACGTCTTTGGATTGGGCGTGATGACGGCGACGCCAGGCTTCGCCAGATCGTCCCAGTCCTTGATGACTTTCGGATTGCCCTTACGGACCAAGAACACGATCGTCGACGTATAGGGAGAGGAATTGTTGGGCCGGCGCTTCTGCCAGTCGACAGCAATCTTGCCGCTCTTATTGGCGATGGCGTCGATGTCGGCGGCGAGCGCCAGCGTCACGACATCGGCGTCGAGCCCCTCGATCACGGCGCGCGCCTGAGCGCCGGACCCGCCATGCGACGCCTGAATTTCGATCGTTTGGTCGGTCTTGGCCTTCCAGTCGGCCGCAAAGGCCGGGTTGATCGCTTTATAGAGTTCGCGCGTGGGATCGTAGGAGACATTCAGGAATGTCTGGCCCGCCTGGGAGGTCGCGCTCGCCATTAAGGCAAGCGCAAGCAAACCCACAAAAATTCCCACGCCCACGGGCTTTTCCGAACGCCTACCGATCGTCATCTCACCCTCCTATAGTCTATAAAATCGATAGCATGAGTATACGAACTCGGCAAGCCGCAAAACGAGCGCAATTCGCATGACCTCGTTCAGGCGGATGGGGTTAAGGCGGAAGGGGCCTACCAGCGCAGAACTGCGCCGCCCCAGGTCATTCCTGCGCCGATCGCCATCATCGCGATGACATCGCCTTTTTTCAGCCGTCCGGCGCGGTTCGCCTCATCGAGCGTGATCGGCATCGAGGCGCTCGACGTGTTGCCGTATCGGTCGATGTTGATCCAGCATTTCTCGAGCGGCACGCCGAGATGCTGCATCGCGGATTCGATGATCCGCTTATTGGCCTGATGAGCGATGACATGGTCGATGTCGTTCGCCGTCAGTCCCGCGGCCTTCAGCGCGTCGCTCAGCACTTCGGGCAGGAGCCGCGTGGCGACCTTATAAACCTCGCGGCCGCGCATTTTGATTTTGCCGGCTTTTTCTTCCAACATTTCGGCTGACGGCGGACGTCGGCTGCCGCCCCCGTAGATGCCTAAGATGCCGGTCATGGACCCATCTGTGCGCAAGCTTGCGGCGAGCACGCCGCGTCCCTGCTCTTCGCTGGCGCCGAGCAGAATAGCGCCTGCGGCGTCGCCAAACAGCACGCAAGTCTCGCGATTGGTCCAATCGACGAAGCGGCTCAAAGTCTCGGCGCCGACCACAAGCGCGCGCCTCGCCTTGCCGCCTTTAATAAATTGGTCGGCGATCGACAGACCGTAGAGCGAACCAGCGCAGGCGGCGCCGACATCGAAGGCGAAAGCGTTTTTCGCGCCGAGCCGAGCCTGGACAAAAGAAGCGCAGGACGGCGTCGGCGTATCGCCGGTCACCGTGCACACGATGAGCATGTCGACATCCTCAGGTTTTACGCCCGCGAACTCCAGCGCTTCGCGCGCGGCGGCCGCCGCAAGATCGGATGTCGCCTCATCATCCGCAGCCATCCGGCGCTCTTTGATCCCGGTGCGGCTGACGATCCATTCGTCGTTCGTCCTGACGATTTTCTCAAGGTCGGCGTTGGAGATGACGCGCTGCGGCACATAGGATCCGGTTCCGAGAACTATGGAATTCGTCAAGACGTGGCGCTTCCCTTTAAGCGGCGGCGCTAAAGTTCGCCGGCGGCGCGCTATTCCTAAGTGCCGCCTAGGCCAAGCGCAAATCTTCTTTTTTAGCCCGGCGCCATCGCCTGCATCGCCGTAGACTTATTGGCTTTTTTTCACGCCAAGTCGGCAAAGGTCCATCAATTGCCGGGCCGTCAACCAATTCTTAAACCGCGCCCAACTAGACCCTGTCAGGGGCTTGTCGGAGTTGCGTTCATGTTCGACGCCATCGTCTTTGCCGCCGTTGCGCTCTTTGCTCTTCTCGGCGCGCTGACGGCGTAAGGCCGCGCCCGCGATTGCAAAGACGGCCGCCGCATGGCAATGGGCGCCATGCAGGAACAACAGAGGCAGAACGCCGGACCGCGCGTCTCCTTCGTCTCGCTCGGCTGCCCCAAGGCGCTCGTCGACAGCGAACGCATCGTCACGCGGTTGCGCGCCGAAGGCTATGAGCTCTCACGCACCCACGCCGGCGCCGATGTGGTGATCGTCAACACATGCGGCTTTCTCGACAGCGCCAAGGCCGAGTCGCTCGAAGCGATCGGCGCGGCGCTCAATGAAAACGGCAAGGTCATCGTCACCGGCTGCATGGGCGCCGAGCCGGAAGCGATTTCCGAGCGGTTTCCCCAGGTGCTGGCGATCACGGGACCGCAGCAATATGAAAGCGTCGTCGAGGCGGTGCATCGCGCCGCCGCGCCGGCCCACGACCCATTCCTCGATCTGCTTCCCGAACAAGGCGTGAAGCTCACGCCGCGCCACTACGCCTATCTCAAAATTTCTGAGGGTTGCGACAACAGCTGCTCCTTCTGCATCATTCCGCATCTGCGCGGGCCGCTGGTCTCGCGGCCCGCGGCCGAGGTGCTGCGCGAAGCCGAAAAGCTCGCGCGCGCGGGGGTGAAGGAACTGCTGGTCATCTCGCAGGACACGAGCGCCTATGGGCGCGACATCCGCTATGCCGAGAGCCTGTTCGGCGACCGCAGCGTGCGCGCCCGATTTCTCGATCTCGCGCAGGAGCTTGGCGAACTCGGGATTTGGGTGCGCCTGCACTATGTCTATCCCTATCCCCATGTCGACGAAATCGTGCCCCTGATGGCGGAGGGAAAAATTCTTCCCTATCTCGACATTCCCTTTCAACACGCCGCGCCCAACGTGCTGAAGGCGATGAAGCGCCCCGCGAATGAGGAGAAGACGCTGGCGCGCATTCGCGCCTGGCGCGACGCCTGTCCCGACCTCGCATTGCGTTCGACCTTCATCGTCGGCTTTCCAGGCGAGACCGACGCGGATTTCGACGATCTCCTGAATTGGTTGGATGACGCCGAGATCGACCGCGCCGGCGCCTTCAAATATGAGCCCGTCGCCGGCGCGCCCGCCGAGGCGCTCGGCCTTCCCGCCGTGCCGGACGAGGTGAAGGAGACGCGCTGGCGGCGCTTCATGGAGAAGCAGCAGTCGATCAGCGCGCGGCTGATGAAGCGCAAGGTCGGCAAGCGACTTTCCGTCATCATTGACGAGCCGGGCGGCGGACCCTCGGGCGCGCCCGCCAAAGGCCGCACCAAAGCGGATGCGCCACAGATCGACGGCGCGGCCTTTGTCGCGGCGCGGCGCCCGTTGCGCGCGGGCGATATCGTCACCGCTAAAATCGAACGCGCGGAGGCGTACGACGTCTATGGCGCGGCGACATAGAGCAGCCCTATACTAGGGCCAAGCGCAAAATATCGGGAGAGAAGCCCATGACCGAAGAACCGCACAACGAGGGCGCGCCACAGGAAAACCCACCGCCGAAGCCTGAAGATACGCCGGCCCCGCCGCATGTGCCGCAAATCGTGATTCCGCGCAGCCTTTACATCGCAACGGCGCTGATCATCGTCGGCTCATTCGCGATCACGCTGTTCGTGCGCAATCCCTACACGCAGTCGGTCTCCGAGGGCGGCGGTTTCTATGAGCGCGGCTCCGACAGCTCGCTGCTGCTCTGGGTCGCGATCTTCATCGGCATACCGGCGAGCTTCTGGGCCTATAAGCGCTGGATACTGCCGCTCTTCGACCGCAAATAGCCTTCGCGCAATTCGCTAGAGGAGCGCTCAATCCTCGGGCCGTGCAGATAAATGAAGGCCGGCGGCGGCGTCTCGGCCAGCGTCACGGCGTCGCTCTCGGGCAGCCGCGCATCGCTAAAATAGACGGCCGCCTTGGCGTTTATGGCTTTGAGCGTGGCGCCCGGTCGGTCGATGATGGCGATCGGCGTCGTCCGGGCGATATCCTGCCATCGCCGCCAGCGATGGAACTGCAGCAGATTATCGGCGCCCATGATCCAGACGAAGCGCACGCCGGGACAATGGGCGTGAAGATAGTCGATCGTGTCACAGGTGTAACGCGCATCGATATCAGCTTCGAAACCGGTGAAGGCGACGCGCGGATCGCGCAGGATTTTTTTCGCCGCTTCGATCCGCGCCCCGATTGATGGCAGCTCGCTCGCGTCCTTGAGCGGATTGCCGGGAGAGATCACCCACCATAAGCGATCGAGTTTGAGTCGCGTCAGCGCAATACGCGAGACGAGCGCATGGCCTTCATGCGGCGGATCGAAAGAGCCGCCGAAAAGGCCGATGCGCATGCCGGGCGCGTGAGGCGGGAGGCGGACGGCGGCGGAAGTCATCGAGCCGATATGCGGCGCAGAGAGGGGTCAGATCAAGCTTTCTCAGGCGGCGCGCGGCTCGATTGCGTTGAGCTCGGCGCCGATCTGCCGTCGCCGCGTCATGATGTCATAGTCCGCCTGCAGCCCGAGAAAGAAGCCTTCCGAAATCCCGAAATAGCGCGCCAGACGCAAATCCGTATCGGCGGTGATCGCGCGCTTGCCGAGAACGATTTCATTGATGCGGCGCGGCGGCACACGAATGGCGCGCGCCAGCCCGTTCTGGCTCAGTCCCATGGGCCTTAAAAATTCCTCGGCAAGAATTTCGCCCGGGCTCGGGTTGGGCAAAAGCTCAGTCATGGTAGTCGACGATCGTGACATCGGACGGCCCTCCCTCGATCCAGACAAAACAGATGCGCCATTGGTCATCGATCCTGATCGAATGCTGGCCCAACCGGTCGCCTCTCAGAGCTTCAACACGATTGCCCGGCGGAACGCGCAAATCGTTCAAGACGCGCGCCTGATTGAGAAGGCGCAGCTTGCGCAGAGCCACGGCCTGAATGTCCGGCGGCAACTTACGGCTCCGGCAACCCGACCAGATCAATTCAGTTTCTGGGTCGTCGAAACCTCGGATCATGGAGGCCTATAACGCATACCGTTATACAACTCAATTGTCGGTGTGGCAGGACGCGCAAATTCAGGAATGCCATTGGTCGACAAATCCTCGGCAGGACGTCTTCAGATGCTGCCTAAACTAGCGTCAGAGCCGCTCATTGACATCGACCCTACCCCCGCACCTGGCCGTCGCCGTAGACGCGATATTTGAACGAAGTCAGCTGCTCGACGCCGACCGGTCCGCGGGCGTGCATGCGGCCCGTCGCGATGCCGATCTCGGCGCCGAAGCCGAATTCGCCGCCGTCGGCGAATTGGGTCGAGGCGTTATGCAGCACGATCGCCGAATCGACTTCGTTCATGAAGCGCGCCGCCGCGTCCGCGTCTCGGGTGATGATGCAATCGGTGTGATGCGAGCCATAGGTCTCGATGTGTTCGATCGCGCCCTCCAGTCCGTCGACGACCCGCGCGGCGATGATCGCATCGAGATATTCGGCGCGCCAATCGTCTTCGCTCGCCGGCTTCACGCGCGCATCGGCGGCCTCAGTCGCAGCGTCGCCGCGCACTTCGCAGCCTGAATCGATCAGCATCGCAACGAGCGGCGCAAGATGCGTCGCCGCGCAGGCCTTGTCGACGAGCAGCGTCTCGGCCGCGCCGCAAATGCCGGTGCGGCGCATCTTGGCGTTGAGCAGCACGCGCTTCGCCATGTCGAGATCGGCGTCCTTATGCACGAAGACATGCACGATGCCTTCGAGATGCGCGAAAACCGGCACGCGCGCCTGCTGCTGCACGCGGGCGACGAGATTCTTGCCGCCGCGTGGCACGATCACGTCGATATTGCCGTCGAGCCCCGCGAGCATCGCGCCGACCGCGGCGCGGTCCGCCGTCGCGACGAGCGAGATCGCCGCCTCGGGAAGCCCGGCGGCCTTTAGCCCGGCGACAAGACAGACGTGAATCGCCGACGATGACCGCAAGCTTTCAGAGCCGCCGCGCAGGATCGCGGCGTTGCCGGCCTTGAGACACAGACCGCCCGCGTCGGCGGTGACGTTCGGCCGGCTTTCGTAAATCACGCCGATGACGCCGAGCGGCGTCGAGACGCGCTCGATTTTTAGGCCGTTCGGCCGCTCGAAGCTGGCCAGAACGCGGCCGACAGGATCAGGCAGATCGGCGATCTCCTCCAGTCCGCGAGCGATCGCCTCGACGCGCTCGGGATCAAGCGTCAGCCGATCGACAAAAGACGCCGCCGTTCCACGCGCCTTGGCGTCGGCGACATCGAGCGCATTGGCGGCGAGTATCGCGCCGCTTTGGCGGCGCATCTCTTCGGCCGCTTTACGCAGCGCCTTGTTCTTGGCGTCGTTCGAGGCGAGCGCGACCGCCCGCGACGCAGCGCGCGCGGCGCGTCCGAGCGCGACGAGCGACTCGGCAAGCGCCGCGTCCGCGCCGCCCGCTCGCGTCTCATTGCGTAGCGCCTGCGTCATAGCCATCTCTCGGCAATTGCTCGCGTCTCGCTATCATGGCGTGGCCGGCAAGGAAAGCCGCGCCTTGCCGAGCGTTGCGCGATATGGAAAAAGAGCCGCCATGTCCGCCCTACAAGATAATCCTTTCGCTGGGCCGATCGGCGCCGAGTATGACGTGCTGCGGCTGTTGTGTCCGAACGCCGCCATGCTCGCCCGAATGGTCGGAGAGCGGGTCGCGCAATGGCGGCCCGGCGCAGGGCCGCTCGAGGGCTTCGAGATCGGCTGCGGCACCGGGATCAGCACGCTGGCGGCGCTCATGGCGCGGGACGACCTCAGGCTCGCCGCGGTCGACAGCGCCGGCGAAATGCTCGCTCAGGCGCGCGTCAATCTCGCCGATTACGTCTCTGCAGGCCGCGTCGCATTCATCGAAGCCGATGCGCTCGCGGCATTGCGCGCCTTGCCCGATGCGAGCAAGGATGTCGTCATTTCGAATTATGCGATCCATAACTTCCCCGACGACTATCGCAAGGCCGCGATCACTGAGATTTTCCGTGCGCTGAAACCTGGCGGCCTGTTCGTCAACGGCGACCGCTACGCCATGGACGATCCGGCGGCGCATCTATCCGATACGCAAGCCCTCGTGCGGGGATGGTTCAAGATTCTCGCGGACATGAAGCGGCTCGACCTTCTCGAAGACTGGATCGTGCATTTGCTGAGCGACGAGTCGCCTCGGCGCATCATGTATTTCGAGCCGGCGCTCCAGCAGCTCCGCACCGCGGGCTTCGCCCCGGTCACAGTCGAGTTTCGCGACGGCGTGGACACTCTGGTGACCGCGGTGAAACCGGGCGTGTAGATCAGAAAGAGCGCATCTCGATCACATAAAGGTTTCCTCATCCTGAGGAGCGCCCAAAGGGCGCGACTCGAAGGACGAGGAAACCTCTTCGTTCGCATTCTTTGCTTCGCCCTCGTGCTTCGAGACAGCGGCTGCGCCGCTTCCTCAGCATGAGGGCGAGGACCACTGCACTTGCCGCCATTGCGTCGACGTAAAAGTTGGTTCCCACTCTTGCGAGTCATGCGCTATAGCGCGCCATGGACCTCGCGCTTCTCGCTCTTTTGGCCTCGCTCGTCACCGCCATCTGCCAGTCCGTCACCGATCTCGGCACCAAGGCCGCGACGCGAACGGCGGACGATCGCGCCATTCTCGCGGCGCAATGGTGCGCAGGCGCGCTGCTGCTGACGGTCGCTTGCCTCATCCTTTATCCGGGACTGTCGACCGCGCCGCGCGAGACGCTTGCCGCGCTGACCAAGCCCGAATTCTGGACGCTGCTCGTCTGGTCGGGCGCGCTCAACGTCGTCGCCTACGCGCTCTATATCCGCGCGTTTCGACTGTCCGACGCTTCCCTGGTGGCGCCGCTCGTGCTGCTCACCCCGGTGCTGATGCTGTTCACCTCGCCGGTCATGACCGGCGAACATGCGCCGCCGATGGGCGTTTTCGGCGTGCTGTTCACCGTGCTGGGCGTCGGACTGCTCGACGCCGACCAGGAAAGCGGACGCCGCTTCAACTTCCATGTCTTCGCGCGCGACAAGGGCGCGCGCATGATGATCGGCACCGCGGTGATCTGGAGCGTCACCGCCAATATCGACAAGCTCGGCGTCAGGGCGTCGACGCCGCTCGTCTGGATAACGGCGGTGACCATCGTCATCGCGCTGTGCGCCCTGCTCTACTGGTTCGCGGGTCGGCGCGCCGCGCCGCGTCTCATCGCGCTGCGCCACGCGATCGGCGCGGGCTCGGCGATGGCCTTCGGCAACACATTACAGATGTGGGCGCTGACCGTGCTGTTCACCCCTTACGTCATCGCCATCAAGCGGCTGTCGGCGCTTTTCACCGTGCTCGCCAGCGGCCATGTGCTGAAGGAGGAAACGAGCGGCCGGCTCTTCGGCGCGGCGGTGATGCTCGCCGGCGCAGTGATGATCGCGCTGGCGCGGGGGTGAGCGTGACTGTCTCCTCAACAAATGGCGAGCGAGAGATTCGCTTTTCGAAGCGTCCCGATGCGAAGCAACGCCCTTCACTGCATGGTCGGTTGACATTCCGCACTATTCTGGAACGGCATAGTTTTATATCGCAGGCATTTCTTCGCACAAATTTGTAGCTTGTTCTGGCAAAGCGCCTGCACCTTATTCACATATTCTTCGTACGTAATATCATACCCTTGCGGAAGCAGGGCCTTTCCAGGCTGGGCAGTGACGATCAAGATGTTAAGAAGCTGCAAGTCAATCGCTTCCGCCTCCCACCATGGAACGCCCAAGAAATAGACGGCAGCTGGCGCCGTATCTTTTGGACGCAAGATTGAGCCTTTTAGCGACGCGCGATCGAACGTCGCACCAGTTAAATTCACGCCGGAAAAATCCACATTGTCGAAATTGGCCCACAAGAGGTAGACGTTTGACAGATCGAGCATCCTGGAACCTGTCGCTCTGTTGGACTTTCGACGCAAGTAACCGGCAATTTGATCGCTGAGAAAAGATTTAAAGATTCCGTCGTTTGCTAACGCTTGGTGTAATCTCCACCCCTCATCCTGATCTTTAGGATCCCTGATTTGATTCACGACTTCATCGTGCGTAACTACGCTCGAACAAATTCCCCACTCTGACCAAGGATCCGTCGGCATATTCTTAAAATTCAGCCTGCTGCTCCCGGCCTTGCATTTGGCCTTGATTTCGACATCGGATTTCAACCTCGCCATCTCGACGACGCTGTCGATATTATTGTCGTCAGCTTCCTTGAAGGCGATCTTCCAAATGTCCTGGAAGGCCGACGGCGAAGACAGCTGGATCATGAACTTCTTTGTAATATCCAGAAGCTGTCGGTCATACCGACCGGCTATCGCAAACGAACGAAGTCTTGCCGTAAAAGTTGGGCTTGCGTAGAGCCGATCCGCTGTGTCCTTGTCGAGGATAGCTTCGAACGCGCCCCAATCCGCTTCTTCTCTCGCTTCCTTTGCGGCCTGTCTAGCCAATTGCGCTTCTTTCAGGCTCCTTTCGTTACTTGACCAAATCTGCCAGCTCGCAGCCACCAATGTTGCGACGACAGTCAAGAACGACGCAGCCGGCACTAGCCCGTCTTATTCACCGAGGGCCTGATTTTGGGCTGGCGAGTGTGGTGTAAGATACTGATTTAGTGTATGGATTGGTTGCTGACGCCGATCCGTTCACGCCATCGCATCGAAGCCACACCCGCCATGC
>VGEB01000035.1 GCA_016869435.1 Alphaproteobacteria bacterium | reverse complement strand
CGCTCGACCGCTCGGCGTCAAACGGGCATTCTTATGGATGTTCATCCGGACCTCCGGGAAAAGGTGAAGCTTCGCAACTCCACTTTCCTCGGTCTCGTCCGGATGGACAACCTATAGAAAGCTCACATCTATGACATCCTTCTGCAAAGCGAAGGGTGGACGGAAGGTTGGCGTCTCCTCGGCGAAATGGCCGGCGAGGCGACGCTGCTCGATTCCGGATTCGCGCCGACGGCCTCCGTGCGCGAAGGCAAAGCGGCCCTCGCGCTGACGATTGATTTCATCGCCGAAATCGCCAGGGCCAATGGCGCGCCGGTCGAGATGATCTATCCCGAACGCACCGCGTTCCTGCCCGCCCATGTCGCGATGACCGCCAGCGCCAAGCATGTCGAGGGCGCGCAGGCCTTCATCGATTTCCTGCTGTCGAAAGACGGCCAGCAATTGATGATGGAGCGCGACAGCCGCCGGCATCCGGCGCGACCCGACGCCTATCAGAACGCTCCCGAGGGATTCGTGAATCCCTTTGCGCTGCCGGCGTCGACAATTCTCGATTACGACGCCGAGATCGGCCGCAGACGGCCGCCGCTCGTCACGCTCCTTTTCGATCTCGCGATTGTTGAAGGCCACGCCGACGACGCCGAACTGTGGCGCAAGATTCACGACGCCGAGAAAAAATTCGCCGCCGACGCCAAGGCTGTGGCGGTGATTGGCGAGGCGAAGAAATTGGCCGCTTTCGTTCCGGTTTCGGAAACCGATTCGCGCGCAGCCGCATTCCTCGAGCGCTTCGCCCGTCGCGACGCCGTCGATCCGCAGCAAATTGCCCAATGGCGCGATCAGATCACTTCTGCGCGGCGACAGGCGCGCGACCTCGTCAAAAGCCTGGAGCCTGCGCCATGAAGCGTATCGGCGTCCTTCTCTGTGCAGCAGTGCTTGCCGGCGCCGCACGCTATGAGGCGAACGGCCCGCAGAGCGAGGCCTTCACCCAGCCGATCGAGGGACTGGACGCCAATCATGCCGCAACCTTTCGCAAGGGGAGCGGCATATTCCGGCAAGCCTGGATCATCGGGCCGTCGCAGGATCATCCCGACCTTGTCGGTCTCGGCCCGCTCTATAATCGGCTTTCCTGCATCGCCTGCCACGTCAAGAACGGACGCGGCGCCGCGCCAGACAGCGAGAATGGCGTGGCGCGCACAATGGCGGCGCGGCTGAGCGTCGAAGGACGGGATGCGCATGGCGGACCGCGCGCCCATCCGCATTACGGCGCTCAGCTCAATCCCGAGGGCGTTCCCGGCGTCGCCGGCGAAGGTCAGGCCGTCGTCGAATACGCCGAATTCGATGAGACGCTTTCCGACGGCGAGACTCTAACGCTTCGTCGACCGAAGCTTTCCTTCCGCAATCTCGCTTACGGCGCGCTCGGGCCGGAGACGAAGACCTCGCTGCGCAATGCGCCGCCAGTCTTTGGCCTGGGCCTGCTCGAGTCGGTCAGCGACGCCGAAATTCTCGCGGGCAAGGGCAAGCCGAATTTCGTCTTCAACATAGAGACTGGGGGGAAGACTCTCGGCCGATTCGGACTCAAAGCCAATCAGCCGAACCTCAGGCAGCAAATCGCCAATGCTTTTGCCGAAGACATCGGCATAACCTCCTCGCTCTTTCCCTCCGAGAACTGCGCCGCCGCTCAAATCGAATGCCGAAGCGGCGCGTCGAAGCCGGAATTGGCCGACGCTCAGCTCGACACGGTCGTGACCTACATTAGCGCGCTCGCGCCGCCGGCCCGGCGTCATCTCGACGATCCGCGCGTTGTGGAAGGCGAAAGCCTGTTTCGCGCCATCGGTTGTTCGGACTGTCATCGCGACGCGCTGCATGTCGCGGATTTTTCGCTGCAGCCGACGCTCGATGGCGCCGTGATCCATCCCTATACGGATCTCCTTCTCCACGACATGGGCGATAGGCTCGCGGACGGCCGCGAGGATTTCGACGCCGGCGCGCGCGATTGGCGGACGCCGCCGCTTTGGGGGCTGGGTCTCGCCGGGAAGGGCGGAGACGGCGCCAATTTTCTGCATGACGGCAGGGCGCGCACGCCCATTGAGGCGATCCTCTGGCACGGCGGCGAAGCGCAATCGTCCGCGAACGCTTTTCGCAATCTTCCCAAATCTCAGCGCCAAGCGCTGCTCGCTTTCCTCAACTCACTCTGACGTCCATGGGGGCAATGATGACCAGACTGCTGACAACGACGGCGATCTCAGGCGGCGTGCTTCTCGCGCTTTCGGCGCCCCTAAGCGCGCAGACGCCGCTGCCCCCGATCGAAGTGCATGCGCCGAAAGCCTTCGAACTCGGTCAGATCAAAGTGGGCGCGCGGCGGCTTGGCGTGCCGACAAAGGTCGTCGGGCCCGGCGATGGCGGGAGCGAGTCCCGGACGACGGAGGCGCCGGCGTCGGAAAACGTCGACAATGGCCCGACTCCGAGGCAGCACACCGACGCTTTCGGCGGCTATACCATCACCAACAGGCAAATGGAGACGTTTGCGCGGCCCACGCTCGACAGCGCGGTGAATATCGCGCCCGGCGTCAACAGCCAGATCTCCGGCAATTCGCGCAACGAACAAAACATCTATGTGCGCGGTTTCGATCGCTGGCAGGTGCCGCTCACGGTCGACGGCGTTCGCGTTTACCTGCCCGTCGATAACAGACTCGATTTCTCGCGCTTTCTCACCGCCGATATCGCCGAAGTGCAGATCGCCAAGGGCTATGTCTCGGTGCTCGACGGTCCGGGCGGCATGGGCGGCCAGATCAATCTGGTGACGCGTCGGCCGACTCGGGAGATCGAAGCCGAATGGCGCACGCGATTCGACTTCGGCCGCGACGGCACGTTCCTTGGGCCGATGACTTACGGCTTCGCCGGCACGAAGAACAATCTTTGGTACGCGCAGCTCAGCGGCACCTTCCAGAACTATGATGGCTGGATGCTGCCCAAGAGCTATCGCTCGACCCTCACTCAGGGCCCCGGCATGCGCGGGCAATCCTATACCCAAGACTATAACGTCAACGCGCGCGTCGCCGTGACGCCCAACGCCACCGACGAATATTCCTTGAGTTTCAGCCGCCAGGACGGTCAAAAAGGCGCGCCGCTTCACATTACCGATCCGATCGCCACGCAGCGCTTCTGGCGATGGCCCTACTGGCGCGTCCAGAACCTCTATTTCCTGTCGAGGACTCAGCTCAATGACGCGGCCTATGTGAAGACGCGCGGCTATTGGAGCAAATTCGACAACTCGCTCGTCAGCTACGATGATCCTTCCTTCATCAATCAGTCTCTGCCGAGGTCCTTCAACAGCGCATACACAGATTATGCGCTCGGCGCCGAAGTCGAGGCCGGCACGCAGATCGGCGACATCGACACGCTGAAGGCGCTCTTCTTCTATCGTCTCGACAATCACTCCGAGTGGCAGGAAAATTTCGGGCAGAATATTCTCGGCACGCGCGCGGGCTGCGTGACCAAGGTGCCCTGCTTCACCCAGCCGATCATTTCGAGCATCGAGGACACCTATTCGGCGGCGGTTGAGAACACGTTTCACCTGAGACAGGACATCGACATTGTCGGAGGCTTCAGCTGGGATTGGCGGCATCTGCGCCAAGCGCAAGGCTTCGCCGTTCCGCAGGGCGTCACGAACTACCGGCCAATCGACGTGCAGGCCCCGAACTATCAGGGCGCTGCCATCTGGCGCTATACCGACACGGACCGAATCTACTTCAATGGCTCAAGCCGAACGCGCTATCCGACGCTTTTTGAGCGCTTCAGCACGCGCTTTGGAGGCGCGACGTCCAATCCGGCGCTCATGCCTGAACGCGCCACCAATTTCGATCTAGGCTGGTCGAGTCTTTTTGCGCCGGGTAGTCGCGTGTCGATCGACGTCTTCTACAGCATTGTCGACAAACTCATCCAAAGCGTGCCCGCGCCCCAATTCGGACCCAACGTTACGCAATCTCAGAATGTCGGCGGCGGCAGATTCTACGGCGCGGAAATATCCGCCGACTACTTCGTGCGCGAGGATTTCTCGCTCGGCGGCAATGTCACCTTCATTCGGCGCCGGGTCTATTCGCCGTCGATTCTCAATTTTCAACCCACCGGCGTGCCCGACTTTAAGATGTTTCTTTACGCCGGTTACCGCCCCATTCCCGAGCTGACTTTGACGCCAAGCATCGAAGTGGCGGGCGCTCGCTGGACGACTGTAACTACTGGCCAATGGTACTATCGGACCGGCGCCTTCTGCCTGACCAATTTCAACGTCGATTATCAGCCGGGCGAGAACATCAAATTCTCCGCCGGCGTGCGCAATGCGTTCGACGACTATTACGTGCTCGCCGACGGCTATCCCTCTCCCGGCCGCAGCTTCTATCTCTCGTCGAAGGTGAATTTTTAGCGCGCCGTCCGACCGCGCGCCGTCATTGCGAGCGAAGCGAAGCAATCCAGAGTCGCGCCTACGGCTCTGGATTGCTTCGTCGCTGCGCTCCTCGCAATGACGATCTGAATGTCCGTGACCGTCGGTGCGCTCCCACAGTCGGCGAAGGGCGATCTATTTCAGCTTCGCGTCCCATGTCGGCGACTCCGGCGTGCGGAAATCGAAGTCCCAGTTGAATCTCTTGATGACGTTGTAGCCGATGAGAACAGAAACGTCGCGGCCGAGCGCGGCGCGCAAGCCGCCAAAGTCATAGGAGATCGCATAAACGTCATGCAGGACGCGGCCATCGCCAAAGTCGAGCGACTTGATCCTATATATTTTTGAAGCAATCCGAGCGCCGGCGACGCCGCTTGCGCCGGCCTTGGCGTTCACGGCCGCGAAAAGCCTGTTGTGCTTGCGAAGGAACTGCTGATCGACCGCCGACACTTCCGCGCCGGAGTCGAAGAGGCCGACTGAGCCCGTCTTGCCGAAATGCAACTCGATGCCGATGAGTCGCCGGTCGGGCCCCAGCCGGCGAATCGGCTTGGGCTGACCGCTCGCGGTCGGATCGCCGAAGAAGACAAGCTCGCGGCGATCGAGATCGAGGCTGAAGCGCGCGCCTCGAAAGAAATCGATTCCCAACAGGTCGTCGCCGTCGCCCGCCGGACAGCGCGTGACCTCATATTTCATCCGTGCGATATTGTTTCCCTCACTGGCGACGAGTTCGACCTTCGGCGCTTCGACGTCGTCGCACTGCATTGTCGCGCCTGACGCCCCTGTCGAGAAGCTTTGGCCGAGAACCGGCATGTCCTTGTTCCAGGGCGCAAGCTTGATCCGCGTGCTCGAAGCTCCGGTATCAAGGCGCATGGGCCCCATGGCATTGCCGATGCGGACCGGTAGGTAAATGCGTCCCCCGGCATATTGATCTTCGGTCAAGGTCAGCGGAACGACGGAGCGGCTCCTCTCGGCGCCAATGGCGGCGAATGAGAAGAACAAGGCCGCGCAGAACGCCGCTGATTGAAAAAGCTTCATGGACGCTTCCCGCTCCCCAACAACCGTTCAGCCGCTAAGAAACGCGTCCTGAGCTTCGCGCGCAAGCTCCACGCCGCGCCCCTTGTAGCGCGGCGAATAGTGGAAGGTGACGAGCCGCTTGACCCTGGCGAGACGCGCAATGATTCCCGCCTGCCGCGCCGTCAGATGTCGCCGCGCAGCCGCGGCGGCGGAATCGCACTCGAGGAATCCGCCTTCGATAAAGAGAGTGTTCGCGCCTTCCGCGAGCCTCACGATCCTTTCGATATTGCGTTCCGTATAAGCGCAATCGACGACATAGGCGATCTTGCGGCCCGAGGAAATCTTCATGATTTCCTTCTTGAGTAGGCCAAAGGGCAGAGAGTCGGGCTTCGCGCCTCCAGCATCCGCCCAAGCGACCTCGATGAGGGATTGATCGACCGCGCCCTTAAGCGTCGCCTCTTTGAATTTGCGCAGCCACGGCCCAACGGCGAGACCCATCGCGTCGAGCCTGTTGCGCCAGATGTTGATATGGGCGCGCTCTTCCAACGCGAAGGCCAGAACCGGCAATCCGTGATCGAGCGTCGCGGCGCGAACCTGTATGCCAGATTCCTTAAGCAGCGCTCCGTCGCTCAATGAGCTGGTTTCTTCGTCGCGCCTTGCGAACCGCGTTCGTCCGCAGAATGAAGCGGAGAACTTTCGCCCGGAGTCGTCCATTTCAGTCACGCGGAACGTCAGATTGCCGTCATAGCCGCCGATGAGATTCCAGGAATAGGCCCTGAGCTTATGCTCTACTGCCTCGATTATGCCTTGGGGTCCATACACGCCGATCGTCATTTCGCGCCCGAGCAGACGCCGAAGCAGCTGATCGAAGCCTGCGAAGTGGTCCATGTGCAGATGCGTGACGAAGACGTCGCTGATGCGCAGCATCTTGCGCGGCGCAAGCCGTCCAAGATCGCCGAGATCGAAGAGCAGCGCCCGCTTTTGGAACACGAGATCGACGTAAAGTCCGGGATCGTCGAAGGGGTCGTTGATCAGCGCGGGGTCGAAATGGCGCGGCACGGCTCTTTCGTTCTCGTTCGGCGCTGTAAGCAAAGCCATGCGCCGCCCTGGGGGCATGCAGTAACATATAATGCCGTGGCGCAGAATGGATCGCTCTTTGGCTGTCCGTCGGAGGTCTTCAATGAAAACTCGCAAGCTTGGCGCAAACGGTCCGATCGTGTCCGCCATCGGTCTCGGCTGCATGGGCATGTCCGACCTCTATGGCGCGTCGGACCGCACGGAAAGCGTCGCCACCATTCACGCCGCGCTCGACGCCTGCGTGACGCTGCTGGACACTGGCGATTTCTACGGCATGGGCGACAATGAAATGCTCATCGCCGACGCCCTGCGCGGCCGTCCGCGCGACGCCGCTCTTCTCAGCGTCAAATTCGGCGCCCAGCGCGATCCGGACGGAAACTGGATCGGCTTCGATGGGCGGCCCTCAGCCGTCAAGACGTCGCTCGCTTACAGTCTGAAGCGACTTCAAGCCGATCATCTTGACATCTATCGCCCGGCGCGGCTCGATCCGAATGTGCCGATCGAGGAGACGATCGGCGCCGTCGCCGACATGGTCAAGGCAGGCTACGTCCGTTTCATCGGGCTTTCGGAAGTCGGGCCGGAAATGATTCGCCGGGCGGTCGCCGTGCATCCGATCGCCGATCTGCAGATCGAATATTCGCTGATCTCGCGCGGGATCGAAAAATCGATCCTGCCGACCTGCCGCGCGCTCGGCGTCGGCATCACCGCCTACGGCGTCCTGTCGCGCGGACTGATCAGCGGCCATTGGCGGGCCGACAAACAGACCGGAGCGGGCGATTTTCGCGTAACGGTTCCGCGCTTTCAGGGCGCAAATCTTGAAAAGAACCTCTCGCTCGTCGACGAGATCAGACGCATCGCCGACGCAAGAGGCGCGAGCGTCGCGCAGATCGCCATCGCCTGGGTCTTGTCGCGCGGCGACGACATTGTGCCGCTCATCGGCGCGCGGCGGCGCGACAGGCTCGCTGAATCGCTCGGCGCGCTCTCATTGACGCTCGATCGCGAGGAGCTTGCCGCTCTGGAATCGATCGCCGCATCCGTCGCCGGCGCGCGCTACAGCGCGGCGCAAATGGCGCATCTCGACAGCGAACGCAGTTGAACAGGCGGTTTACGATGGCGATGCCGGCGACCAGAGCGTCTTGCCGAAGAGCGCCTGCGGAAAAAGCCCGATCACCGGGCGCTTGACCAGGAGTCTCCCGCTCTTGCTGCGCCCATGCAGCCAGGCGAGGACCGCCTCTTCGCCGTTTGCATCATTCGCTCGAATCGACCGACCCATCACGTCGACGCGCCGTCCCAGATATCCATCATCGGCAGGATGCCGGCCGAGGCGGGAAGATCCGAAATCGGCGCGCCATCGCGCGCGCCAGGGAAAGGGCGTCTCGATCCCGCCGCGAAAGAACGCCCAGACGTCGAGATCTTTGACGCCGGCGACGCCATCCACATAATGCTGCGCGCCTCCCTGGCAGAGCGCCAGCAGAATGAGCCGGTCCTTGTATCGCCGCCCCACCGGCGTTTGGAACGCTCTGTCGCGCAATACGTCTTGCGCAATCCCGCTGAGGCGCGCGAGATCGTCGTCGGTCAGCGGTTCGAAACAGCGCTCGGAGCACATGCCATTCAAAAACGCCATGCAGGGCGAAACTATTCGAGATTGTGCCCGGACAGAACGCCGCAGTCCGTTACCCTCTATTAAATGTGTTCGACACAATTATCGGCTTGCTATTTGTCGCCGATCGGCAAAGATCAGGCTTTCGCCCCCATGCCATGGAAGACTTAGATGCAGCGACAGTTTGACTCTTTCGTTTCAACGGCCCCTGATGTCCTCGCCGTGCATTGGGGGTGGGTGATCGCCCTTGGCGTCTTGATTGGAGCGCTCGGAATCATCGCCATTATCCGAGCCAGGATGGCGACCATCATCACGGTCGGATTCTTCGGCGTCCTGCTCGTCGTCAGCGCGGTGTCGGTTCTCGTTTTCGCCTTCACCACGGCGGGCCTGTGGACCGACTTTTTCGTCCATGTGCTCTGGGCGGTCCTGCTGGCGATCGTCGGAGTCATGCTCCTGACTCGGCCGGCGATCAGCGCCGAAGCCATCACGCTGCTCATCGGCTTCTATTTCATCGCCGAAGGCGTGCTGATCATCGGCTTCGCCTTCACCTCCCAGATCGAAGGTCTCTGGATGTATCTCCTTCAGGGCGGCGTCGCGCTGCTCCTTGGAGGACTTTTGGTCACCGGCTGGCCGTTCACCGGTCTCTGGGCGATCGGAACGTTCCTTGGCGTCGATCTGCTGTTCAAAGGGTGGGGCATCATCGCGCTCGGCTTCGCCCTTCGCGCGATCTCCGAGGGCAATCTGCTGTAATACGAAGGCGCTCCGCACGGCGCCTCGCGCGCGTCATTGCGGCGGAGCGAAGCAATCCAGTGACAAAAGCGTACATCCGAACTGGTCGGATGTCATTCCCGACGCGCGAAGCGCGATCGGGAATCCAGAGTCACGACAAACATCGTGAAAATTGCTCTGGATTCCCGGTCAGGCCTGCGGCCTGCCGGGAATGACGGCTTAGAAAATGGATCAGCCAGACTTAGTCACATAACTTGATGAACCCGCTTAATCCAGGCCGCCGGTGGGATTGGCGAGCCAATAGACCACGCAAAAACCCGCCGTGATCAGGCCGGAGCCGAAAAAGGCGCCCGCCATGCGCTCGTCGGGAATGGCATAGCTCGCCACCGACATCAGCAGGCCGAAGGTGGCGACATAGATCGGCCGCGGGTCGCGCTCCGGCGGCCTGTTCAGAAGCCTTTTTCGCCAAGTCATTGTCCCCGCCCCATGCTGGACGGCGGACTGGTCGCAATCCGCCGCAAGTCCGCTGGCGCTAAGAACATGGTACCGCCACCCCGGCTCGAACGGGGGACCCCCAGATCCACAATCTGGTGCTCTAACCAACTGAGCTATGGCGGCATGAAGCGGCGCGAACCTAAGAGCATGCGCGTGCGATTGCAAGCCTTTGCAACGGCGCGGTCAAGCGTCGCCGCGCGCGGGGTTTGAGCCCGCGAGCGCACGTTCGCCGAGCCTGATGAGCGCCGCGCGCAAGCCCTCTTCGCCAACGCCTGCGGTCGCCTCAACGGCTCTAGCATGGGCGTCGGCGTCGGCTGGGGGCGGGCGGTTCGCGGCCGGCCGCTGCGACGCCGTCGCGGGAGCCAGCGCCTCCTGCCGCAGCGTGATCTTCGCGACGCATCGCCAGCCGAGATGCGCGTTCACCCGGTCGATGATGATCGGGGCGCAATGCTGCGCCTCAAGTCCGAAACCCGGGTCGACCCGCAGCACCAGCGTCGCCGGCTCGCGCGGCGTCTTTTCACGGCGTTTCGGCGCGGCGGGCTCGCTCGTTTTGCCCCGCGGCCGCGGCGGCCATTGCAGCGCGGCCGGGGCGCAGATGCGGGCGATTCGCGCGCCGACGATCTCGCGCCAGCACATCAGCAGCGAGGCCTCGCTGAAGCCGCGCGCGGCGACGAGCGGGTCGAGCTCGCGCAGCACGTAATCGGCGAGCGGGCGCGCGAAGACTTTGGCGCGCGAGGAAACGCTCATTGGACGACGACGACGCCTCCTTGCGAGGGCGAGGCTTCGCCCTCTATCAATCGCTCTCATGATAAAGCCTCGCGCGAGATCGACCAAGCCGGCGCAGGCGCTCATCGCCTGGTATGACGCCGAACGGCGCGAACTGCCATGGCGCGCGCGGCGCGGCGAAGCGCCGGACCCCTATCGGGTGTGGCTTTCGGAAATCATGCTGCAGCAGACGACCGTCACGACGGTGAAGGCGCGCTACGTAGCGTTTCTGTCGCGCTGGCCGACGGTCGAGGATTTGGCGCGCGCGCCGCTCGATGACGTTCTCGCGCAATGGGCCGGGCTCGGCTACTACGCCCGCGCCCGCAATCTGCATGCCTGCGCGCGCGCAGTAGCGGAGTCTTCCTGCGCATTTCCGCAAGACGAAGAAGCTCTGCAGCGCCTACCCGGAGTCGGTCCCTATACGGCGGCGGCGATCGCCGCCATCGCCTTCGATTGGCCCTGCGTCGCGGTCGACGGCAATGTCGAACGCGTCGTCGCCCGACTCCATGCAATCGACAAGCCGCCGCGCAGAGTCGCGCCGCTGATCCGCGAAAGGGCGGCGGCGTTGATGGACCGCGCGCGTCCCGGCGACTCGGTGCAGGCGCTGATGGAGCTCGGCGCGCTGATCTGCACGCCGCGCGCGCCGAATTGCGCCGCCTGTCCGCTGTCATCCTTCTGCGCGGCGCGGCGTCTTGGCGCGGCGCTCGACTATCCGGCGCGTGAAGCCAAACCGCAGAAGCCCAGGCGCCGGGGCGCGATCTTTATCCTGCGGCGCGGCGACGACGCCTTGCTGCGCCGGCTGCCGCCGAAGGGACTTTTCGGCGGCATGAACGCTTTTCCGTCGACGCCATTGACGCAGGATGTTCCAGCCGCGGAATTCGCGGGTTTCGCGCCTTGCGCGGCGCGCTGGCGCGCGCTCGACGCGCCGGTG
Organism: Alphaproteobacteria bacterium; assembly: GCA_016869435.1. Classification (GTDB taxonomy): domain Bacteria; phylum Pseudomonadota; class Alphaproteobacteria; order Rhizobiales; family Beijerinckiaceae; genus Methylocystis. The sequence continues at coordinate 17,963 of VGEB01000035.1, read as the reverse complement.
ACCCACGTCTTCACGCATTTTGCGCTGGAGGCGACAATATTCGTGGCCTATACGCGCGCCAAGTCGGCGCCTTCAGATTGCCGCTGGGCGGCGCGCGCCAATCTCGATAAAGAGGGATTGCCAACGCTCATGCGCAAGGCCGCCGCTCACGCCGGGCTTGTCGACGGGTGAAAACCGCAAGGCGGGAGGGAGCCATGGCGCGACGCTCAGGCGGCTATCAGGTCGAAGTGACCGAGGGCGCGATTCGCGTGAGCCGCGCCGGCAAAATGCTCACCATTCCCGCGGCGCCGCCGGACTCGGAATCGCACGAAGACGCCGATTTCGTCATCCGGCTTGACGATCTCGACCATTGGGACCCGCCCGACGACGAAACCCCGATCGACATCGAGGAACTGCACAAAATCCTCGACGCGGTCGAACGGCAGCTCGAGAAACACGGTTTGAGCGTCGATTTCGATTAGCGCCGATCGTATGGACTCCGGTGTCATTCTCGGCGGACCGAAGGTCCGACCGGGAATCCGGAGCCAATCCAAGAATGCCGGTCTTGCTCTAAATTCCCGGTCGCGCGTGTTGCGCGCGTCGGAAATGACACCCGCGCCGTTCAATAAATATTATATCAGATCGCCCAGCCGAGCGAACGCTCGACCGCTTTCTCCCAGGAGGCGATCAGTCGCTCGCGCTCTTCCTTTGACATATCGGGCGTAAATCGGCGCGATTCGCGCGCATGCGCCGCGATGTCGTCCAGGCTTTCATAGACCCCGACCGCGAGACCCGCCGCATAGGCGGCGCCGACCGCCGTCAATTCCAGCTGGCGCGGGCGAACGACCGTCGCGTTGATGAGATCGGCCTGAAACTGCATCAACAGATCATTCGCCGCCATGCCGCCGTCGACCTTGAGCGCGCCGATCTCAAGGCCGGAGTCGGCGACCATCGCCGCGAGGACTTCGCGGGTCTGAAAGGCCGCCGCCTCGAGCGCCGCCCGTGCGATATGGCCCTTGTTGGAAAATCGCGTCAGCCCGGCGATGATTCCCCGCGCGTCGCCCCGCCATCGCGGCGCGAAAAGTCCGGAGAAGGCCGGCACGAAATAGACGTCGCCATTGTCCGGCACGCTTCTCGCGAGCGCTTCGATCTCGCCGCTTTCCCTGATGATCCCCAGATTGTCGCGCAGCCATTGAACCAGCGCGCCGGCGATCGCGATCGAGCCTTCGAGCGCATAGCAGGGTTTGGCGTCGCCAAGCTTATAGGCCAGCGTCGTCAGCAGGCCTTTGGTCGAGACGCGCGGCGTCTCGCCGACATTCATCAAGAGAAAGCAGCCGGTCCCGTATGTGTTCTTGGCGTCGCCGGCGTTGACGCAGGCCTGTCCGAGAAGAGCGGCGTGCTGGTCCCCGAGCGCGCCGGCGAGCGGAACGCCGGCGAGTGCGCCGACGCAGTCGCCATAGACTTCGCTCGAAGAGCGTATTTTCGGCAGGCACGCCGCGGGAATGTTGAAAATCCGCAGAAGCTCCTCGTTCCAGCTCAGCGTTTCGAGATTCATCAGCTGCGTGCGCGAAGCGTTGGTCGCGTCGATGACATGGCGACCGCCGCTCGGGCCGCCCGTCAGATTCCAGACGATCCAGGAGTCGATCGTGCCGAAAAGCGCTTCGCCTTGCGCCGCCCGGGCGCGCGCGCTGGGTACTTCGTCGAGAAGCCAGCCGAGCTTGAGCGCAGAGAAATAGGTCGCGAGCGGCAGGCCGGTTCTTGTGCGCACGAGATCGCCTAAGCTCTGCGCTGAGAGCCGGTCGACGCCTGCCTGCGTGCGCGTATCCATCCAGACGATGGCGTTATGGAGCGGCGCGCCCGTCACGGCGTCCCACAGAACCGTCGTTTCGCGTTGATTGGTCACGCCGACGGCTGAGAGGTCCTCCGCCGAGACTTTGGCTTTGGCGAGCGCCGCTTCGATCACGGCCAGCGCATTGCGCCAGATTTCGGCGGCGTCATGTTCGACCCAGCCGGGGCGGGGATAGATCTGGCGGTGTTCGCGCTGCGCCTGGGCGACGATATCGCCTCCCGCGTCCATAAGGATAAAGCGGGTGCTCGTCGTGCCTTGATCGAGCGCGCCCAAAAGCTTCGACATTCATAACCCTCTGATGAACGGAAGTTTCAGCGCCGGTTCAGCGCTCGCGCCTTAGCCTGAAAAACGTTCGATCATTGCTCGTAAGGAGGATGCTCCATGAGATCGGCAGCCGTCAAAATCCTATCGGCGCCCGCGCTTGTCCTTGTTCTCGCCTTCGCGCCGGACGCCTACGCCCTAACGGGCGTCGACCGCGCGCCAGCCGCGCCAAAGGAGCAGGGCCTGCAGAAGACGGGCTGGGGCTACGGCTGGGGGTCCGGTTACGGCGGTCGGGGCCAAGGATATGGAGGCCCCGGCTATGGCGGCTGGCGCGGCGGCTATGGCGGTTGGGGACCAGGCTATGGCTACGGCTGGGGTCCCGGCTGGCGGCGCCGTGGCTGGGGTCCAGGCTACGGCTGGGGCGGCGGCTGGCGAGGCCGCTACTGGTGAAGGCGCGACAAGAGTAAAATTTCGAGCCGCGGACGTTGTCAGGTTCGCGGCTCATTTTATGCCCCTCTCTTGCCGACGGCCCGTCCCGTCCAAAATGAATTTTAGCGGCACGGTCCTTGCCACTCTCAAGCAATGGCGCGCTTTCTGTCGGAAAGCCGACACGCGAGAGTTGGCAAACTGCGGGAGATGGTGTAACTTACTGATACGAAAGGTAGTTTGCAATCTTTCCAAAGAAGGAAAATTGCAGCCTTTCCAAAAGTAGTTTGCAATCTTTCCAAACTAGGCTAAGCAATGATCGTCTGTTCGTGCAACGTCCTGTCAGACCGCGATGTGCGCGATACGCTTGGGCCGCGGAGCGACCGGCCTTCGGTTGCGGCAGTGTTCCGGCACATGGGTTGCGAGGCGAAATGCGGGCGCTGCGTGCGCAGCATCGTCGCCATCGTCGACCAGCATGCTGCGAGAGGACTGGATGAGTGCCCAGGGAACGGCGATTGTGAGGGCTGTCGCGCCGACGAACTGGCGGCCTAGGTCTTTTTCATGGAAAGGATGCGGACATGCGCGGTGACGCGAAGGTCATCGAGTATCTCAATCGCGGATTGCGCGCAGAGCTGACCGCCGTCAATCAGTACTGGCTGCATTACCGCATCTTCCACAATTGGGGCTTCCTCGAACTCGCTAAGAAGTGGAGGGAAGAATCGATCGAGGAGATGCATCACGCGGATCACTTCGCTGAACGCATTCTTTTCCTCGAAGGCTTCCCCAACATGCAGGTGCTCGATCCGTTGCGGATCGGCCAGTCCGTCGAGGAAATCATCAAGGCGGATCTCGCGACCGAGGTCGACGCTCGCGCTCTGTATCTTGAGGCCGCGGCCTATTGCCTCTCGATCAACGATCGCGTGTCCGAGCTGCTTTTCGAAGGCGTGGTCAAGAGCGAGGAAAAGCACATCGATTTCCTCGAGACGCAGCTCGAGTTGATCAAGCAGCTCGGCGTGCAGCTTTACGCGCAAAAGCACGTCGGCGAATTGCATTCCTGACGCTGTCGACCGCCGCAGGCGTTTTGACCCCCTGCGGCGGCGGCGTCATTCCATCACAGCCGCCTTGAGAATGCAGACCATCGTCGCCTGCGCCGGCGCCTTTCCAAGATTGCGGATGACGTGGGGCTTGTCGCAGCGGTAGCGCAGGGTCTCGCCCGCTTTCACGCTCGACTTTGCGCCGCCCACTTCGACTTCGAGTTCGCCCTCGCGCACCGACAGGCTCTCGACCGACCCGCGCTGATGCGCCTCGGATTCGAGCGCGCCGCCAGGGTCGGCGGCGAATTCATAACACTGCAGCCATTCGACGATCTTGATCCAGCCGATGATCGCCAGGCGGCATTTCCCGTCGTCGGAGACCAGAATCGGCGTGTCCGCTTTGCTGGTCTTCTCGAGGAAGGGCTCTTCTTCCGTCGTCTGCAGCACGCGCTCGATCGAGACGTCGAGCGCATGCGCCAGCCGCCAGATTGTGGCGAGCGTCGGATTGGTTTCATTGCGTTCGATCTGGCTGATAATGGACTTGGCGACACCCGACTGCTGGGACAGTTCGGAAAGCGACAAATTATAGGCCTTCCGCAGACGCTGAACGGTCGCGCCGAGCTGGCCGGAAAGCGCCAGCGCGCCCGCCTCCAGAATTTTCTGCCTGTCCCGGCCTTCGACGCCCATAATCCCCAGCGCTTCGGTTGCGCCCGTCCTTCAGAATCGATCCGGCAAGATATCCGCTTTCGTTCGAAATATCGAACGCCGGCCTCCAGTCCGGCTGCCGCTTGATCGCCAAAGCCCGTGTCATCTCGCTGTGATCCGAATCTGGTCAATCAGGCCATGCGGCGAAGGCGAGAGGCGAACAGGCTCATGCTCGACAAAAACGCCAGAGCGAATGTCTCCCAAGCGGCGCGCTCCAACAGGGCGCATATGTCGGATCCAACAAGCGAACATGCGGTCAGACGGTATCGGACGCTGTTTCTGTCCGATTTGCATCTCGGCGCGAGAGGCGCCCAGGCCGAATTGCTGGTCGATTTTCTCAAGCACAACGACGCCGACACATTCTATCTCGTTGGCGACATCGTCGACGGCTGGCGCTTGAAGAACGGCTGGTATTGGCCGCAGGCGCATAATGACGTCGTCCAGAAGCTGCTGCGCAAGGCGCGCAAAGGCGCGCGCGTCATTTATGTTCCGGGCAACCACGACGAATTCGCGCGCGATTACACGGGGCTCAATTTCGGCGGCGTCGAAGTCGTCGACGACGCGCTTCATCAAACCGCCGACGGCAAGACCATGCTCGTCATTCATGGCGACCAGTTCGACATCGTCGTGCGCAACGCCCGCTGGCTCGCCTTCTTCGGCGACTGGGCCTATGATTTCGCGATCGTCGCCAATACCTGGTTCAACCGCGCGCGCCGGATGTTCGGCGTCGGCTATTGGTCGTTGTCGGCCTGGGCGAAGCTGAAGGTCAAGAACGCCGTCAATTTCATCGGCGATTTTGAAAACGCCCTGGCGTCTGAAGCGGCGCGGCGCAACGTCGACGGGGTCATCTGCGGCCATATCCATCACGCGACGATCAAGACCATCGGCGGCATGCTTTACGTCAACACCGGAGACTTCGTCGAAAGCTGCACCGCGATCGCGGAGCATTTTGACGGCGCGTTCGAGATTTTGCGCTGGCACGATACGGCGGCCGAACGCGAGTCGGCCGACGCCGCGGAGCGCGCCAAGGCGTTGCAGACTGAGAGAGCGGCGGCCTGATGCGGATATTGGTGGCGACGGACGCCTGGCGTCCGCAGGTCAACGGCGTCGTCCGGTCGCTTGAGACTATGGCTGAGTCGGCGCACGCGCTCGGCGCCGACATCGACTTTCTGACGCCGCGCGATTTCAATTCCCTGCCGATGCCGACCTATCCCGAAATCGCGCTGGCGCTCGCCTCGCCTCGCGCCGTTCGGCGCCGGCTCGAAGACGGCTATGACCACGTTCATATCGCGACGGAAGGCCCCATCGGACTCGTGACCCGCGCCGTGCTGCTGCGGGCGCGCCGCTGCTTCACGACGAGCTTCCACACGCGCTTTCCCGAATATATTCAGGCGCGCTTCGGCTTGCCGGTCGGGCTATCCTATGCGGCGTTGCGCCGTTTTCACAACGCCGGCGCCGGGGTCATGGCGTCGACGCCCAGTCTCGCGCGTGAATTGTCGGAGCGGGGATTTCGGCGGATTTTGCGCTGGTCGCGCGGCGTCGACCACGCGCTGTTCACGCCCGACGCGGCGACGCCGCTCCCCTTTGAGCGGCCGATTTTCCTTTATGCAGGACGCCTCGCCGTCGAGAAGAACATCGAGGCCTTCCTCTCGCTCGATCTGCCGGGGACGAAGCTCGTCGCCGGCGACGGGCCGGCGCGCGCGGGACTCGAAGCGCGATTTCCGCAGGCGCGGTTCCTCGGCGTGAAGACGAGCGCCGAACTTGCGGCGCTTTACGCTTCGTCGGACGTTTTCGTCTTTCCGAGCCGCACCGACACCTTCGGCATGGTGCTGCTCGAAGCGATGGCCTGCGGCCTGCCCGTCGCGGCGTATCCGGTAATGGGCCCGCTCGACGTTATCGGCGCGAGCGGCGCCGGCGCGCTGAACGATGATCTGCGGGCGGCGGCGCTCGCCGCGCTCGACATCAGCCGCGAGGCGGCGCGCGCCCATGCGCTGACCTTCACCTGGGAGAATTGCGCCAGGCAGTTCCTCGACAATATCGCTTACGCCCGCGGCGCGGCTGCGCTCGGCGGCGTCGGCCTTGAGGCGCTGCGTGGGGCAGGCCAGGAGTCCGCCGGCGAGCGCCGCGGCGCGAAAGAGCGCCAGCCCGTCCAGCCCTGAGCGCCGCTGCTTGCGCGCCTCATCTCTGGAGGCGCGTTGACGAAGCCGCTATGGTCGCGCCGTCGCAATCCAACGCGACGCGGAGCGCCTTTTTTGTACCTTTCGCCTGAAGAGATCGAACGCTACGCAAGGCATCTCGTGCTGCGCGACATCGGCGGTCCGGGCCAGAGCAGGCTCAAAGCCGCGCGGGTTCTCGTGATTGGCGCCGGCGGGCTCGGCGCGCCGCTCCTGCAATATCTCGCGGCGGCCGGCGTCGGCGCGCTCGGAATCGTCGACGATGACGCCGTTTCTCTGTCCAATCTCCAGCGTCAGGTGATCCATGCGACGCAGGATGTCGGCCGCCTGAAGGTTGAAAGCGCACAGGACGCAATCGCCCGCATCAATCCGCATGTCGTCATCGAGCCGCATGCGCTGCGGCTCGATGAAACCAACGCCAGAGCGCTGATTGCGGGCTACAACATCGTCGCAGACGGATCGGATAATTTCGCGACGCGTTATCTCGTTTCCGACGCCTGCTTTCATGAAAGAAAGCCGCTTATCACGGCCGCGCTCGGCGGTTTCGACGCGTCGCTGACGACGCTGCGGCCTTTCGAGCAAGGCCCCGACGGACCCAACCCAACCTATCGCTGTCTGTTTCCGACGCCGCCGCAAGCGGGAGAAATCGCGACCTGCGAAGAGGCCGGCGTTCTCGGCGCGCTTGCCGGCGTCGTCGGCGCGATGATGGCGCTCGAAGTCGTGCGCGAGATCGTCGGCTTCGGCGAGGGCCTGGTCGGGCGCCTGCTGCTGATCGACGCCCGCGACATGCGCTTTGAGACCGTGCGCTACGGCTTTGATCCGGAAAATCCGCTGAGCGGCGCCGGCGCGCATTCGTAAATGCGCGCTGCTTTTTGTTGGCGCATTTTCAGCGCCGAATCGGCGTCCACTTCGGCGAAAAATGCGCTACAGCGCCGCGATGACCGCGATTTCGACCTTATAGGCGGGCGCGACGAGCTTGGCTTCGACGGTGGCGCGCGCGGGCGGATTGGCCTTGTCGACCCATTCGTCCCAGACGCCGTTCATCTCAGCGAAGGTCGAAATGTCGGCAAGATAGATCGTCGCCGACAGAATATTCGCCTTGGCGCTGCCGGCTTCGGCCAGAAGCGCGTCGATCTGCGCGAGAATTTCGCGGGTCTGATCGGCGACCGATCCGCCCTTGGTCTTGTCGGCCACCTGGCCCGCCGTATAAACCGCGTTGCCGCGAACGACCGCCTGGCTCATGCGCGGTCCCGCGCCGATTCGCTTAATATTGCTCATCTCACCTTCCCTGATGTCGCGCCGGCATAAAGCGCGCCGCGAAAAAATGGAACCCGGTTTTTCGCTTCGAGCGCCCTAAGGCGGTTGCGCGGCGTACGGCGCGGGGCGGGTTCGCCGGCCGCGCAAAGGCTCCGATGTTCGCGGGTCTGGACAAGCGGCGACGCGCTTTCTATAAGCCCGACACATCGCGCCCGCGCGAGCCCAGGTAGCTCAGTTGGTAGAGCATGCGACTGAAAATCGCAGTGTCGGTGGTTCGATTCCGCCCCTGGGCACCATTAAAATCAATACGATAGCGCCGGGCCGCTCAAGCGTTTCAGAATCGCCATAGCCCGCTGTTCGATAAGGCCGCGTTTTCGCCATAGCGTAGTCCAGCGGTCTCGTTTCGATCCATGGCTCCTCCACGAGGCAGTGGCGCGCCGCATATCGACGGTTTCGCTTGCGAAAGCTTGCCCACCCTCGCGCATGTCTTCGCCGACAGCGGCTGCGCCGGCCAGAAGCCTGACGCCGTCAACCTTCTTGCGATTCCGCCCAGATGCAGCGCGATCTTAGGGCGGCGAATATAAATGATTGGGAGGCGCTTCTCCGGAAGGATTTTTTCGATGACCGACGACGATCAATCGCAGGGCGCTGTCGACGATCAAACGCAGAACCCTGGCAAGACCGCGTCGACGTCAAAAAAGAAGACGGCCGTGGTGGCGATCCACGGCATGGGCGAACAGCGCCCGATGGAGACCCTTCGGGGACTGGTTGAAGCATTGTGGGTCTGCGATTCCAGCATCACGGGACCGCGCGATCGAAAGGTTTACTCGAAGCCGGACACGATCGCCGGAAGCTTTGAGCTGCGTCGGATCACGACGCGCAACGTGAAGCTCGAAAACGGCGCGTCGAAACGTGCGGACTTTTTTGAATTCTATTGGGCGCATCTGATGATCGGCAACACGATCAAGGGAGTGACGAGCTGGCTATGCGCATTGTTGATCCGCGCGCCCGCCACCGTGCCTTCGCGGTTGATGGTTCCCTGGGCCGCCGGGATCTTTCTCTTTTTCGTTACGATCTTCTTTCTGAGTTTGGCGGCGTTGAAAACGGTTTCCGTGGATGTGCTCGCGGCCTTCGGACTTCCCGAGATTTCCAAAACCTGGTACATCGCCGCGTCGATTTTTTCGTTCGTCTTCGGCTTGTTCTCGACCTGGTGGCTCGCGCCGGTAGCCGGCGATGCGGCGCGCTATCTCAGTCCGCTTCCCGATAACGTCGCCGCGCGACAGAGAATCAGGGAAGCCGGCGTCGATCTCCTGCGCAAGCTACACGAGTCGAAAAAATACGATCGCATCATCGTCATCGGGCACAGCCTGGGTTCGGTCATCGGCTATGACGTGCTGAACTATGCCTGGGGCCGGATCAACGCGGACGACTTGCATGCGTCGCATGCCGCAGACCCGAACATAATGGCGTCTTTGAGCAGGCTCGAAAATGCTGCGGGAAAGCTCCTCCACGCGGATGATGGGAACATCGGCGAAGCAAGATCGGAATATCGCGCCGCGCAACGCGACTATTGTCATCGGCTCGCCGCCTCTTCGGACGGGGCGCCGCTGTGGACGGTGAGCGATTTTGTCACGCTTGGATGTCCGCTCAGTAAAGCCGATGTTCTGGTCGCGAGGGACGACGCCGATTTTGAGCTTCGCAAGCAGCAGCGCGAACTGCCAACAAATCCGCCGTGGCTGGAAAAAAATGACAGCGTGCGCAGGCGGTTCCGCTTCTCCTATCAAACCGAAGCTTCCATACGAACGCCTCATCATGCGGCCGTCTTTGCGCCGGTGGTATGGACGAATATCTACTTTGGAAGCTTCTTGCTGGCGTTCGGCGACATTATCTCGGGAGCTGTTTCGCCTTTGCTGGGGAGAGGCGTTCTGGATGTGCGGCTGAGCATCGGCGCTCCCGTATTCCGACATCTCGATTATTGGAAGGATCCGAGGAAGCAGCCGTCCAAACCATGGCTCCGCGCGTTGCGTCGCGCGGTCAATCTGAAGGGGCTGGACGACGCCGCGCTTTGGTCCGATCAAGCGCAGGCGCCGGAGATTCAGGCCAGCGATCTGCCGGACCCATGATTAGCCGCGGAACAAGGGGAGTGGGTCCGCTACATGAATATTCTCGGGCTCAATTCTGTCTTTCATGAATCGGCTGCGGCGATTGTGGTCGACGGGCGCGTCGTCGCGGCGTGCGAAGAGGAACGCTTTTCGCGCATCAAGCACGCCAAGGAGGCCAGAGTCGACAATCCGCATGAACTGCCCGAGCAGGCGATGCGATTTTGTCTCGATTACGCCGGCCTGCTGCCCGACGATATCGATATCGTGGCCTATTCCTTCGAGCCGCGGCTGCGCCGCTTGAAATTTCGTCCCGAATGGTGGCCGGACAGCAGTCTCGAAAGCGTGTTTCTGCATTCGCTGGATGAAGTCGACGGCGCCGTGGCTCGGATGATGGGCCGACGCGTCGGCCGGGCGCTCAAATTCGTCCCGCATCACCTCGCCCATGCCGCCTCGGCCTATTATCCCTCAGGTTTCGACAAGGCCGCCATATTGGTTATCGACGGAATCGGCGAGGCCGATTGCACGATGCTGGCGCGCGGCGAAGGCAATCATATCGGCGTCCTTGCGAGCCTCTCCTATCCGCATTCGCTCGGTTTCGTGTGGGAGCAGGCGAGCGTCTATCTCGGCTTTTCGGCTTATGACGCGGCGAAAGTCATGGGCCTTGCGGCCTATGGCGACCCTGGGGTCTTCCGTCGCGCCTTCGCGTCGATTATTCAGGAGGGAGAGCAGGGCTACGCCGTGGACGCCGAGACGATCGGCTTCAAATCGCTCGAACCGCACCGGCTCGTCGCGCTGTTCGGACCGAGGCGGCCGCCGGACGGTGAGTTCCTGCGCCATCACATGAATGTCGCCGCCGCCCTTCAGGAAGCGACGGATCGCGCGGCGCTGTCGCTTCTGCGCCGTCTCGAACGAGAGGCGGGCGGCGGCGCCCTATGCCTTGCCGGCGGCGTCGCCCTCAACTGCGTGACCAATGATCGGATCGCGCGGGCGGGCGCCTTCAGCGACGTTTTCATTCCTTCCGCGCCGCACGACGCAGGAACGGCGATCGGCGCCGCCCTTGTCGCGCATTGCGCGAAACGCGGCGCGAAGCGTCCGACTGGAGGCGCGACGCCCTATCTCGGCCCCGAATATGACGAGCGGGAAACACTGGCCGCCGTCCGCGCCGCCGGTCTGAAGCCCCGCAAATGCAGGGATGCGCCCCGAGAGGCGGCGGAGATGATCGCCGACGGCAATATCGTCGGCTGGTTTCAGGGTCGAATGGAGTTCGGCCCGCGCGCGCTCGGCAATCGTTCGCTGCTCGCTGATCCGCGAAGGCCGGACACGCGCGCCATCCTCAATCAGCGGGTAAAGCATCGCGAGGAGTTTCGGCCCTTCGCGCCGAGCGTTCTGGCCGAACACGCAGAAGAGTGGTTCGACTTAGGGTCGTCGTCGCGCAGCCACGAATTCATGCTCTTCGCCTGTCCGACCAGACCGGGCCGCGCGGCGCGCATTCCCGCCGTGATCCATGAGGACGGGACCGCGCGCGTCCAGATCGTGCGGCGCGCCGCAAATCCGCGGTATCACGCGCTGATCTCGCGGTTTTTTGAGCGAACCGGGGTGCCGCTGGTGCTCAACACCTCCTTCAACGACAATGAGCCGATCGTCTGCACGCCCGCTGACGCCATCGCCACCTTTCGCGGCGCTGGTCTCGACGCCTTATTCCTTGGCGATATCTGTGTGACCCGCGACGGTTGAAGAAGCGCCGTCGCGGGGTTGCACCTGATAAATTATTGATTCGCTGCAATTATGCTCACGGACAGCATTCCTCGAGACCGCGCGTGGGATTGACGGCGAGGGGGCGGGTGCTACATTGACGCCGTTGGGGCCGTGAATTTTATCTACTTGGGGAGGTAGGAAATGGCGCGTTCATCGGACCACTCTCAGGGCCCAAATCGCGGCAAGAAGACGCTCGGCGTTATCGGCGTCTCTCTCTCGCTGGCGGGCGCCGCCTGCATCGACAGTAGCCCGGCCGACGCCGCGACCGAGCCGGCGACTAACAACAATAAGAGCTTCATGGATGTAGATCTCCATGAACAGGAAGTTTTCGACGTAGGGCTCAGCTCCTTCCGTCTGTTTGACCGTGAGGATGTCCAGCAAGCCAAACCTGAAAACGTCGCATGGTGGGGCTGGGGCTGGGGTTGCCGCGGATGCGGCGGCTGTCGTGGATGCGGCGGCTGCAGAGGGTGTCGCGGATGTGGCGGCTGCAGAGGTTGCAGGGGCTGCGGGGCCTGAGGCGCCCTGGGATCAAGTTTGAAAATCGGACGGGCTTTACGCTGCGGGAACGAGTTAGGGCCCGGGTAGCCGCGGCTCATGGGCGTCCTTTCGAAGCGCGAATCGCTGCTTTGGGAGGACGCCTTTCGGTCGCCTCGTGGGCGGACCAGCCTCGCGAGTCGACGAACATGTGCGGGGCTGGCGGTCGATAGATGGCGATGGAAGCGCCCGCGCGGCGACTGGAGGGACGTTTCGGGGGAGCGTTTCATTTCGCGCCGAATTACGCGGTCTATATTTTCCCGCCTGACGTCGTCTGTCTCTATTCCGAGAACAGGAAATTCTTTTTGCGCGGCGCGCTCTATTGCGCGCTCGCGGAACGTATCGCCGCGGGCGAAGATCAGGCGTCGATCTTCGATGCGCTCGCCGCAGACTATTCGGTCGCCAAGATCGAGGAGGCGTTCAAGAGGCTGATCGACCGCCGTTTCGTCGTCCCCTCCGGCGCCCCGCAGGACGTAACGGCCGCCTATTGGGCGAGTCTCGGTCTCAATCCTGCCGCCGCGGCTGAAAATCTTCTCAAAATAGGCGTCGGAATTGAATCGCTGGGCGTTCCGGGAAAAGCAGAGCTTGCAGATGCGCTTCGCGGCTTCGGCGTCAGGATGGTCGACGGCGCGGGCGACCTGACCGTCGCTCTGGTCGAGGATTATCTCGACGAGCGGCTCGCGACGCTCAATGACATTCGCGTGCAAGAGAAGGCGGATTGGCTGCCCTTTCAGCCGACCGGACTTTTTCCGCTTGTGGGGCCCATATTCAGCCCCGGCACAGGCCCTTGCTGGAGATGCCTTTCCGATCGGATGAAATGGAACCGGCAGGTCAAGGCCTTTCTCGACCGCAAGGCGGCGCGTTGCGTCGCTGCGTCGCCGCTGGGCGCGGAGCCGCTCGGGCGCAGCGGCGTATCGCTCGCCGCCGTCGAAATCGGAAAGGCCATCGCAAGCGGGTTTCGCACGGACCTTTGCCAACATATCGTCAGCCTCGACATGCTGGGCTCCGAAGTGGCGCGTCATTACGTGCCGGCGCGTCCGCAATGTCCGGTCTGCGGCGCGGCGCCGTTGCGCGATCCCGAACGCGCGCCGATCCCCATTCGACTGCGCGCCGGCGGCAGGATCGTCGTGACGAGCGGCGGCTACCGCTCTATGACGCCCGCCGAGACCGTCGCCCGCCATCGCAAACATGTGAGTCCCTTGACCGGCGTCGTCTCGCATCTCGAGCGGATCAAGAGTGATCAGCCGCTCGACGCGAGTTTTGTCGCCCGCCATAATTTCTCGCCTTGCCCCGAAACGGTCGACGCGCTGCAAGCGGGGTTGAGCGGCGACAGTTACGGCAAGGGCAGCATGGCGGAGCAGGGCGAAGCCAGCGCCCTGATGGAGGCGATCGAACGCTATTGCGGAATCTTCCAGGGCGACGAGATCAGGGTCACGCGGCGCTTAGTCGATTTTTCGGCGGGCGAGGCGATCCATCCCGAAGAGATTATCCACTTTAGCGACGCGCAATATGAGCGGCGCGCGCAAGATGGTTGCTCGGGGGACGAGGCGCCGCGTCGTTTCGATCCGTCCGCCGAAATCGAATGGTCGCCGGTCTGGTCGCTGCGCGACGATAGATTCAAATATGCGCCGACCGGCCTTCTCTATTTCTTCCATGACTCGAATTGCGCGAACCGACTGAGCGCGGACTCGAACGGTTGCGCGGCCGGCAATACCATCGAAGAAGCGATTCTCCAGGGCTTTCTCGAACTCGTCGAACGCGACGCCTATGCGATCTGGTGGTACAACCGGTTGCGGTCGCCCGAGATCGACCTCGAAAGATTGGGCGACAGCTATGTCTGCGACCTGCGCGCCGCCTTCGCGGCGATGGGCCGCGATATTTGGGCGCTCAACGTCACGACCGACATCGGCATTCCCGTCGTCATCGCCGTGGCGCATTGGAAGGACGAGGGGCGCGAATTCATCGAAGTCGCCGCCGGCGCGCATTTCGATCCGCGCATCGCGACTCTGCGCGCGATGACCGAACTCAACCAGTTTCTCGCCATCGAACGGCTGCGCGGACAGCCGGAGGGCGTCGCCGACGATTACGGCAATGATCCGCTCCCCTTGCGCAAGCACGCCTATTTGCGCCCCGAGGGCAAGGCGCGTTTCGGCCGTTCGCCGTTCAAGGATTTCGCGAGCCGCGATCGGCGCGAGCAAATACGCGCTTGCGTCGCCCATATGGCGAAGAAGGGATTCGACTTTCTCGTGCTCGATCAGACTCGGCCGGACATCGAGGTCCCTGTCGTGCGGGTGATCGTCCCCGGTCTGAGGCATTTCTATCGCCGCTTCGGACCCGGCCGGCTCTACGACACGCCGGTCGCCATGGGTCTGCGTCGGCGCCCGACGCGGGAGCGGGACCTCAATCCTCTTTATCCACGGACATAAAATTGAGCGACGATCGGAGCCGCGCGCCAGCCTTGCTACTCGTCAAATTGGGTCCTGGGGTTGCCCTTGAGGAAGAGGCGGGCGGCGTGCTTCGGGCGCGGTTCGATCGTGAGGCGCTGCTGCTCGGCAAATTCAGCGCCGCCGCGCTTCGCCATGCGACCGATCTTTCCGCGGGCCGGCCGCTTTCGGGCGTCGGCGCCTATGACGCGCCCGAGGAAAAGGAGCTACGCGGACTCATCCAGCGGCTCGCTCTTCACGGCCTTGTCGAATACCAGCTTTCTCGCGGCGCGGACGGTCCCGGCATCGTGGCGATCGAGCCGCAGATGCGGGACTACCGGCCGAATTTTCAGAAGCTCGACGGGACGCGTCCCTACGCGCTTTCGCGCTTCGCTTACCTGAGGCGGCGTGGCGAGGACCTGGTGCTCGAATCGCCTCTCGCCGGCGCATCCTTTCGCCTTTGCGACGCGCGCGTCGCTTCCGCGCTCGCGCGGCTTGCGACGCCGCAAACGCTCGCTGAGCTGCGCAGCGCGCCCGATTTTCCTGGGGAAGAGTTTCTCGCGCTCCTCGTCGATTGCAGGTTCACGTTGGCGATAGATCCGGCCAAAGGCTTGCGCGCCTCAGAAGGCGACGATGATCTTGCGCTGTGGGAGTTCCACGATCTCCTCTTCCATGTGCGCAGCACGAACGGTCGTCACGCCAATCCAACGGGCGGACTTTACGCCCATGCGCATCGCATTCCGCAGCCGCCCGTGGTGCGGCCTGCCTGGCCTGGCCCGGCGATCGAACTCGCCAAGATCGCCGACGCTGGCGATTCCGCCCTTGCGGCGATGTTGCGCAGGCGGCGCTCCGAGCGGGTCTTCGATGACGCGCGTCCGATTACGCTCGCTGAAGTCGCACGATTTCTCGACGGCGCCGCGCGCATCGTTTCGCGCCATAGGGTGAGTGAAGGGGAAGGGGAGGGCATGGAGGTCGCCGCGCGGCCCTACCCTTCGGGCGGCGCAAGCTATGAGCTGGAGCTTTATCTCGCGGTCGACAAATGCGCCGGCCTCGCGCGCGGTTTCTATCATTACGACGCGGATCGCCATGCGCTCGTGGCGATCGGGGCGACCGAGCGCCAACTCGGGGCGATCATCGACGACGGACAGTTTGCAATGGGCGCACCCACGCGGCCGCAAATCATGATCACGATGTCGGCGCGGTTTGGACGCGTGTCTTGGAAATACAGTGGCTTCGCCTATTCCTTGGTCTTGAAGCATGTCGGCGTCGTCATGCAGACCCTCTATCTGATGGCGACGGAGATGGAGCTCGGCGCCTGCGCCATCGGCGTCGGCGACATCGACCTCTTCTCGCGAATGACTGGGCTCCCGTTTCATGTCGAAGGCGCGGTGGGTCAGATGGCGATCGGCCGGGCGGCGCAAGATTCGTCGTGACGCGCCGGCCGACACGGCGCGAATTTCTGCTGGAGGCCGGCGCCTGCGCAGCGTCGATTGCGGTCGGCTGCGGCTCGCCAGCGATGTCCGAGCAGACGATTTCGGCGCCGGAGATTGCGACTTCTGAGTGGGACTATCGCTCGGCCAGCGACCTCGTCGCGGCGCTGCGGCGGCGACGCATTTCCGCCTTGGAGCTTGCCGATCGCGCCATCGCGCGCATCGAGGCGCTGGACTCTCTAATCAACGCCGTCCCGGTGCGCGACTTTGAGCGCGCCCGCACTGCGGCCCGCGCCGCCGACGCGGCGCTTGCGCGAGGCGAGACCGGCGCGTTGCTCGGCGTCCCCGTCACGGTGAAGGAATCCTTCAACATCGCCGGTCTGCCGACCTGCTGGGGCGATCCGCGCTTTAAGCATTTCACGCCAAAAGAAGACGCGCTCGCCGTCTCCCGAATGAAAAATTCCGGCGCCGTCGTTCTCGGCAAGACGAATGTGTCGCAATGGCTGAGCGACTGGCAGAGCGACAACGGCGTCTACGGAAAGACGAACAATCCTTTCGATCTGTGCCGCACGCCGGGCGGATCGTCCGGCGGTTCGGCGGCGGCGCTGGCCGCGGGCTTTTGTGCGCTGTCGCTCGGCTCGGACATGGGGGGCTCCCTGCGCGAGCCGGCGCATTACTGCGGAATATACGCCCATCGGCCGACCGAGGGCCTCGTTCCGCGCCGGGGACATGCGCGCCCGGAAACGGCGCCATTGCCAGTCGAGCATGATCTCGCGGTGGTCGGTCCGATGGCGCGTAGCGCCGCCGATCTCGCCTTGGCGCTCGACGTCATCGCCGGGCCGGACGAGATGACGTCGGGCGTCGGCTACAGGCTCGCCTTGCCGGCGCCGCGTCATGATCGTCTGAGCGACTATCGAGCGCTCGTCATAGACGCCCATCCGCTGGGGCCGACCGCGCAGGTCGTGCGGGATGCGCTCGTGAGACTGGTCGACAGGCTGGCGAAGGCCGGCGTCAGCGTCTCGGACAAGCTTGCGCTCGCGCCCGATCTCGCGCAAGCGACGCGCCTTCATGCGCGTCTGCTCTCTGCCTACTGGGGCGCCGGCGTGCCGTTCGCCGACTATCAGAAGCTTTTTCGAGAGGCTGGCGCGTTTTCTCCCCGGGACCGCGGCCTCGCCGCCGAGCGCGCCAGAGGCGCGGCGTTGAGCTTTCGTGAATGGCGCGGCGCCGAGGACGAACGGGCCCAGCTGCGGCAGAAATGGCGCGACTTCTTTCGCGACTTCGATGTCGTGCTTTGCCCTGCCGCCCCGACGCCGGCCTTCCCGCACGATCGCTCGACGCCGCTCGAAGCGCGCCGCATCAGCGTCGACGGCAAGCTCTATTCCTATCTCGACGCCCATACGATCTGGGCGGCGCCGGCGACGATCGCGGGACTGCCGGCGACCGTCGCGCCGATCGATCACGATGGCGCCGGCCTGCCCATCGGCGTGCAGATCATCGGCCCCTTTCTGGAGGATCGCGCCACGATCGCCTTCGCCGCGCTTCTCGAGCGCGCCTTCGGCGGCTTCACGCCGCCGGCGATGAAATCGGCGCGCCGCGCCTGCGCGAAAGAGTGAACGCGCTAAACGCGAAGCCGCATCGCGCGGCGCGCACGCGAGGTAAAAATATTCAGCGACTGCGCAGCGTTAGCGGCGAGCGCTGTTGCAATGCGCCGGATATTTTGCACGACGAACGCCATTGAATTCACTGAACGCGAAGCCGCATCGCGCGGCGCGCACGCGAGGTAAAAATATTCAGCGACTGCGCAGCGTTAGCGGCGAGCGCTGTTGCAATGCGCCGGATATTTTGCACGACGAACGCCATTGAATTCGCTGAACGCGAAGCCGCATCGCGCGGCGCGCACGCGAGGTAAAAATATTCAGCGACTGCGCAGAGTTAGCGGCGCTCGCTGTTGCAATGCGCCGGATATTTTGCACGACGAACGCCATTGAATCGCTGAACGCGAAGCCGCATCGCGCGGCGCACACGCGAGGAAAA
>VGEB01000034.1 GCA_016869435.1 Alphaproteobacteria bacterium | reverse complement strand
GAATCGCGGTCGATGTGGTATGTTCCTGCATGGCGTTGCTTCCTTTCGTGGAATCAGCACCCCGAGCCTAACGGCTCAAGGCGAGCAACGCCGCTCCTCCTTTTTCAACAATGATCGGGACATCCCCAATTTGGGCGCGCCCTCTCGAAAGGCTTTAGGTCTATCCCAGCTAAAAGCAGTCAAGCGCTGCGGTTCGTCTTGTTCTTGTCTTTGGAACAGAGCGAATTGGACGCTTCTTCGAGAGACCGGTCAAAAGCGGCGCAGTATACTCTCCATCCGTTCCCTGACATGTCGATGCAATGCAAGAAGACAGAAAATGTTGCGGCAAAATGTGGAGGATTCGTCATGCGAAACATGCTCGCTGTAGCGACGGCCGGCTTCGTCGCTTTTCTTGTCCTGGACGTCGCCCAGGCGACCACTGCCCAAAGCCCAGCCACGCTGCGCGCCGGACCTGGCGCGTCGTGGCGCACGATCGGCAAGATTCCGGCCGGCGCCGATGTTCAGGTGTTGAGCTGCAATCCCGGCTGGCGTCATAGCTGGTGCCAGGTCCGCTATGGTTCGCAGACAGGATGGGTGAACGCGCCTGCGCTGGGGACCTCCGGATCGAACGTCGTCGTAGAGCCGGTCGTAACGACCGACGCGGCCAGTCTGAAAAAACGGCCGAGCATGTTTGCGTCGGTTATCGATACGATCCAAGGCGGCGAAAAGGTCGATGTTCTTCGCTGCCCGCGGGGAATTGGCAGCGGCTGGTGCCACGTCTCCTACAATGGCAAGACCGGATACGTCAGAGGCGGCCTTCTGAAGCGGAAGGCATCCGTCATTCCGCAGTAAGGCGCGCGCGAGGCGAATTCTTTCGCCTCGCCGTCTGCGAAAGGCAGGCGCCCTTCGCGCGATTAATGCCGGAATGGCGCAAATCGGACCTCGCCGATTTGCGCCAGTTGTGGGATAGCGCTCGCCTTAAAGGGCTCTACGCGTCCTTGCCGCCGTTCTTGCGCCCGCGCATGAAGGATTCGAACTCATCGCGGTCGCGGGCGCGGCGCAGCTGCTCGATATGGTCGGCGAAGTCGCGCTCGGCCTCGGCGAGCTTGCGGCGCTCTTCCTCAAGACGGGCGAGCTCGCCCTCGCGCCATTCGTCGAAGGCGACATTGCCGGTCGAGCGCATGAAGGACGGACCGCCCCAGCCGGACGCGCTTTCCCGCGCAACGCCGCTGACGGCGTCCTTCACCCGCGCGCCCTGCTCCTGTGCGAAGGCGAAGAGATCGCCTTCATAGCCGTAGCTCTTCTGCCAAAGCTTCCAGAACAGGATCGCGAGGCCGAGCGGCCAGAAGATGAAAAAGCCGAGGATCATCGCCGCGATCTCATAGGGCCTCCAGGACATGCGCCCGCAATGGCCCCAGGGCGATCCGCTCTCTCCGGACGACGACATGCGAGAATAACGATGGCAGCTCATGATGGGCTCCAGTTTTGTCAACGGCCGCCCGCCGCAAAGCGGGGCCGACGCCAATGTAATATGCATTAACATTGGCGCAAGGGGAAAGGGTGCGAGAAGACAAAGAGGATGAGGGGAGAAACTGGGCAATTTAAAGAGGCCAGACGAAAAGTCCGCGACGTTCAGGCTTGACCGGCCGTTCTTATTAAATTTCTTCCATAGTATGGAGCGATCTCATGCCCTTAAATTTGTCTGGCGCATATATGGGTTCCAAAGAGCTCCATATTAACGCACCAACATAATATAGGAACTTATGTCGAATCATATTAAAATATTACTTTAACAAGAACGGGGTGACTAAATTTGAGCGATAGATCGGGAAAATATGCGCTGCAGCCGAGCGGCTACAAAGCTTTCATACCAGCGCCTTTGCCGCCCGACCCAGCCGTGGAAATCGATTCCGAAATGCAGTGGCTACTGTCCCAGGCCGATCGCGCCTTGGGTCGGCTTGATGGCTCGATTCAAACTTTGCCCAACCCGGAACTGTTCGTATTTATGTATGTGCGCAAGGAAGCGGTTTTATCCAGCCAAATCGAAGGCACGCAAGCCTCGATAAACGACCTTCTCAAAGCCGAGGCGAAGATATTCGACTCCGAAGCGCCAAACGACGTCGACGAAGTTTTGAGCTATGTCGCCGCCATGAATTACGGACTAGCGAGACTGCAAGAAATCCCCCTATCCATACGACTGATCAGGGAGCTGCATCAGCAATTGCTCAAAGGCGTCCGCGGACGAAATCTTCAGCCGGGAGAACTGCGTCGCAGCCAAAACTGGATCGGCCCGGCCGGCAGCACGCTTTCAACGGCGACATTCATCCCCCCTCCTTATCAAGAGGCGGAGGCGGCATTGGGCGAACTGGAAAAATTTCTCCATGCGAGCGACGAGCTTCCGCCCTTGATCAAGATCGGTCTGGCTCACGCCCAATTCGAAACCATCCATCCGTTTCTTGACGGCAATGGGCGCATCGGGCGGCTGTTGATCACCTTCTTTCTCTGCCAGCAAAACATATTGCAGAAGCCCGTCCTTTATCTATCTCATTATTTCAAGCAACATCGGAGCGAATATTACGAGAAACTGCAAAGAACGCGGGTCTCCGGCGATTGGGAGGGCTGGCTTAAGTTTTTCCTGAGAGGGGTGGCCGACGTTGGCCGACAAGCTACGGATACGGCGCGCGAAATCGTCGATCTGAGAGAAAAGCATAGACTCATAATAATGAACGAATTTGGAGGAACGGCCGCGAACGCAAATAAGCTTCTAGAATATCTATATTCGCATCCAACAGTCAGTGTGAATGGCGTAAAAGAAGTTCTACAAGTGAGTTTCCCGAATGCGAACTCTCTTGTAGAAAAATTCTGCAAAAATCAGATATTGTTTGAGATCACAGGGCAAGCGAGAAATAGGGTCTTCAGCTATTCGCCCTATATCAATCTGTTCGCCAATCTATAAGGCGATTCAGCGCTTGAAAGAACGCCGAGACGGCGCGCGATGCGCGCCGAACTCGATTGCTTTTCCCTTTGCCACGCTTCGCGAGCGCCGCAAGCCGTCACGCCGCCTTGCCGCTCAGATCGCCTTCAAACGCGTCATCATCCGCCGATCCCGCATCACGTTCGAGCGTCGCCTCCGACTCGATCTCGATGTCGATTTCGAGCAGCGACATGTCCTCCTTCCGATGCATCTTCACCATCACCTTATCGGGATCGACCGCGATGTGCTTGGAGATCGCGGCCAGAACTTCCTTGTGCAATACGCCGATGAGATTGGACGCGCGCGCAGATTTGCGTTCATGAGCGAGAAGAATCTGCAGGCGCTCGCGCGCGACCGGCGCCGTGGCGGCGCGGCGTCCGAACAATCCAAATAAGCTCATGCCGCCCTCCGACCGAAAAGCCGAACAAACAAACCCTTCTTTTCGGAGGGAATGGTGACCGGCGTTCTTTCGCCGCACAGACGTTGCGCGGCCTCCGAATAAGCCCGCGCCGCGGCGCTCATTGCGTTGTGAAGGATGATCGGCGCGCCAACGTTCGAGGCGCGCAGGACCTCTTCGCTCTCGGGCACGATGCCGATGAGCGGAATGGAGAGAATCTCCAGCACGTCATTGACGCTCAGCATCTCGCCGCGCGCGGCGCGCCCTGCGTCGTAACGGGTGAGGAGCAGGAATTTGTCGACTTTCTCGCCCTTTTCGGCGCGCTCGGTCTTGGCGTCGAGCAGGCCGATGATGCGGTCCGAGTCGCGCACCGAGGAGACTTCGGGGTTGGCGATCACGACGGCGACATCGGCGAAGCGCATGGCGAGCGTCGCGCCGCGCTCAATTCCCGCCGGACTGTCGCAGACGATCCAGTCGAATTTCTCGCGCATTTCGCCGATGACTTTTTGCACGCCCTCTTCGGTCAGGGCGTCCTTGTCGCGCGTTTGCGAAGCAGGCAGCAGATACAGGTTGTCGAGCCGCTTGTCGCGGATGAGCGCTTGATGGAGCTTGGCGTCGCCCTGCGCGACATTAATGAGGTCGTAGACCACGCGACGCTCAGCGCCCATGACAAGGTCGAGATTGCGCAGTCCGACGTCGAAGTCGACGACCGCGACTTTATGGCCTTGCTGCGCCAGCGCGGCGCCGAGCGCCGCGGTCGACGTCGTCTTGCCGACGCCACCCTTGCCGGAAGTGACCACTAATGTCTTGGCCATTTTATCGTCCTCTCTCAATCGAGCTTTGCGATTTTGACGGTTTCGTTTTCGAGCCAGGCTTGGACCGACTGACGCTGCATCGTCGTCTCGATTTCCTCGGCCGTCAGATACACGCCGCAGACCGAAAGCAGTTCGGCTTCGAGCCGGCGACAAAAGATGCGCGCGCGTTTCTCGCCATAGGCGCCGGCCATCGCGCGGCCGCGCAGCGTTCCGTAGATATGCACGGAGCCGCCAGCCATGATTTCTGCGCCCGAAGCGACCGAGCCGACAACGGTCACGTCGCCCTCGGGGTGATAGATCGATTGGCCCGACCGCACCGGCTCCAGCAGGATCAGCGGCGCGGCGCTTGGCGCCGGCGGCGCGGCTGACTTGACGCCGGCCTCGCCGTCCGAGCCGAGAGATTTCGCTATGTCCTTAAAGGCCGCTTCTTCGCTTGAGGTCAGCGTTCCCGAACTTGCGTCTCTCGCAGCCGTTGCGCCGTTTTCCGACGGCGGTTGAGGCGTGGCGCGACCGCCGGCCAGAATCGGCGGCAGGTCGTCCGACGCCCAAGAAGAGTCGACGCCGGAAAGACCCATGACGCGTATGCCGCGTTGGCCAAGATTTCCAAGGAGGTCGCCAAGTTGCGACTGCTCCAGCGCCATCTTGCCGAGGTCGATGACGATCGACTTCTTGGCGAAGAAGGCCGGAGACTGCCCAAGCAATGCGTCCAATTGCTCAAACCAGCCGTCGAGCGGCTCTTCCGGTTCGAGCGTCAGAACGGGGAAGGACCGACCCCTGAAGCGAATGTGTTTTGAAGACGCCTGCGGCACGACAGCCTCACGCAATTAAGATTTGCTTCATTTGAGGGCGTTAACGTTAATGAATGATTAAAGCGGGCGCGTAATTTAACGATCGGCCGCCTCTTAATAGCAGTTTAGACCGCCGCGGCTTTGGCGCGCGCCGCCGCGCTCTCCATCACGCCCTGCGCGGCGCTTTCGAGGACGAGCGCAGGATCCGCGCTTTTGACCGGATCGAAATGGCCTGAGATGGTCAGCATGGCGACGCCATGCGCGAGCGACCAGATCTGCAGCGCGGCATAGCGCGCGCCCTGGGCCGGCGCGCCCGCTTGCTGCAGGCAGGCGACCACGGCGCGCCAGAGGATTTCGAGCGCGTGATCGGCGGCGCCGCCAGCCCCCGGATCGGCGAGGGTCTGCGCCTGCCCGAACATCGCTGCGTAAAGCCCCGGCTCGTCGCGGGCGAATTTGAGATAGGCGGCGCACATGGCGCGCAGCGCGCTTTTGGCGTCAGGCCGGCCTTCGTCCCACGCCGCCTCGATTCGCCCCCCAAAGGTCTCGAAGCCGCGGCGCGCCAATTCGCTGATCAGCGCGTCGCGTCCGGAGAAATGTCGATAGGGCGCTGCGGGCGAAACGCCGGCGCGGCGCGCCGCTTCGCTGAGCGTCAGCGCCGCCGGACCGCCTTCAGTAAGAATTTCCAGAGCGGCGTCGATCAGCGCCTGCTTCAGCGATCCGTGGTGATAGCCGCGCTTGTTGTGCATCTCTCACCACGGCGCAAGGCCGGCGTCGTCGCCACTGCCGAAATGCTAGCCCGCAAGCTTGGCGACCAGCGCGTCCGAGACCTCGAAATTTGCGTAGACGTTCTGGACGTCGTCGTTGTCCTCAAGCAAGCCGACGAGCTTCAGTATTTTCTCGCCCGAATCATCGTCGACCTTGATGGTGTTCTGCGGACGCCAGACGAGCGCCGCCTTGCGCGGCTCGCCGAACTTCTCTTCGAGGGCCCTGGCGACGTCGCGCAGCGATTCGACGGAGGTTATCACTTCGTGAGTCTCGTCGGTCGTCGAGACGTCGTCGGCGCCCGCGTCGATCGCCGCCTCCATCATCGCGTCCTCCGTCGCCGCCTTCTTATCGAATTCGACGAGGCCGACCCGATCGAACATGAAGGAGACCGCGCCGGTCTCGGCGAGCGCGCCGCCGGCCTTGGTGAAATAGGAGCGCACCTCGCCGGCGGTGCGGTTGCGATTGTCGGTCAGCGCCTCGACGATCACGGCGACGCCGCCGGGCGCATAGCCCTCATAGCGCACCTCGTCGTAGTTCTCCGCGTCGGCGCCCGAAGCCTTTTTGATCGCCCGCTCGATATTGTCCTTTGGCATGTTCTCCGCCCTGGCGGCGAGAACTGCGGCGCGCAGGCGCGCGTTCATATTGGGGTCGGGCAGGCCCATCTTGGCGGCGACGGTAATTTCGCGGGCGAGCTTGGAAAAAAGCTTGGAGCGGATCGCGTCCTGCTTACCCTTCTTGTGCATGATATTCTTGAATTGACTATGCCCGGCCATGCGCTATCGCCCTGCTCACTGACAAATCTTCGCCCTCCGGCGTCCGGCGGGTCATATACGCCGGACCAGTGCGGAAATAAAGAAATCCGCCGAGGAGCGGCTGCAAGGAGCCACGATTGAGCGCAAGCGACGAAAAACGAAATTTTCGCCCGACGCCCGGGGAGGGAGCGCTGTCCCCACCGCCGGCGCCCGATGTTCCCGATCCCGCGGCCGCTGAGCGGCTACAGGCGATCCTCTCCAGTCCCTCCTATCGCAAGGCGGACGAGGATATTGATTTTCTCGCCTCGACCGACGCGCGCGGACCACGCCTCGAACTCGAATATCTCAAGGCCGAACTGCTGCTGCGCCGCCACGGCGTCGCCGATACGATCGTCGTTTTCGGCTCGACCCGCATCGTCGAGCCCGCTTTGGCGGCGCGCCGGCTCGCAGAAGCGCAGGCGCTCGCAGACGCCGATCCCGTCGACACGGCGCTCGCCAGGCGGCTTTCGGTCGTGAAACGCGTTTGCGAAAATTCGCGCTACTATCAAATTGCGCGCGAATTCGGCGCGCTTGTCGGCGCGGCGCGCGAAAGCGGCGACCTGCCGCGCCTCGCCATCGTCACCGGCGGCGGTCCAGGCATTATGGAGGCGGCGAATCGCGGCGCCTTCGAAGCCGGCGCCGAGACGGTGGGCCTCAACATCACGCTGCCCCACGAGCAGCTTCCCAATACTTATGTCACGCCGTCTCTATGCTTGCAGTTCCGCTATTTCGCGCTGCGCAAGATGCATTTCATGCTGCGGGCGCGGGCGCTCGTCGCCTTTCCTGGGGGCTTCGGCACGTTCGATGAATTGTTCGAGACGCTCACGCTGGTGCAGACCGGAAAGGTCAAGCCGATCCCGATCATTCTCGTCGGCGAAAGCTATTGGCGACGCGCCTTTGACATCGAATTCCTGCTCGACGAGGGCGTGATCGATCCCCAGGACCTCCGTCTCTTCCGCTACGCCGAAACGGCAGAAGACATCTGGCAAGAGATCCGCCGCTGGGGCCAGCGAAAAGAGGATTTGCTATTTGAATGAAGGCGTTAGCTTATGACCGTGCCCGCCTGCCATTGTAAAGCCTGCGCCCAGCCTTATCTGACCTAGCGCGGCGCAACGCGCACGCTTTATTGAAAGGGAGATGAGCACATGAGTTGGCTTAAAGCGATCGCTGGCGGCGTGATCGGCGCTGAAGCCCTGAGCCTTGTTAAGGAATATGTGGAAAAGCAAGGCGGCCTCGACGGCGTCGTGAAGAATTTCGAGAATTCCGGACTGGGTCAGCAGGTCCACTCGTGGATTGGCCTGGGGCCCAATGAAAAGATCAGCGAGATAGACATCAGCAAGGCGATCAACGCCGACAAGCTAAAGGAAATCGCCAAGAACGCCGGAATCGACCTCGAAAAGGCGAAGGCGCTTCTCGCCCAATATCTGCCTGAGGCCATCGACAAGGCGACGCCGGAAGGCAAATTGCCGCCGCCCGACAAAGGGGCCTAAGCCGCCTTAGGGATCGGGCAGGGTTTGAAATGCCGGCGGCGTCCGCCGCCGGCATAACCATGCCCACGCTCTTGCTTCGGGCGCCCCGATTCTGTAAGTGCGTCGCGCGCGCCCTGTTGCAGCCGCCGGCGGCTTGGGCGAGGACCGCCCGAAGCTGCGCCGCCGCGGAAGCATCTCTTTCGTTATGGCCCCGGCGGGCGATTTGAATAGGACCATTAATGACCAAGCGCGCGTTGGTGACCGGCGTTACAGGACAGGACGGCGCCTATCTGTCACAATTTTTGCTCGACAAAGGCTATGAAGTGCATGGCGTGGTGCGGCGTTCTTCGCATCGGGGCGTCGAGGACCATCGGCTGCGCTGGCTCGGCATCAGCGGCAAAGTGAATTTGCACGACGCCGATCTCGCCGATCTCTCGAGCCTGCTGCGCACCGTCCAGGACGTCCAGCCGGATGAAATCTACAATCTTGCGGCGCAGTCCTACGTCGCCTCCTCCTGGCGCCAGCCGGTGCTGACCGCCAATGTCACCGGCGTGGGCGTGACCAACATGCTCGAAGCGATGCGGCTCGGGGCCTCGAAAGCGCGCTTCTATCAGGCTTCGTCCTCGGAAATGTACGGGCTCATCCAAGAGCCGATGCAAAACGAAAAGACGCCCTTCTATCCGCGCAGCCCCTACGCCGTGGCGAAGCTTTACGGCCATTGGATCACGGTGAATTACCGCGAGAGCTTCGGTCTTCACGCCTCCTCCGGCATACTGTTCAATCATGAGAGCCCGCTGCGCGGAGTCGAATTCGTCACCCGCAAGGTGACGCACGGAGTCGCATCGATCAAACTCGGATTGGCGAAGGAATTGCGTCTCGGCAATATCGACGCCAAGCGGGATTGGGGGCACGCCAAAGATTACGTGCGCGCCATGTGGCTGATGCTGCAACAGGAGACGCCGGACGACTATGTCGTCGCGACAGGCGTCACCACCACGGTCCGGGACATGTGCCGAATCGCTTTCGAACGCGTTGGACTCGACATGGATAAGTTCGTCGTTATCGACCCCGCGTTCTATCGCCCGGCCGAGGTGGACGTCCTGCTTGGCGATTCCAGCAAGGCGCGACGGGCTCTCGGATGGAAGCCGGAGATCGATCTTCGCGAGATGATCTGTGAGATGGTCGACGCCGACCTTGAAAGACTGCGGCGGGAGCCGGCTTAACCTGATATAAAGGGCGCGCGATGGCCGCCTTCGAGCGCATATTGGTGACGGGCGGCGCCGGATTCGTCGGCGGCCACCTCTGCGCAGCTCTGGCTAAGGCCTATCCGCAGGCTGCCCGGGCCATACTGTTGCGTCCCGGCGAATGCGGCCGCACTGACGCGTTTACTACGGCGGTCGCCGATCTTGTCGACGAAACCGCGATCGACGCGCTGATTGCGCGCCTGCGACCAGACCTCGTCGTCCATCTTGCGGGTCAAGCGTCGATCGGTCAGGCGCTGCATGCGGCCGAATTGACCTGGCGGGTGAATTTTCACGGCTCCTTTGCGCTCGGCGCGGCGGTCGCCCGCCACTGCCCCACGGCGACGTTCCTCTTCGCCTCGACGGCGGCTGCCTATGGCGCGAGTTTTCGCGATGGCGTTTTGAACGAGGACGCGCCGCTGCGTCCCGTCGACGTCTACAGCCGCTCAAAAGTCGCCGCAGAGAGCGCGCTTGCGGATCTGCTCGGGCCCAACGGACGACTTATCGTGGCGCGGCCCGTCAATCATTCGGGTCCGGGCCAACGCAATCGCAATTTTGCGCTCGCCTCTTTCGCCGCGCAGATCGCCGCGATCGAGACGGGTCGCGCCGCGCCGGTGATCAAGGTCGGCGATCTGTCCAGGGCGCGCGATTTTCTCGACGTGCGCGACGTGATCGACGCCTATATGCGGCTGATCGAAAATTCCCGGGACCTGCCTGCGTCGGTTTCGATCTTCAATATCGCTTCGGGGACGGCGTATCGCATGGAGGCGCTGCTTGAGCGGCTCCGCCGAAAGTCCAAGGCGCAACTCGATATCGAGGTTGATCCGGCGCTGCTGCGACCGGGCGGCAGCGATCTCGCCAGCGCCGCCTGCGACGCATCGAAGATCACAGACGCGACCGGCTGGCGTCCGCGTCACGACATCGACGACATGCTGCAGGCGCTCCTCGTCGACGCCCGCGAGGCCGAGGCGCAAGCTGCGCAGGCTTCGTCGTGAGCAAAGGTTCATGAGCGAGCGGCGGAACGGAGAGCGCGACCAGGATCGCGAACGCATGCGCCTGCTTGAATTCCAGCTCGATCATTTGCGCGCCGAACTCCTGCATCTGACTCATGAGCGCTATCGGCTGATCTATTCGGTCTCCGGCCACATCTACCGCTTTCTTCGGCCGATCGAAGCCTTCATCGCCGACAATGCAAACGCCTTTGTCGCGCGTTTTCGCCCGCCGGCGTCCGAGGCGCCGCCATCAACGCCTGCTCAGGGCGCTCCGGCCGCGCGAAGCGCGCCGGCGCCGGCGCGCCGGCTGCTCGTCGACGTCACCGGAACGATCAAGCGCGACGCCGGCACCGGCATTCAGCGCGTCGTCAAAGAAGTTGTGCGCGGTCTTTATAGCGGCGAAAGCTTCGACATCCCTGCTTTCGCCGTTCGCTGCGAAAACGGCCGGCTGCTGAGCGCCAATAGCTTCGTCGCCGAGCTTGTCGGCGCAGACGCCGCGCCCGATTCGGAAATCGACATCGAATCTGGCGATCGCTTTCTCATGCTTTCCGACAGCTGGAACGCCTTTGAGGAACTCGCGCCCATTTTCGCAAAGATTTGCCGCGAGGGCGGCGAGGTCGTCAGCTGTATCTTCGATCTCATTCCGGAACTTTATCCGCACGCCTGCCATGAAGTGACGGTGCCGCGCTACCGCGCCTGGCTGCGCAAGGCGCTCGTCGAAAGCGACAGTTTTTTGGCGATTTCGAAAACCGTGGCCGACGAACTTGCCGACTATGTCGCCGCGCAACGGCTGCCGCATCGTCCCGGGCTCAAGATCGGCTGGTTCCATTGCGGCTCCGATTTGGCGCTGCGCGCCGACTCCGCGCCGCGCGATAATATCAAGCGGGCGGTCGCCGGCGAAGCGCCGGTCTTTCTTAACGTGGGCACGATCGAACCGCGCAAGGGCCAACGCGTCGCCCTCCGCGCCTTTGAACAACTCTGGGCGCATGGGCGCGATATTCGACTGATCTTCGTCGGACGGCGCGGCTGGTTTGAAGAAGCGGTCGTCAACGAGATTGTCACGCATCGCGAATTCGACCGTCGGCTGTTCTGGTTCGACGACGTTGACGACGACGAGCTTTCCTTCCTTTACGATCATGCGGCGGCGCTGATTTTCCCCTCCTATGCGGAAGGCTTCGGCCTGCCGATCGTGGAAGCGGCGCGGCGCGGCCGGCCGGCGATCTGCAGCGACATTCCGGTCTTTCGCGAGGTCGGGCAGGACGGCGCTCTCTATTTTCGCGTCAATGACGCGACGGCGCTGGCGGCGACGATCGCCGATTTTCTCGATGGCCGACGCGCCGGCGACCCCGATAAGGTCTTGCGCGTCGCCTGGCGTGACGCGGCGCGGCGCATCGTCGAGGTCATCGCCCGCGAGGATTGGAGCCGGCGGCTGCCGTAGCCGGCGCCTTCGCGTTGCAACATCAGGAACGCCATTTTCGCGCTCCGCCAAAGCGTGCTAGAGAGGCGCCAATTGGTCGTGCGGCCCGGCCGGCGCTATCGCGGCGCTCTGGGCCGCACGGCTTTTCGCTTCAATCGGGCAGGGCTATCGCCTTCCCAGCGACGAGGGAAACGCTCTCCATGCCGATCAACATTCCGCTTCTCAACGAGCAAACGCCGCAGACGGTGTTCAAGATGATCAATCTTGAAGCGTCGCAACTTTCCCTGCCGGATTCGCGCGAATTGATGTTGGGCGCACTCGGGGGTTATGGCCTTCTCCAGGCGATCGCGCAGGCGTTCAATCATTCGCTGATCGGAAGCCTGATCTACGGAATATTAAGCGCGGGCTTTCTCTATGGCGCGAGCTACGGCCTGCTGCGCGTTCTCAAAGAGGATGCAAAGTTTCAGCGCACGGCGATCGCGCTCGCCATTATGGGCGGCATCGGGGCGCTGGCCTATATTATTCTGCATCTCATCTTCGCCATCGCCCTGCCGCCGCCGCTGCCGACCGAAAAGCTCCTGCGCTTTCTGCTGTTTCCGATCATAATCTGGATGGCGTTTATGTACGCCTTTCTGTTCCGCCACGTGTCGCTGCGTCCAGTGCCGGCCTTCGTGACGGCGGCGCTGTTCGTCCTCGTCGTCGAAGTGCTCCTGCCGCCGATTTGCAGATAGCACGCGCGTCTTTCCGAAGGCTGCGCGCGCGATCGACTGGCCAGCGCCGCAGTGCTAGTAAACGCCATGCCCGCGGCGCCGAAGGCGCGTGATTATCTTTCCTAATCGGATCGCTTGCTCTTATGACCTCACCATTCGACGTGCTGGGAATCGGTAACGCCATCGTCGACACGATCGCCCGCGCCGAAGACGACCATCTGCTTCAGACAGGATTGCGCAAAGGCTCGATGACGCTCGTCGATGAAGCGCGCGCCGCCGAACTTTACGCCGCGATGGGGCCCACGACGGTCATATCCGGCGGCTCGGCCGCAAACACCATGGCCGGCCTCGCCAGCCTCGGGCGCGCCGCCGGCTTCGTCGGCAAAGTGAAGGAAGATGACGCAGGGCGCGAATTCGCTCACGACATCCGCAAGGCTGGCGTCGCCTTCGACACGCCCGCCGCGGCCGATGGCGCCGCGACCGCCCGTTGCCTGATTTTCGTGACGCCGGACGGCCAGCGCACGATGAACACTTTTCTCGGCGCCTGTCAGGCGCTTGCGCCAAACGACATCGACGAAGAGACGGTCGCGCGCGCGAAGGTGCTTTACATGGAGGGCTATCTCTGGGACCCGCCTGGCGCCAAGGAGGCTTTTCTAAAGGCGGCGAAGATTTCGCGCGCCAACGGACGCAAGGTGGCGCTGACGCTCTCCGACAGTTTCTGCGTCGATCGCTATCGCGGCGAATTTCTCTCGCTCATCCGCGATCGGGTCGTCGACATCGTCTTCGCCAATGAAAGTGAATTGCACGCGCTCTATGAAACGGGCGACTTCGATACGGCGCTCGCGGCGCTGCGCGCCGAAGAGGGGCTGCTCGGCGTCGTCACGCGGTCGGAGAAGGGCTGCGTCGTCGCCAATGGCGCGAGCGCTTTGGCGGCGCCGGCTTTCCCAGTCGACGACGTCGTCGACACCACAGGCGCCGGCGATCTCTTCGCCGCCGGCTTTCTTGCCGGCTACACGCAGGACTTGCCGCATGAACGCAGCGCCATGCTCGGCGCGCTCGCCGCGGCGGAGATCATTTCGCATGTCGGCGCGCGGCCGCAGAAGGATTTGCTCCAGTTCGCCCGCGACAACGGCGTGCTCGAATAGGCTTTGCATGTCCTCGGCCGGAGGATCATGGCGGCGGTTTACAAACTGGAGGAATGAAAGATGCGCCTTGTCTCAAGAACAATTCTGGCCGCCTTCGCCGCGATCGCGAGCCTCGCGGTCGCCGTTGACGCCACCCGCGCCGAAGCCGAGATGACGAAGAGCCTCACCGGCCTCCAGTTCAAGGATACAAAGGTCGGAACCGGCGCGACCGCAAAGCTCGGTCAGACCGCGGCGGTGCATTACACCGGCTGGCTCTATAACAATGGCGAGAAGGGCAAGAAATTCGATTCATCGCGCGATCGCGGACAGCCGTTCGAATTCCCGCTCGGCCAGGGCCAGGTGATCAAGGGCTGGGACGAGGGCGTCGAAGGCATGAAGGTCGGCGGCAAGCGCACGCTGGTCATTCCGCCGGAGCTCGGCTATGGCGCGCGCGGCGCCGGCGGCGTCATTCCGCCGAACGCCTGGCTGATCTTCGACGTGGAGCTGGTCGGGGTGAAGTAGCGCCGCGATTATTGGCCTCATTTCAAGAGCCATATCGCGACCAACAATAAGAAGCCAAACGCCGCCAGGAACCAGCGGTCCGAGCGTCGGCGCGCGTCGGCCAGCGCCTCGATCGAGCGCGGCGAAAGATCGACGCCGCGCTCGGACATTTCGGTCACCCGGACAATCGCGGTTTCGGCCTCCTGCAATGTCTGCGGGAGCCGAGTCGCGAGCTTCGCCATCTCCACAAGGCTCCTGCTCGCGTCCTCGACCTTCGCCTTGACGCCAAGATTTTCCTCGATCCAGGAACGCACGACGGGATCGCAGGTCTTCCAGATGTCGAGCTTGGGATCATAAGTGCGGGCGACGCCCTCGGCGACGACCATGGTCTTTTGCAAGAGCACCAGCTCGGTGCGCGTGCGCATGTCGAAGAGCGCCGTCACTTCGAAAAGCAGCGTCAGCAGACGCGCCATCGAAATATCGGCGGCGTTGATCGTATGCATCGGCTCGCCGATGGCGCGCAGCGCCTGCGCGAATTCTTCGATTGAGTGCGTCGCAGGGACATAGCCCGCCTCGAAATGAACCTCGGCGACGCGCTTATAGTCGCGAACGATGAAGCCGTAGAGAATTTCGGCGAGGAAGCGGCGCTCCTTCAAACCGAGACGGCCCATGATGCCGAAGTCGATGGCGACGAGCCTTCCCTTCTTGTCGACGAAGAGATTGCCCTGATGCATGTCGGCGTGAAAAAACCCGTCGCGCATCGCGTGGCGCAGAAACGACTGCAAGACATTGCGGCCGATCTGCTTCAGATCGTGGCCCTCGGCGGCGACCCGCTCGATGTCCGACAGCGGAACGCCCTCGATCCATTCGAGCGTCAGCACTTCGCGGTCGGTGCGGCTCCAGTCGACGGCCGGCACGTGCATTTCGGGATCGCCGACGACATTGTCGGCGAATTCGGAAGCCGCGGCGGCCTCGAGTCGAAAATCCGTTTCGAGCCTCACGGTGCGCGCCAGCGTATCGACCACCTCGATCATGCGTAGCCGGCGCGCTTCGGAAGAATAGCGCTCGGCAAGCCGCGCGATCCGATACATGTCGCGCAGATCGACCGCGAACTGACGCTCGATTCCCGGCCGCAGCACCTTCACTGCAACCTTGCGCACGCCTTCCTTGTAACGCGCCTGCGCGACATGAACCTGGGCGACGGAGGCGGCGGCGACAGGCTCGCCGAAGGAAACAAAGAGTTCGTCGATTCTTCTGCCCAGCGCCCGTTCAATAATGGCGACGGCCTTGTCACGGCCGAACGGCTCCATCCGATCTTGCAGCGCGGTGAGCGCGTCGGCGATCTCGCCGCCGACGATGTCGGGACGGGTCGCCAGAAACTGGCCGAGCTTCACATAGGAGGGGCCGATCTGCGCCAGCGCGCGCACCAGCGCCTTGCCGGCGCCGTCGCGCTTGCCGCCGGCGAAGAGATTGGCGAAGCGCACCAGCGGCGCCGCCGCCGGCGGTAGAAGGGCGGGATCGAGAAGCGCAAAGACGCCTTCGCGCGCCATGATGTAGCCGGCGCGCGCCAGACGATAGGAATGACCGACGCCAAGGATCACGAATGCCGCCGCTCTTTAGAGATCAGCTCTTCCAGCCGGAATGGATCGCCACGACGCCGCCCGTCAGCCGCTCATATCCGGTGCGGCGAAAGCCGGCACGGCGGATCATGCGTTCGAACTCTTCCGCACTCGGAAATTTACGGATGGATTCGACGAGATAGCGGTATGGCTCCGAGTCTCCCGCCACCAATTTGCCGATCGTCGGGATGACATTGAACGAATAGGCCTCATAAAGCTTGTCGAGTCCCGGCACGGCGACATGCGAAAACTCAAGGCATAGGAAACGGCCGCCGGGCTTCAGTACGCGATAGGCTTCGGAGAGCGCAACGTCGATGCGCGGCACGTTGCGTATGCCGAAAGCGATAGTGTAGCTGTCGAAATGCGCGTCGGGGAAGGGGAGCGACTCCGCGTTCGCCTGCACGAAGTCGACGCCGGAAAGGCCACGGTCGCGCGCGCGGTCGCGACCGACTTCCAGCATGTCGCCATTGATGTCGAGCACGACGATTTCGGCGTCATGCGCCGCCGAGGCGGCGATGCGAAAGGCGACGTCGCCCGTGCCGCCGGCCACGTCGAGATGGCGAAATCCCCGGCGCCCGCGCGCATTGACCTTGGCCGCGAGGGTGTCCTTCCACAGCCGGTGCATGCCGCCGGACATGAGGTCGTTCATGATGTCGTAGCGCCGTGCGACCTTATGGAAGACGTCGTCGACGAGGCCCTGTTTCTCGCTTAAGGGGACTTCGGAATAGCCGAAATGGGTCGAGCCCTCTCGCTCGGAACTTCGATCAATCATCAGGCGCTCGGGTGACGAGGAAGGAAGGGGACGGTATAGCCTGTCGCCGGGCCGGTGGCTACGCCCGCGCCGCGCCGGCGCGTCGGCTTTTGCGACGGGATTAACCTTATTTATGCCTGAGCTGCCCGAAGTCGAAACGGTGCGCCGTGGACTGGCCCCCGCGCTCGTCGGCGCGACGATCGCGCGCGTCGATTTGAGGCGCCACGACCTTCGTGTTCCCTTTCCACAACGCTTCGCCGCACGTCTCGAGGGCAGGCGCGTTCTCGACCTTCGCCGCCGCGCCAAATATCTCGTCGCCGATCTAGAGGACGGCCAGTCGCTGATCATGCATCTTGGCATGAGCGGGTCTTTCCGGATCGATGACGAGACGCCGGGTCACTTTCACCGCGCGCGCGGCAAGAGCGCCGCGCATGACCATGTCGTCTTCCATCTCGATCAGGGGAAGCGCATCGTCTACAACGATCCGCGCCGTTTCGGCTGCATGCTTCTTATTGCGACGAATGAGATCGACGAGGACATCCGCTTTCGAGGCCTCGGCGTCGAACCGCTGAGCGAAGCGCTTGACGCAGCGCTGCTTGCGAACAGGTTTCGAGAACGCGCGGCGCCGGTCAAGGCGCTTCTTCTCGACCAGCGTCTGATCGCCGGGCTTGGCAATATTTATGTTTGCGAGGCGCTGCATCGCGCGCGCATCTCGCCGCTGCGGGCTGCGGGATCGCTCGTTGCGGCGCGAGGCGGGCCGACGGCGGCGCTGGCGCGGCTGCCCCAGGCGATCAAGGAAGTCCTGACGGCCGCATTGAAAGCGGGCGGTTCGTCGCTGCGCGACCATCGCCAGATCGACGGATCGCTCGGCTATTTCCAGCACAGCTTCCGAGTCTATGATCGCGAAGGCGCGGCCTGTCCGACGCCGGGCTGCAGGGGAACGATCGCGCGCGTCGTCCAGTCCGGCCGCTCGACATTCTATTGTCCAGCGTGTCAGAAATGACGCCCTTGCGAGGTCGGCCCTGGCGGGCTTAATAACTTCCATGCCGCAACCCGCGCTCTCCTCAGGGCCGACGCTCGCCGTCGCCGGCCTTTCCAAGAGTTACGATCATCGCAGAGTCGTCGGGCCGCTCGATTTCTCGCTCGACGCCGGCTCAGTCACCGGCCTGCTCGGCGGCAACGGCGCTGGCAAGACCACGACGATCGGCATGGTGATGGGGTTGATCGAGCCGACGGAGGGCTCGATCCAGGTCTTCGGCTGCGACATGTCGCGCGAACGCTACCGCGCGCTCGGCCGGATGAATTTCGAAAGCCCCTATGTCGATCTGCCGCATCGTCTCACTGTGCG
The DNA here is from genome assembly GCA_016869435.1 of Alphaproteobacteria bacterium. Taxonomy (GTDB): domain Bacteria; phylum Pseudomonadota; class Alphaproteobacteria; order Rhizobiales; family Beijerinckiaceae; genus Methylocystis. The sequence continues at coordinate 11,340 of VGEB01000034.1, read as the reverse complement.
GCAGAATTTGCGCGTCTTTGGCATGCTCTATGACGTCGACGATCTCGACGCCAAGATCGAACAGCTTGCGGTCGATCTCGCGCTCGAAGATTTCCTCGACCGGCAGACCGGACGTCTTTCCGCGGGCCAGAAGACGCGCGTCGCCATCGCCAAATCGCTGATCAACGATCCGCAGCTCCTGCTCCTGGATGAGCCCACCGCTTCGCTCGATCCCGACACGGCGGACTGGGTGCGCGCCCGACTGGAGGCGCATCGCAAGACGCATAATTGCGCGATCCTTCTCGCCTCGCACAATATGAGCGAGGTCGAGCGCCTCTGCGACCGCGTGCTGATGCTGAAGGACGGCGCCCTCGTCGACGACGGTTCGCCGGCGAATCTCCTGGCGCGCTACAGCCGCGATACGCTCGAAGAAGTGTTTCTCGACGTCGCGCGCGGCCGCGTCGACGGGGCCGCTTCATGAATTTTTCATTCAAGCGCGTCGGCGCGATGGTGCTGCGCTACGCCTATCTTCTGCGCGCCTCCCGCACGAGGGTGCTCGACATTATCTATTGGCCGGCCATTCAGCTGCTGACCTGGGGATTTTTACAAACCTATCTCGTGCGCGCCGGCGCGCTTGCGGCGCCGGGCGGTGCGGCGCAGGCCGCCGGCACGCTCATCGGAGCCATTCTGTTATGGGACATTCTGCTGCGCGGCCAGCAGGGCTTCTGCTTTTCTTTCATCGAAGAAATGTGGTCGCGCAATCTGCCGAACATTCTGATGAGTCCGCTACGGCCGGTGGAATTCGTCAGCGCGCTGGTCGCGATGAGTCTTATTCGACTCGTGGTCGGCGTGCTGCCGGTAACGATCATGGCGATTCTTTTCTTCGGCTTCAATTTGTGGGCGCTGGGGATCGCCTTTGCGGCCTTCTTCGTCGTGCTGATGTTCTTCGCCTGGACCATCGGGCTTTTCGTCTCCGGCATTCTGCTGCGCTATGGACTCGGCGCGGAAAACCTCGTCTGGTCGCTGATGTTCTTCGTGCAGCCGCTCGGCGCCGTCTATTATCCGGTGACAACGCTGCCGAATTGGCTGCAGCCCATCTCCTGGATGCTGCCGCCGACCTATGTGTTCGAAGGTCTGCGCGGCGTATTGATCGATCATTTGATCCGCTGGGACCTGCTGGCGCAGGGGCTTGCGATCGACGTGTTTCTTTTCGCCGCCGCATCCGTCGCATTCGGCCTGCTGCTCAAGAGCGCGCGGCGCGCCGGCACATTGCTTCAATCGGGAGAGTGACGATGGGCGCGATCCGCGCCGATGCGGCGCTCCATGCGCGGGGGCTTTTCGAGAGCCGCGCCAAGGCGCGCGAGGCGATCGAAGCCGGCCTTGTCAGCGTCGACGGGCGCATCGTCAAAAAGCCCTCCGAGCCGATCGACGCCGACGCGAGCATTATCGCACGCGCGCCCTATCCATGGGTCTCGCGCGGCGGCGTGAAGCTCGCGCATGCGCTCGATCATTTCGGCGTCGATCCGAAGGCGCGCTTTTGTCTTGATGTCGGCGCCTCGACGGGCGGCTTCACCGACGTTCTGCTGACGCGCGGCGCGCGCCAAGTCGTCGCCGTCGATGTCGGTCACGGGCAATTGCATGAGAGGCTGCGCGCAGATCCACGCGTGACCTCGCTCGAAGGACAGGACGCGCGCGCGCTGACGGCGGCGCAGCTTGCCGAGGCGCCGAGCCTCATCGTGATCGACGCAAGCTTCATTTCGCTCGCTATGTTGCTGCCGCAGGTCCTGTCGCGCGCGACGCCGCGCGCCGACCTTGTCGCGCTGATCAAGCCGCAGTTTGAAGCCGGTCGGGCGGCGGCGAAGAAAGGCGTGGTGCGCGACGAGAAGATTCACGCCCAGGTCTGCGCGCGCGTAAAGAGTGAAATCGAAGCGCTCGGCTGGCGCGTTTGCGGCGTCATCGCATCGCCGATCGAAGGCGGCGACGGCAATCGCGAGTTTCTTATTCACGCCGGTCGATCATGAGCGCTGAGCGCCTAACCATCGAGCGGCTCGGCCATCGCGGCGAGGGCGTCGCGCTGCTTGGCGGGCGGCGCGTCTTCGTTCCCTATGCGCTGCCCGGCGAAACGATCGCCGCGCAGGTCGACGGCGAGCAGGCGCAACTCGTCGACATCGTCGAAGCATCGCCGCAGCGGATCGCGCCGATCTGTCCGCACTTCACAGATTGCGGCGGCTGCGCCGTGCAGACGCTTCGCGCCGACGCCTACGCGGCATGGAAACGCGGCCTCGTCGAAACGGCTCTGTCGAACGCGGGACTTGCATGCGCGGTCGCGCCGATGATCGACGCGCATGGCGCCGGCCGGCGCCGCGTAACCTTTCACGCGCGATTTGATTCCGGAATGGCGCGCGTCGGCTTCATGGCGGCGCGGTCTCATCGCATCGTGGAGATCGACGCCTGCCCTCTGCTTGCGCGCGAGCTTGTTGGCGCGCTGGTCGCCGCCCGCGCCATCGCCGAGGTTCTATCGCCGCGCGGCAAGCCGCTCGACATCGCCGTCACGGCGACGCTCGGCGGCCTCGACATGGAGCTGCGCGGCGCTGGTCCGCTTGATAACGCCGAAACCGACGCCCTCATCGCCGCCGCCCAAGCGCATGATTTGGCGCGCCTGACCAATCACGGCAGGCTCGTCGCGCTGCGTCGCGCGCCGCAGATCAAAATCGGCGAAGCGACGCTGACGCTTCCCGCCGGCGCCTTTCTCCAGGCGACTCAGCGCGGCGAAGAGGCGATCGCCGCGCCAGTCTGCAAAGCGACGGCGAAGGCGCGAGTCGTCGCCGATCTGTTCTGCGGGGTCGGCGCTTTCGCGCTTCGGCTGGCGCAGCGCGCCAAGGTCAATGCCTATGATTCGGACCGCCCCGCAATCGCAGCCCTGCGCGCCGCCGCGCAGGCCGCGCAGGGCCTGCTCCCGCTCGAAGCGATCGAGCGCGATCTCTTCGCCCGCCCGCTGAACGCCAGTGAACTCAATGGCTTCGACGCCATTGTCTTTGATCCGCCACGCGCCGGCGCCGCCGCCCAAGCGGCTGAAATCGCTCGATCGGAAATTCCGATCGTCGTCGCCGTTTCTTGCAATGCACAAAGTTTCGCCCGCGACGCCGCTGTTTTGCTCAAAGGCGGCTATGTGATTCGCGAGATCGCGCCTCTCGACCAGTTCCGCTATGCGGCGCATGTCGAGATCGTCGCCGTTTTTGAGAGGGAGAGTAGGCGCAGATCGGCCAAACGTCGTCTGCTTGGATGAATTAATCGGCGCCAACGTCATCCTGCTGTGCCGAGAATGTCACAGGAGGGTCAAGAAGCGACATTGGGACGCAGGAACCTTGCTCTGCGGCGTTGCCGATTCGCAAAATCAGGCATAGGATTTGCCACATGGTCCAGCGTAGCCGGAAGTTGAATGATTTCCGTGATCTGGAAGGAGAACGTCATGATGAATGCGCTTATCGCCGCAACATTGTGCAGTGTCGTCCTCGCGAGCGCGCCAGTCGCTATGCGCGCTTATGTCTATGCGCGCCGCAATGATAATCGCCGTCGCCGTCATCGCTAAGGACGGCGCTACGAAAAGGGCGCATCTTACTGACTGTGACAGCCAATCGGTTTGACGCGCCTCTTCTCGTTTCTCGTCTCGCGGCCATCGTCGGCGAAACGGCCGTCGTAACGGATGCGGCGGCGATGTCTCCCTATCTTGGGGAGCCCCGCGACCTTTATCATGGCCGCGCGCTCTGCGTCCTAAAGCCCCGAACCGCGCGCGACGTCGGCGACATTCTTGCGCTTTGCAATGAAACAGGCGCGCCCGTAACCCCCCAAGGCGGCAATACCGGACTTGTCGGCGGCCAGACCCCCGACGCCAGCGGCGATTCCGTCGTGCTTTCGCTCGAAAGGCTCAACCAGATTCGCGCCGTCGACGCCGCGGCCGACGCGATGACGGTCGAAGCCGGCGTGACGCTGGCGCAGGCGCAGGACGCCGCGCAGGCCGCCGACCGCTTCTTCCCCCTGTCGCTGGCCTCGGAAGGAAGCTGCACCATCGGCGGCAATCTCGCGACCAACGCCGGCGGCGTTCACGTCATCGCCTATGGGTCGATGCGCGATCTCGCGCTCGGGATCGAGGTCGCGCTCGCGGACGGCCGGCTGCTGTCGACGCTCGGCGCGCTGCGCAAGGACAACACGGGCTACGATCTGACGCAGCTCTTTATCGGCTCCGAAGGAACGCTTGGCGTGATCACCGCCGCGACGCTGAAGCTTTTTCCGCGTCCGCGCTCGCGCGCGGTGGCCTTTCTCGGACTCCGCAATCCGGCAGAGGCGCTGCAGCTGTTGAACTTCGTCAAAGGCCACGCGGGACCGATGCTCAACGCCTTCGAGGTCATGTCACGACCGGGGTTGGACCTCGTCCTGCGCCATATTCCCGGAACGCGCGATCCCTTGGCGCAGGCGCACGATTGGTATGCTCTTGTCGAACTTGCGGCCTTCGCCGAGGGTGAAGCCGAGCGCGCGGCCGCCGAAATTCTCGCCGCCGCGCTCCACGCCGGCCTGGCGCAGGACGCGACGCTGGCGCAATCGCTCGATCAGGCAAGCGCGCTGTGGAAGCTGCGCGAAAGCATGTCGGAAGCGCAAAAGCGCGAGGGCGGCTCGATCAAGCATGATGTCGCCGTTCCGGTGAACGAGATTCCGCGCTTCATCGAGGAGGCGGGACAAAGGCTGCGCGCCGCCTTCCCGCAGGCGCGCCCGGTTCCCTTCGGCCATATGGGCGACGGCAACATCCACTATAACGTCTCGCAGCCCGTTGGCGGAGATAAGGCCGATTTCCTCGCGCATTGGACCGAGATCAACGCCATCGTGCACGGCGTCGTGAGCGAACTCGGCGGCTCGATTTCGGCCGAACACGGAATCGGGCGGTTGAAGCGCGATTTGTTGCGCCAGACGAAGAGTCCTGTGGCGCTCGACGCCATGCGCGCGATCAAGGCGACGCTCGACCCGAACGGTATCCTCAACCCGGGCGTATTGCTTTAGCTTCGCCCGCGCGGGCAAACGATCTTCGCCGTCATGCCGTGCCGGCAGACAACACATTCGTCACAGGACGGGGCCGTTGACGTCGATCGGTCGCGTGCCGAAGGGCGTCGACGTTTCACCCTTTCTTTAGCGGCTTCACGTCGGTCAGCGCCCATTCGGCGGTTTTTTCACGACAGGCCGCGCCCTGAAGGCTTTCCTGCGTTTCGTTCACTGCGATGTCGGCATGGAAGGCGCGGCAGATCATGCCTTGGAGAGGGTAAGGCTGGCCGACCGGCGTGAAGGAGCCCTTGGCGCCTGTCTGCGGATTGTCCCAATTGACGCTCGCGCCGCTTCCCTGCGGATCGAGCGCCGTGCTCATGGCGGCAATGGCGCGGCGATGATCTTCCGAATCGAGCGCCCGCGACAGTTTCGGCGGGGATTTCGGAATCGCGCCTGTGACATCCGGCGTCACGCGCGCGCCGCCCCACATGGGCGAAGGCTCGGCGGCCATCGGCACGGCGATCGAGCAGCCGGCAAGGCCGCCGGCTGTCGCCGTCAGCATGATGAGCCCAATGCGGCGCGACATTTGAGCAATGACGCAAGCGGCGGTATGTCTGAGGCGCTGGAATCGCAAAAGGCCACCTTTGAAGCGCCGATCTTCGACTCGGCTTGAGAGGATTTTCGCTTGAACGCGTTAACGCCGGGTGACTTCGTCGACGCCGCCGAGCCTTTCGCATTGTTTGCGCAATGGTTCGACGAGGCGCGGCTCAAGGAGCCGAACGACCCCGAAGCGATGGTCCTGGCGACCGCGGACGCCAGCGGCCTGCCCGACGCGCGCATGGTGCTCCTGAAGGATTGGACGCCGGAGGGCTTCGTATTCTACACCAACGCGGAGAGCGCCAAGGGGCGCCAGCTCGAGGCCAATATGCAGGCGGCGGGACTCTTTCATTGGAAGTCGCTTCGCCGTCAAGTGCGGCTGCGCGGGCCCGTCAGCCCTGTCGGCGACGCCGAGGCGGACGAATATTTCTCCAGCCGCCCGCGCGACTCGCGCATCGGCGCCTGGGCGAGCCAGCAGTCGCGGCCGCTCGAGAGCCGCTTCGCACTCGAAAAATCGGTGGCCGCCTTCGCCGCCAAATATGCGATAGGCGCCATTCCCCGGCCGCCCTATTGGCGAGGCTTTCGAATTGCGCCGATCGCGATGGAGTTTTGGTCCGACCGGCCGTTCCGGCTTCATGACCGCGTCCGCTTCTACCGAGCGGAGCCGGGCGGATCGTGGCGAAAGGAGCGGCTTTATCCATGACGGCGCAATCAACGCGCGCGGCGGCGCTCGCGGCGGCGGCGGCAGCGACGCTTTTTTCGAGCGACGTCTCCGCGCAGGATCCCTTCGACTTCCTCTTCGGCGGCTTCGACGGCCCTCGTCGCGCCCGGCGGGCGCCTGCCGAACCCCGGCGGTCGGAACGCCCGCCCCGTAAGCGTGACGCCGGGCAGGGACAGACAAAGCCACAAACGCCTGGCGCGCCTGTCGCGCCAGGCGCGACAACAACGTCGGGAACGACGGCCCCCAGCGGGCCCGAGCGGCCGCCGCCGCCCTACGAGCCTCAGATTACCCGGCTCTCGGAGGTCCTCGGCGCGCTGTCCTTTTTGCGTGACCTCTGCGGCGCCGGCGACGGCGACGAATGGCGCGGGAAAATGGCCGCTTTGCTCGACGCGGATGCGCCGAGCGGGTCGCGCCGCCAGAAGCTGATGGCGTCCTTCAACCGTGGATTTCGCGGCTACGAACTGACCTATCGCGCCTGCACGCCCAACGCCCAAACGGCGATCTCGCGCTATCTGACGGAGGCTTCTCGGCTGACTCGCGACATCACCTATCGTTATGGAAATCCATAGAGCGCTCGCGAAAAAGGGCCGACGCTGGCTTTTTCGCACAAAGCGCGCTTCAAGATAGAAATCGATCAACTTAACCACATTTGGCGGATTTCGCCCAAATGCAGCGCGATCGAAAGGCCCGGCCGCGAAATTAACCTTCCGGCAAGGGTCGTCTCGCGCGGCGCGAACGGCTTCTTTAGAGTGCCGGCATGAACCATTCGAACCTTGCCTCGCTTTGCGACTCGGGCGGGGAGCAGCATCGAGCCGCCCTCGCCTATGTCACCGAGGCCTTCGCAGAAGCGATACTTGCGGGGATCGAGAGCGATTCCTTCGCCCATGCCGCCTTGTCCGCAGCCTTGCGCGAATTGGTCGCGACCTATGGCGAGGAGGCCATAGCCGCCTTTGCCGAAACCCTGCCGGCGCGGCTGCGCAGCGGGGAATTCACCACCGGCCTGAGGCACTAAATCGCGCTACATCCGGGCGAATTGCGCGAACGTGGATAAGTCATTCGCTTCAGCATCTTAGACGCGTTCTCGCCCGAAAAGCCCAGTTCCGCTTTGCATGACCGGTAAAGCAAAAGCGTCCGCGATTATTCGTCGCGGGCGTCCCGAAAGCGGACTGACATTTGCACAACAAAGCTTTAGAACGCCCGGCGCCGCATGCGCGAACGCTAGGCCGGCTTTGCACAACGGCTCCTCCGCCTTAAATCCGAAACAACATGCCCCGCACGCTTCTGTGTCTCGCGCGCCACGGCGAGACGAACTGGAATATCGAAAGGCGCTTTCAGGGCCAGTTCGACATCGCGCTCAACGCCCGCGGACGCGCGCAGGCGGCGGCGCTGGCGAAGGAACTCGACGGCGCGCATTTCGACCGGGTCTATTCGAGCGATCTGCGCCGCGCGCTCGCCACGGCGACGCCGATCGCCGGCGCGCGCGGGCTCGACGTCGCCAAGACCCCGGCATTGCGCGAAAAGGACGACGGCGTTTGGCAGGGACACACGCACGCTGAAGTGCAGGCGACGCACGCCGACATTTATCCGAACTATCTCACGCGCAAGCCGGACTTCGCGGCGCCGCAAGGCGAAACGCTGGAACATTTCGCCGAGCGGGTGCGCAAGGCCTTGACTCAAATCGCCAAGGAAAGCGCCGGCAAGACGGTGCTTGTCGTCGCCCATGCGGGCGTTCTCGACATCGCCTGGCGCCTCGCCGCCGGCAAGGCGCTCGACGCAAAGCGCGACCATCCGGTGCTCAACGCGACGCCGAATTGGATCGCCTATGAGGATGGAGGTTGGTCGCTCGTCGATTGGGCGGTGCCGGAAGGCCGCGCCGAGATCGCCGCGCCCTGGGACGGCCGCGCGCTGCCGCGTCGCGAGGCAGCCCGCGCGCTGATCGTCGATCAAGAGAATGATGTTCTGCTGATACGCTACGCTGGGGGATTGACGCCGCATTTTCTGGCGCTCGGCCATCATCACTTCTGGGCGACGCCGGGCGGCGCGGTCATGGAAGGCGAAAGCTTCGAGGCGACGCTGCGCCGGGAGGTTTATGAAGAAACTGGTCTGACTGTCCTCGATCCCGGTCCGGTCGTCGCCACGCGCGAATTCCCGATGGAGATGGGCGACGACTGGCATCAGGCGATCGAGCGCTATTATCTCATCCGCACGGAGCGCTTCGCGCCCAAGCCGCGCGACCTTACAGAGGAAGAAAAAGTCCATGTGCTCGGCTGGCGCTGGTGGAGCGCCGACGAGATCGCCGTCTCGCACGATCTGATTTTCCCCGAAGGGCTCGAGGCGCTGCTGCGCAAGGTCGGCAAGTGAAAAAGGCTCGCTGACGCGAGCCTCTTTCTCTCACTTTGTCATGAAGACGTCTCTGCGCGGGAATTTCTCGAACACGGACGGGTCCTGGCCGAAATTCGTCGCCAGAATGTCGGTCGGATTGCCGGCGATCCATTGCGACAGATCAATTGTTTGATAGTGGGCGTTGTTGAAGACGATCAGCACGCGCACGGTTTCGGTCCCGACGTTCTCGAGCGAATGACCCATGCCTTGCGGAATATAGCCGACGTCGCCCTTCGAGAACGTCTCCTGGCGCCAGCGCCCCTTTGATCCGAACAGCGTGACGCAAAGCTGGCCGCTCAGCACATATTGCCATTCCGAAGCGTTAGGGTGCCAATGCAATTCGCGAAGCGCGCCCGGCTCCATTTCGAGAACGACGCCGGTCATCGTCGTCGAGATCGGAAATTGCGAACCGTCGACTCGCCATTCGATTCCGCCGGGGAAGGTCTCAAACGGCTTCTGCGACAGAAGACGGTATTTGTGGGAGAGCGGCGGCGGCTTCCATCCCTGCAGCGGCGGCGCGGGCGTTTCGGGCGGAATATTTCCCCTGGCGAAATAGACCTCCTCCTTGGGGAAACTGTCGAAGGTCGAGGCGGGGATGCCGAAATTCTTCGCCAGCAGCTCCTTCGGCGCATGGCCGATCCAGTCGCTGATGCTGAACGTGCCGAATTCAGAGAAATAGCCATTGTCGAAAACGAGAATGAAATGGCATTCCTGCTTCCCCAGCGTCTCGATGACATGGCCATGGCCGCGCGGGAAATACCAAAGATCGCCGGGCTCGAAATCATTGGTCTCTGAGCAGCCCGCCGGATCGATGACGGTGGTGCGCACCCGCCCCTCGGTGACGAACGCCCATTCGGCCGCCGTCGCATGCCAATGCAGTTCGCGCATGACGCCCTGCTCCATCCGCATCGAGACGCCGGCGATATCCTTCGAGATCGGCAGCTGGGCGACCGTCGCCTCTTTGCCGTAGCTCGCGCCATTGACGCGACCTTGCGATTTTTCGAGTTCGAACTTGAAGGTCGGAAGCTCGCCGCCCGATGTCACGGGATCTGGAGCGTTGTTGTGAAAGCTTGGATGTCCGCCTTCCGAGCTGATCGGGATCGTCAATTGGAACATTTACAAAGCCCCGCTTCTAGACCTGGATCGAAAAGGATCGCGAACGCTCTTGCGTCGATCGCGCCTCGAAACTTCAACCATTCTCCGCCGATGGAGAACATGTGTGGCGCCGACAGGCGCATCCGTTGATTCGGCAAAGAGATAGCCGAGCCTGGAGCATGCCTCCGATTGCGGCGTGCGACAAGCAAGAGCGCCGGCGAGGCTCTCGGCCACACATGAATTTTTCTGCTCGGCAATTTACATGGGTGATAAAGGAACGCCTTAAGGAAAGCTTATGCGGGAAGCATCTCACGTCCGGCAGTCGCCGGCGAGGCTGTGGAGACAAATGTGACGCCAGCGACGACGGCCGAAACTCCCGTTCCTCAGCGTGGCGACATGCGCCGGTCGGTGCATGTGCCGGAAGGCGGCGCATTTTTGCGGCGTCTCTTCATATTTCTTGGTCCAGGCTATCTCGTCGCCACCGGCTATATGGATCCAGGCAATTGGGCGACGGCGCTCGCCGGAGGATCGAAATTCGGCACGGCGCTGCTTTTCGTCGCCGTGCTGTCCAGCCTGATGGCGATCGTGCTGCAGTCGCTTGCGGCGCGGCTCGGCGTCGGCGCGGAGCTCGATCTCGCGCAGGCCTGCCGGAAACACTATCCTTTCCCGGCCGCCGTCGGGCTCTGGCTTCTCGCCGAGGTCGGCATATTCGCCACGGACCTCGCGGAAGTGATCGGCACCGCCATCGGCCTGCAATTGCTGTTCGGCCTGCCGCTCGCGGTCGGCATTCTCATCACCGTGCTCGACACGTTTCTGGTGCTCGCGCTGGAGCGTGTCGGATTCCGCAAGATCGAACTTTTCGTCGTGGCGATGCTGGCGATGATCACCCTGTCCTTCACCGCCCAGCTTATCATGGCGCGTCCCGATTTCGCCTTGGTCGCGCAAGGGCTCATCCCGACGCGCCAGTTTTTCACCGATCCCGAAATGCTCTACATCGGCCTCGGCATTCTCGGCGCAACGGTGATGCCGCATAATCTCTTTCTGCACTCCTTCGTCGTGCAGACGCGGAACGTCGCCGAGCCGCTCGAAAAAAAGCGCGAGGCGATCCGCTTCGCGGTGATCGACAGCACGCTGGCGCTGTTTCTCGCATTGTTCATCAACGGCGCGATACTGGTTCTCGCGGCGGCGGTCTTTCACGCGAGCGGACACACCGAAGTCGCCGAGCTTGGCGAAGCCTACCGGCTGATCGCGCCGCTGCTCGGACAGCCGGTCGCGGCGACGCTTTTCGCGGTGGCGCTCATCGCCTGTGGACTGAATTCGACGGTGACCGCCACGCTCACCGGCCAGATCGTGATGGAAGGATTCGTGCGGCTGCGGATGAAGCCGGCGATGCGGCGCCTCATCACCCGCAGCATCGCCATCGCGCCGGCGATCGGCGTGACGCTTTACGCCGGCGAATCGGCGACGGCGCAGCTGCTGGTCCTGAGCCAGGTGGCGCTGAGCGTGACGCTGCCCTTCGCCGTCGTCCCGCTCGTCGC
>VGEB01000033.1 GCA_016869435.1 Alphaproteobacteria bacterium | reverse complement strand
CGCTGGCGACGGCTCGTGCGCGATTACGAAAAGCGCATCGACGTCTCAAAAGCAATGATCCACGTCGCCATGGGCGGGCTTCTCTTGCGACGCATCGCTCATTGAGCCCCTTTCTCAAACGGACTCTAAGCCGAAGCTGCAGGCTCAAACGCAGAATAATCTTGGGGCGCGCAGTCATGCGCGCCCATAGTTTTTTGAGGACGCAATTTATTGCGAGTAGACGTTTCCGTCGGGGCCCTTCCAGCCCTTCGGATCCGCGTAGAAGCGGTATTCTTCGTCAAAGGTCACCGTCGCGCCGGGCGGCACATATTGCTTGCCCTTCGGGTCGACGCCGCGCGGCGCGGTCACATAATGTTTCCCAGACGAACATCCCTCCGGAAACGTTCCGGCGTCGTCCGGCTTGCAGTCGAGATTGGCTCCTTCAGGAAATTCGACGCGCGCGTTGAAGAAAATCTCGAAGCCTTTCTCGCCCGTCGCGTGCATTTCGAGGGCTTCTCTCATCGTCTCCTTGAATTCAAGGATCTTGCCGGGTTTGTCGAAGCGCTCCTTGAGCAGGTTTTCGAAAATCTGCCGCGCCTGCTCCGCGGTTGGATCGCAGCCGAACATGCAAAATGCGTTGGCAGGGATCGCTGATAGCGACGCCAGCGCCGTTGCGACGACGAGCGTGATGAAAGCGCCTCGCATTTTTCTCTCCCTCTGTTTCTCACGAATGCGCCGCATCAACGCGCGTTTCCTTATAGCATCTTGCCGCGTTGGCGCTGCGCCTCCTGTTCTAACGTCCTTCGGGCGTCGCCGGATTGAGCCAAAGATCCTTGATCTGGTCGAAATGGACCGCGGGATCATAGCCGCCGCTGGGCGTAAGGCCGAGCCAATCCGAAGACAGCCGCCCAAGTGAGGAAAGCACGGCGTAGGAGGCGACGACGCGGTCGCGCTGGGCAAAGACGAGCCCGATGCGCGCGTTGAGCAGCTCCTGTTGCGCGTTCAGAATTTCGAGCGTCGTTCGCTGGCCGGCTTTAGCTTCTTCTCTGACGCCATAGAGCGCGCGTTCGGCGGCGGCGATCTGGGTTTGCGCCGCGGCGATCTGCGTTTTGGCGGCCTGCAGGGCGCCCCAATAGGCGCGCACCAGCGAAAGAATCTCGGCTCGGGCGACGTCGGAGTCGAACCGGCGTTGCCCAGCGGTTTCCTTGGCTTGCCGCACGCGGGACGACGTTAAGCCGCCCTCGTAAATCGGCACGCTGAGATGGCCGCCGACGCTGGCCCCGATGTTGCGGTTGCCGACGCCGGCGGTGTCGGTCTGCGTAAAGACATCGCCGACGATCGACAATTTGGGCATGAAGTCCGCCTCGAGCGCCTTGATGTCGAGATCGGCGGTGTCCGCCTCGTGCTGCGCGGCAAGAATGAAGGGATGCTCGGCTTGCGCGATGCGCTCCGCCTCCTCGCGCGACTTGGGCAGCAATCGGTCGATCGGCGCGCCCGGCGCGAGCTTCGTCGGCTCGACGCCGACGATCTTGCGATAGACGCCGATGCTGGCGTCGAGCGCCGCGCGCGCGGCGCCGACGAGAGATTTGCCGCCGGCGAGCCGCGCCTCGGCCTGCGCGATGTCGGTTAGCGTGATCTGTCCGTAATCGTAGCGCTCGCGCGTCTGTCGCAATTGTTCCTTCAGAACCGCAACATTGCTTTCCTGAAGTTTGAGCGCCGCCGTGTCACGTAAGACATTCATATAGGCGGCGACAGCGTCGAATAGTACGCGCTGCTCGGTGAGACGCAGTCGCTCGCGCCCCGCGAAGACGCCCGACTCCGCCGCGCGCGTTTCGTTCTGCGCTTTGAAGCCGTCGAAAACCGGCTGTTCGATGGTCAAGGTGGCGGAGCGAGGAATGCTCCCGCCGTTTTGGATGCTCTTCGTGCGGGCTCTGAGCGTAGGGTCGTCGAGATCGACGTCGCGTTGTTGCGTGATATAGCGATTTCGCTGGACGCCGAGATAACCGTCGGCGGTAACGCGCGGCCGCATGCCGGCTTGCGCCTGTGGCACTTTCTCGTCGATGGCGCGCAATTCGGCTCGGCTGGCGTTGAGTTGCGGATTGGCGTCATAGGCGCGGCGCATCGCGTCCATCAAGTTTTCCGCGCGCGCCGTGGCTCCCGCTGCAAGGAGGCAGATCAGGACCGAGGCGCCGCCGCGCAGGCTCACGGTCAGCCTCCGCTTTGCTGCAAGGCAGCAGGCGAACGACAAAAAAACGCGTAGAGAGCGGGCAAGACCACGAGCGTGAGGAGCGTGGCGCTGATCAGGCCGCCGATGACTACCGTCGCGATCGGCCTTTGAACCTCGGCGCCGGTGCCGGTCGCAAGCGCCATCGGCAGGAAGCCGAGCGACGCGACCAGAGCCGTCATCGCGACGGGGCGCAATCGCGTCATCGCGCCTTTGAAAATCGCCGGGCGCTCGGGCATGCCGTCAGCGATCAATTGCGAAATATAGGTGCGCATGACAAGGCCGTTCAGCACGGCGACGCCCGAGAGCGCAATAAATCCGACAGCGGCCGAAACCGACATCGGCATGCCGCGCAACCACAGCGCGGCGACGCCGCCCGAAAGCGCCAGCGGCACCGCGGTGAACACCAGCAACGCGTCACGCGCGGAGCCGAGCGCGGAATAGAGCAAGAGAAGGATCAGGAAAAAGCAGACCGGGACGACAATCGTCAGGCGCGCTCGCGCCGTCGCGAGATTCTCGAACTGGCCGCCCCATGCGATCCAGTAGCCGGGCGGCAACGTCACTTTGGACTCGATCTTCGCTCGCGCCTCTTCGACGACCGAGGAGAGGTCGCGTCCGCGCACATTCGCCGTAACCACAACCCGGCGATGGCCGTTCTCACGCGAAATCTGGTTTTGGCCGTCGACGATGGAGAATTTCGCCACCTGCTTGAGCGGCACGACCGGCGCATGGTCAGCGACCGCAGGAAGCGCGACCGGAATCGACTCCAACGCCTGCGCGTCCTCGCGCAAATTGTCCTGCAGTCGAACGACGATCGGAAATCGGCGATCGCCTTCAAACACCACGCCCGCTCTCTGGCCGCCGATCGCGGCGCCGATCACGTCCTGCACCGCAGCGACGCTGAGGCCGAGGCGCGCGATGGCGCGCTTATCAACGGCGACATCGAGGATCGGCAAGCCAGCCACCTGTTCGACCTTAACGTCGCTTGCGCCTTTGACCGAATTGAGAATTGCGGCGATCTGATTGGCCGCCTTCAACATGACGTCGAAATTGTCGCCGAACACTTTCACCGCGATGTCGCCGCGCACGCCGGCGAGCAGTTCGTTGAAACGCAGTTGAATGGGCTGCGAAAACTCATAGACGTTGCCTGGCAACTGCGCGAGTCGCGCCTTCATTTTGTCGATCAGCGCGGCCTTGTCGAGGCCAGGATCAGGCCACTTTTCCCGAGGCCTCAGCATGATGAACGTGTCAGTCAGGTTCGGCGGCATCGGATCGGTGGCGATCTCCGCCGTGCCGGTCTTGGAGAACACGTAATCGACCTCGGGAAAGCTGCGTAGCCCGCTCTCAATCTCAAATTGCATGCCCTGCGCCTGAGTAAGCGACGCGCTGGGGATTCGATTCGCCTGCATGGCGAGATTTTTCTCATCGAGCGTTGGAACGAACTCTTCGCCCAAGGTCAGATAGAGAAGCGCCGCAACGACGAAGGCGCCGGCGCCGATCGCGATGGGCCTCGACGGCGCGGCCATCGCCCATTTTAGGATGGGCTCATAGGCTTCTTTCAGCGCGCTGACGACCAGATTTTCGGATTCGCGCACGGGTCCCGAAAGTGCGATGGCGATCATCGCCGGAAAGAACGTCAGCGAAAGGATGAATTCTGACGCCAGCGCCATGATGACGGTCATCGCCATCGGATGGAACATCTTTCCTTCGACGCCCGAAAAGGTCAGGATCGGCACATAGACGAGAATGATGATCGCCTGCCCATAGACGGTCGGCCGCCGCATCTCTACCGCCGAGTCGATCACCGTCGTCAGCCGTTCTTCGAGCGTCAACACGCGGCCCAGGGCGTTTTGGCGCTGCGCAAGACGACGCAGGCAGTTCTCAGTGACGATGATCGCGCCGTCGGCGATCAAGCCGAAATCGAGCGCGCCGAGACTCATCAGATTGGCGCTGATCTTTCCGGAATACATACCGATGCCAAGCAGCAGCATTGTCAGCGGTATGACCGTCGCCGTCACAAGCGCCGCGCGGAAATTATCGAGCATGACAAAGAGCACGAGGATGACGAGCGCGGCGCCTTCAACGAGATTCAAGGCGACCGTTTTGATCGTTGCATTGACGAGGTCCGTGCGGTTCAAGATCGTGCGCACCTCGATCCCGGGCGGCAGCAGCCGCCGGATCTGGTTCATCTTCGCATCGACGGCGCTCGACACTTCGCGGCTGTTGGCGCCGATCAGCATCAAGGCGGTGCCGATGACCACCTCCTCGCCGTTCATGCTGGCGCTGCCAACGCGCAACTCGCGTCCGACGCCTACGTCCGCAATATCCTCGACCCGCACGGGGGTGCCGCCTCGCGTCGACACGACGACTTTGCCGATGTCGTCGATCGTTTCGAGTCGTCCGGAGCTGCGCACGACGAGACCCTCGCCGTTGCGTTCGACATAGCCGGCGCCGCGGCTGATGTTGTTGCGCTCGATAATGCCGGCGAGATCGGCGAACGACAGGCCGAGAGCGAAGATTTTCGCCGGATCGGGCTGCACATGATATTCCTTGACGTAACCGCCGAGCGAATCGACGCCGGCGACTCCCGGCACGGTGCGCAACAATGGCTTGATGATCCAGTCCTGCACCGTTCGAAGATAGGCGGTCATTTCAAGCAAGTTGCGCAGTCTGTGCCCTTCCGGCGTCAGGTAATCGCCATTGCTCTGCCAGCCGGGTCTTCCGTCGGGCGCCGGCTCGTCGCCGCCTCTCGGCGCGTAGCTGACGGACCACATGTAAATTTCCGAAAGGCCTGTCGCGACTGGACCCATATGCGAGTCGACGCCCGGAGGAAAATTCTCCCTGGCGCGTGTGAGACGTTCGGAAATCTGTTGGCGCGCGAAGTAAATGTCGACATTGTCGGCGAATATGGCCGTGACCTGGCCGAAGCCGTTGCGTGAAAGCGAACGGGTATATTCGAGCCCGGGTATGCCAGCGATGGCGTTCTCCGTTGGGTAGGTGACCTGCCTTTCGATTTCTAAGGCGGAAAGCGCCGGGGCGAAGGCGTTGATTTGCACTTGATTATTGGTGATGTCCGGAACGGCGTCGATCGGCAATCGCATAAGCGACCAGACGCCAAGCGGTACGACGAGCGACGTCAACAACACCACGAGCCAGCGGTTTCTGACCGAGAAGGCGATGAGATTCTTGATCATCGAAGGCGAAAGGTTTCAGCGCGGGATCGAAGCCGCGTCAGCGAGGTCGACGAAGTGGAGCCTTCGGCGCGCATCATTCTTCCGGAATGTTCTGTTTGCCGAGCTCCGCCTTCAACAAGAAGACGTTGGAGACGGCGATCTCGTCGCCTTCGTCGAGGCCGGAGACGATTTCGACGGAGCCGCCGTCGCCTCGTCCAAGTTCAACTTCGCGCTTGGCAAAGCCTTCGGGCGTACGAACGAAGACATTGGGCTTGCCGTCGATGATCATCACTGCCGAGCGCGGAACTTTGAGCTGCACCCGCGCCTCTTTGAGCGAGATCTCAGCTTCGAGCAGACTGCCGGGTCGCAGCGAGAAATCTGGGTTGGCGAAGCGCGCAAGAACATGACCCGAGCGCGTCTCTCGCGTGATCATCGCATTTACATAGGTGATCTTGCCCTCGAATCCGCGGCCTTCGGCGTTTTGAAGCCGAACCTCCTGCCCCTCGCGCAAGAGACCAAGATCGGCGGCGGGCACCGCGAGTTCGACCTCGACGACCGAGAGATCGGAGATGACGTAGAGCTCCTTGGCCTGGCCCTCGCCGCCAACCGGCTGGCCGACGCTGACCAGACGCTCGATCACGCGCCCGGCGATCGGGGCGCGAATCTCCTTGCGGCGAAGATCGGCGATCGGCTGGGACGGCAGAGCGGCGATCTCCTGCTCGCTCATGTCGAGCGCAGCGAGTTTCTGCCGCGCGAGATCGAGCTTTACTTTGGCTTCCATAAAGACCGCTTTGGCTTTCAGGAAAAGCTGCTCGGCGGTGATTTTCTTTTCGAAAAGTCCCTTCTCGCGCTGATAGAGAACATTTTGGAGATCGAAGTTCGCCAGGGCGGCGAGATATTCGCTTTTCGCCTCCGCCACTTCACGCGAGTCGATGATCGCTATGGTTTCGCCGCGCGCGACGCTGTCGCCGAGTCGCTTGCGCAGTTCTTCAACGACGCCGACGACCTTTGCGGCGACCCGCGCGATACGGTCCGGATCTGGCTTGACCGCGCCGGGCGCCGTGAGCTGACGCGCGATGTCGCCGGGGCCGACAGGCTGCACCGAGATTTTCGAGGCTTCGATCTGAGCGGGGGAAAGCCGGACCTCCCCCTCGGCGGGTTCCGGCTTGGCCGCCTGGCTTTGACGGTCAAGCGGGATCAGGTCGCCGATCGCTTTGAAGAGAGTCGGCAGCGCGGCGCCGATCGCAAGGCTCGCGACGAGCGCGACAAGGAGAACGGACCTTTTACGGGTCATGACCGGCGTGAATCGGCTCCGTAACGAACGGTCTTCATGGGGTAGCATTGGCGCGCCGCTTGAGCTATTGGCCGCCGCGGCGAAAGTGGGGATATCGTCGCGTCTGGTCGTCATTCCTTAAAGGAGTTGGCCCGCCCGGTCCATGCGAGGGTTCGCGGCTCTTTCGCCCATGCCACGGATATAAAAACGGAAAGCCGGCCACAGGACCGGAGGTCGCTGGACGAGCCCTTGCGCCGGCGCGCGACGGGCGCAGATTTATGAATCGCCGCGCTCTTTGCGCAGTCGTTCCCAATAGTCGAGGCGCTTGGCGATCTCGCGCTCGAATCCGCGTTCGACCGGCCTGTAGAATTTCTGCCGCGGCAGCGCATCAGGCCAGTAGTTCTGGCCCGAGAAGGCTTCGGGCGCGTCATGGTCATAGTCGTAACCCGCGCCATAGCCTTCCTCGCGCATCAGTTTCGCCGGCGCGTTGAGAATGATTTTTGGCGGCGTCAGCGAGCCCTTCTCCTCGGCGACGCGCTGCGCGCGCTTGAACGCGACATAGGCGGCGTTGGATTTGGGCGCGGTCGCCACATAGATGACGGCCTGCGCCAGGGCGAGCTCGCCCTCGGGGCTGCCGAGAAAGTCGTAAGCGTCCTTTGCGGCGTTGGCGACGACGAGCGCCTGTGGATCGGCGAGGCCGATGTCTTCGACCGCCATCCGCACGATTCGTCGCGCGAGAAACAACGGATCTTCGCCGGCGGCGAGCATGCGCGCGAGATAATAGAGGGCGGCGTCGGGGTCGCTGCCGCGCACGCATTTATGCAGCGCGCTGATCAGATTGTAATGGCCTTCCTGCGCCTTGTCGTAGATCGGCGCGCGGCGCTGCACCACCTCGGCCAGCCCTGCGCGATCGAAGATTTCGCCGGGCTTTGCGGCCCGCCAGATTTCCTCGGCGAGGGTCAAGGCGGCGCGGCCGTCGCCGTCCGCCATGCCGACGAGCGCCGCGCGCGCGTCGGATTCGAGCGGCAGCGGCTTGCCCTCCGCCTGTTCGGCGCGCTTAAGCAGTTGCTCGATCGCCGCTTCGTCAAGCGCCTTGAAGGTCATCACTCGCGCGCGCGACAGCAGCGCCGCATTGAGTTCGAAGGATGGGTTTTCAGTCGTCGCGCCGACGAGCGTAATCGTGCCGTCCTCCATCACCGGCAGGAAAGAATCCTGCTGGGCGCGGTTGAAGCGATGAATCTCGTCGACGAAAAGCAGAGTTCCTTGACCGGCGGCGCGGCGCGCGCGCGCCGCCTCAAAGGTTTTCTTCAACTCCGCGACGCCGGAAAAGATCGCCGAAATCTGCACGAAGGCCAGCTTGGTTTCATGCGCCAGCAGCCGCGCCACTGTTGTCTTGCCGGTGCCGGGCGGTCCCCAGAAGATCAGGGAGCCGAGCGCGCCGGCGCGGATGAGGCGTCTCAGCGCGCCGTCGGGTCCAAGCAGATGATCCTGGCCAGCAACTTCATCGAGACCGGTCGGCCGCAGGCGGTCGGCCAGCGGACGCGGCGCGTCTTCTTCGAGCTTTGCGGCTTGGAACAGATCGGACATCGTCACTGATTAACATAGCGGCTCGGCGCGCCTGCGAGAATCTCTGGCGTAGCGCCTTGCCGCAAGTCTGACGATGGCGTGAATGAATTTTGGCCCGGGGATTTGGATCGCCCTAGCCGATCTCCACGATCCGCGCGCTGTGATGAATGACCTCCGCCTTGTCGCCGACCGACTTGCCCATCAGCGCCTTAGCGAGCGGCGCGACATAGGGAATCAGGCCCTTGGTCGGGTCGGCCTCGTCTTCGCCAACCAGTCGGTAGCTGCGGCGTTCGCCGTCTTCAAGTTCTATGACGACCCGATGTCCGAACCGAACGACCGAGTGATCGGCGATCGGCCGGATGACCTCGGCGCTCGCGCGCCGCGCCGTCCAATAGCGCAGATCGCGCTGCGCCAGCGCCAGCGCGTGATTGTCTTCGCTCGCCGTGGCGCGCTCGATGTCCTTATGCAGGCGCGCAAGTTCGCCTTCGATCTGCTGGAGGCCCTCTACCGTCACCAGATTGCGATGCGGGCTGATCGGCCGGTCAGGCAGATCCTCGCGTGGATTGTCGTCGTCCTGTTCTTTGGTGAAAGCCGAGCTCATGCGCATCCAACCTTGTGGCCCGCGCCGACGTGGCGAGCATCTCGACAAAAATAATCGGCCCAAGCGGGCCGTTCGCCGGCATTAGAGCCGAGACGCGCGCGCTTGTCGAGAAATTGACGTAACGATGCGACGATTTGCGCGCTCTTGAAATAGCTTAGCTTCGCCTTTTCAAAGGCCAAGCTCGGAAAGGCCGGGATGGTCGGCGGGACGCGGACCTTGCGGTCAGCGATATTTCCGCTCGGCTTCGCCGATCGGCAGATCGTTGATGCTGGCGATTCGCAGTCGCATCAGGCCGTTCTCGTCGAACTCCCAATTTTCGTTGCCGTAAGCGCGATGCCAATTGCCGGAATCGTCGTGGAATTCATAGGCGAAACGCACGGCGATTCGGTTGTCGCGAAAAGCCCAGATTTCCTTGATCAGCCGGTAATCCAACTCGCGGCGCCATTTGCGGGCGAGAAAGGCGACGATCTCTCCGCGGCCGATCAGAAACTCAGTTCGGTTGCGCCAGCGACTGTCGATCGCATAGGCGAGCGCCACGCGCTCGGGGTCGCGCGTATTCCAGGCGTCCTCCGCCATGCGCACTTTCTGCGTCGCGGTTTCGAGCGTGAAGGGCGGCAGCGGCGGTCGCGACAAAGGCGGTCCTCGTTCTTCCGAAATCCTATCAGTCTCCATCTTTCTCCGGAAGGTTCAGTCCCATGTCGACCACGACGCGGCCGCGAATGCCGCCGGTCACGACGGCGCGGGCGCGATCCAGCGCCTCGTCGAACGGTATGATCTCGGTCATTGCGTCGATCGCCGCCGGCTCGAGATCCTGGGCGATACGCGCCCAGGCCGCGCGGCGCAGACCGATGCGCGGGCGCACGCTTTCAACGCCAAGCAACGCAACGCCGCGCAGAATGAAAGGCGCGAGATTCATCTGAAGCTCCATGCCGCCGACGTTGCCGCAAGCCGCGACAGCGCCGTCGAAGCGCGTCTGCCCAAGAAGATTGGCGAGCGTGACGCCGCCGACAGCATCGACGCCGACGGCGAAGCGCTGCGTTTGCAGCGGCCTTCCGGAACCGGCAAATTCTTCGCGGTCGATGATCTCGGTCGCGCCAAGGCGCTTCAGATAGTCCGCTTCCGCTGCGCGTCCTGTCACTGCGGCGACGCGCCAGCCGGCTTTGGCGAGCAAGGCGACGGCGAATGAGCCGACGCCGCCCGCCGCGCCCGTCACGGCGGCGAGCCCCTCCGCCGGGCGCGCGCCGTGACGCTCCAGCGCCATAACGCAGAACATGGCGGTCAGCCCGGCGGTGCCGACCGCCATCGCTCGCGCCATCCTTAGCGGCGGCGGCAGTTTCGAAAGCCAATCGCCCGAAAGGCGCGCCTTTTGCGCAAACCCCCCGTAATGCGCTTCGCCCAGCCCGCATGCGGTCGCGACCACAATATCGCCTGGCGCAAACTCCGGATGCGCCGAACGCGTCACCCGGCCGGCGAAGTCGACGCCCGGAATCATCGGAAAGCGGCGCACCACCGGCCCCTTGCCGCTCACGGCGAGACCATCCTTGTAGTTGATCGCCGAGAAGGCGACGTCGACGTCGACGTCGCCGTCCATGAGGTCGCGCTCTTGCATGACGACGTAACCGGCATGATGGCCGTGATCGCTTTTGTCGATGCGAATGGCCCTGAAATCGGTCACGTCGCCCTCCCGCGCCTGTGCGCCCGAAGCGGCGCCATCAATCGGAAAAAAGTCAAACAAGGAAAACATCACGCCGTTGCCGCCGTAAAGCCCCAATTGGTCTGAGATCAACTATGGAGACTTAGGTCGTAGCAATAGTGCACAATATTTCTTGATGAAGTCGCAGCATTCTGTTACGCAATCCCCAAGTAACGGGGGAGAAACGATTCTTATGCAGCGAAGCATTGACAAGGGCCGGTTGGGGCAGCGCCCATCTCAAAAGGAAGTGGTGAGCAATCCGATGACTCAAACCAACAACATTGAACTCGCAGCCGACATCGTCTCCGCCTATGTGAGCAACAATTCAGTCCCGGCTGGAGATTTGCCCGGGCTCATCAGCGAAGTCTACAACGCGCTCTTGCGCGTTGGCGCCGGCGCCGCCATTGCGCCCGCCGAACCGCCGAAACCGGCGATCGCCGTCAAGCGCTCGGTGACCAACGACTATATTGTCTGCCTCGAGGACGGTAAGAAGTTCAAGTCGCTCAAGCGTCATCTGCGCACGCAATATGGCCTGTCGCCCGAAGACTATCGCGAGAAGTGGGGACTTGCGCCCGACTATCCGATGGTGGCGCCCAATTACGCCAAGGCCCGTTCCAACCTCGCCAAACAGATGGGTCTCGGTCAGCAACGCCGGCGTCGCGGCAAGTAAAGGGCGGAAACCGCCCTTTACGGTGAGCGCGGTCCAAGCTTTTAAGATCGAAAACTCAGCTGCATTTGGGCGACTTCGCCCGAATGCAGCGCGATCGGCGATTTCAGGTCTCCTCGTCGCTTTCGATATCGCCGTCGATCAATCCCGAAACGTCGTCGTCGCCCTCTTCCTCTTCGAGGAAGGTGTCGTCTTCCGCATCGCCTCCCTCGATCTCGACTTCATCCTCGACATCGAGCGATTCCGCGGCGGCCTCGGTTTCCTCGACTTCTTCGAGCGACGCCGTGTCGGCGTCCTCTTTTTCGAGTTCGCTCTCTTGTTCCTGCGCGGCGCGCGCGGGCGTTCGCGTCAGCGCGGCAGCGTGATAGATCGCGCCGCATTTTGGGCAGACGATTGGATTCTTGTTCAAGTCATAAAATTTCGTCCCGCAGGACTGACATTGGCGTTTGGCGCCGAATTCGGGTTTTGCCACGGTCGAATGGTCCTCGAGAAGCGGCGTGGGCACGCCCTGCCTGTATGGAGAGACTATGTGGGCGCTCCGGTTA
Organism: Alphaproteobacteria bacterium; assembly: GCA_016869435.1. Taxonomy (GTDB): domain Bacteria; phylum Pseudomonadota; class Alphaproteobacteria; order Rhizobiales; family Beijerinckiaceae; genus Methylocystis. The sequence goes on along the minus strand of VGEB01000033.1, from coordinate 17,434 downwards.
GTGGCGTCCCGCGCCGCTGTCAAATGGGAAATGCATTGTCCGCGGCCCATTGCCAAGCGTCGCGCGGATTGGCATAGGATCGTCGCCAGGCGGGTGTAGCTCAATGGTAGAGCAGCAGCCTTCCAAGCTGAATACGAGGGTTCGATTCCCTTCACCCGCTCCAGCGCTCCAAGATTTCACCCGATCTCTCTCCGGTCGGGCGCCTCCGGCCCGGTTCTGCGACGCGGCTCCGCGCGACGGCCTGCGGCCTTCCCGTTTACCATTCGCGCGCCTGCGCCCGGCCGATGAAGGCGTCGCGACGTCGCGATTCGAGCGGCGTGCATGCCGGGCCTTTTCGGTTGACCGTCCCAGAGAAGGACGCGGCGTTAAGCAATCCTGATGTTTTAGCGCGCTTTGGTCATGCCGCCGCCTGGCCGGCCCTTTCGAAAAATCCGGGAAATCGGGCGGAACGCAATGCTAACCAGGGTCCAACGCCGATTCGTGCTTGCTGCGTTCCCGCTTGATCCCAAAGCTTAACGGCGGCCAGGCGAATCGCCCATTCTTGGCCGTTGACAGAGACAGCGAAACGAGTCCGTGGGCGATATCCGCGACGGAAGTCTCGCGAAGCGGTCTGGCGCGCCAAATCCGCAATTTCTGGTGTTTCCGATTAGGTCGGCGCCCATATATTGGTGGAACAGACCATGACTCGGCGCGAGTCAGCGATTCGGGCGCGATTCGTTCGCAGGCTGTTCAGAAAGTAAAGTCGCGCGCCGATCCAAGTTTCGATATGAAACGAAGGCGCTCCAAGCGCGCGTCAGGCAGCAAAGAAAAATGACAATCGCGCCGTCCTACCCGGCGAGCCGCGCCGCCCCCCGTGCAAGGCCGTTCGACAGGGGCGTCGCGGCGGTGCTCGGCCCCACCAACACCGGCAAGACGCATCACGCCATCGAGCGGATGCTGTCTTTTTCTTCCGGCGTCATCGGCCTGCCGCTGCGCCTGCTTGCCCGCGAGGTCTATAATCGCGTCGCCGAGCGCATCGGCCCCGACAATGTCGCGCTCGTCACCGGAGAGGAAAAAATCAAGCCGCGCGCCCCGAGCTATTGGGTCGCGACGGTCGAAGCGATGCCGCGCGACGTCGAGCCGGAATTCCTCGCCATCGACGAAATACAGCTCGCCGCCGATCTCGATCGCGGCCATATTTTCACCGACCGGCTGCTCAATTGGCGGGGACGCCAGGAGACTCTTTTGATCGGCGCAGCGACGATGGCGCCGCTCGTTTCGGAACTCTTTCCGGGCGCGCCGATCTTCACCCGCCCGAGACTTTCTGAGCTGTCATTCGCAGGCGACAGGAAAATCTCGCGGCTGCCGCCGCGCAGCGCCGTCGTCGCCTTTTCCGCCGAAGAAGTCTATGCGATCGCTGAACTGATCAAGCGCCAGTGCGGCGGCGCAGCGGTGGTGCTCGGCGCGCTATCGCCGCGAACGCGCAATGCGCAAGTCGAGCTCTATCAGAACGGCGACGTCGACTACATTGTCGCGACCGACGCCATCGGCATGGGCCTCAATCTCGATGTGGACCATGTCGCCTTCGCCTCCGATCGCAAATTCGACGGCTTAAGACACCGGCGGCTGACGCCGGCGGAATTCGGACAGATCGCCGGCAGAGCAGGGCGCCATATGAGCGACGGCTTTTTCGGCGCGACGGGCCGTTGCCCGCCTTTCGACGAGGATTTGATCGAGTCCCTGGAAGATCACCGTTTCGATCCGGTGAAGACCTTGCAATGGAGAAGCAGCGCGCTCGATTTTTCGTCGATTGACGCCTTGATCCATTCGCTCGATCAGTCCCCGACGCTTGCTGATCTGGTTCGCGCTCGCATCGCCGACGATCAAAGGGCGCTGGAAGCCGCGAGCCGCGACGAAATCGCGCAGCGCAACGCCAAGGCGCCCGCTGACGTGGCGCGGCTTTGGGAAGCGTGCCAGATCCCCGACTATCGCAAGACGTCGCCCGCGGCGCACGCCGAGCTGGCGCTCGCCGTATTCGCCTTTATCGCGCGTCGCGGCAAAATCCCCGAAGACTGGATGGCGCGGCAAATCGAGGCCGTCGACCGCATCGATGGCGACATCGCCACGCTATCAAACCGCCTCGCTCAAGTGCGCACGGCGAGTTTCATCGCCAACCGCTCCGGCTGGCTAGATGATTCCGAGCATTGGCAGAGCGTCGCGCGTCGGGTAGAGGACAGCATATCCGACGCGTTGCATGACCGACTGACGCAGCGTTTCGTCGATCGCCGCACCAGCGTGCTGATGCGCCGTCTAAGAGAGAACGCGATGCTCGAAGCCGAAATCAACGCCGCCGGCGACGTGATGGTCGAAGGCCAGCATGTCGGAAGCCTTCAGGGATTTCGCTTTACGCCCGATCCTGGCGCGGCAGGCGAAGCGGCAAAGGCGCTGAACGCGGCGGCGCAGAAGGCGCTCGCGGGCGAATTCGAGGCGCGCGCGACTCGCGTGTTCGACGCGGTCGACGACGCTTTCGCGCTCGGCAATGACGGTCTTATTCGCTGGCTCGGCGAACCTGTGGCGAAGATCGCCGCCGGGGCGGGCGCGCTGACGCCGACGACGCGCGTGCTCGCCGACGAGCAGCTCACTGGCGCGGCCCTGGAGAAGGTCAAACAGCGCCTCGATCTGTGGCTGGCGCAGCATGTCAAAAAGCTGCTCGGGCCGCTCGAGCAGCTCGAAAAGGGCGAAGGTCTCGAGGGCGTTACGCGCGGCGTCGCTTTCCAGCTTGCTGAAGAACTCGGCGTGCTTGATCGCGCGCGCGTCGCCAAGGAAGTGAAGGGGTTCTCGCAGGAGGACCGCGGCGCGCTGCGCAAGCTTGGCGTGCGCTTTGGCGCCTATCACATCTACCTGCCCGTCCTTCTCAAGCCCGCGCCGCGCGCGCTTTCCTCGCTGCTCTGGGCTTTGCACCACGGCGGGCTCGAAAATGTGAAGGGTCTCGAACAGGTGCCGCATCTTGCGGCCTCTGGTCGAACCTCTTTCGCCGCCGACGCGTCAATCCCCAGGAGCTTCTACCGGGCCGCCGGATTTCGCGTTTGCGGCGAGCGCGTCGTCCGCGTCGACATCCTCGAACGTCTCGCCGATCTCATCCGGCCGGCGATCGCTTACCGTCCCGGAGTCACGGCTGGCGAGCCGCCGCCCGGCGCCGCGGACGCCGACGGCTTCGTCGTCACCGTCGCGATGACATCGCTCACCGGCTGTTCCGGCGAAGCGTTCTCCTCGATTCTCAAGTCGCTGGGCTATGCGCCGACGCAACGTCCCGGCCCCGCCATCACCGTGGCGCTCGTGCCGGCGGCTCCGATGGAGCCTGTGACGCCCAAGACCGAGGCCGTAACGCCGGCGACGGCGGGCGAAGACGTGCCGTCTGACGCCCTCGCTGAATCGCCGGTTGCGGCCGCGGAAGAGCGCGTCGAGCCGCCTTCAGCGACGCCGGTTGAACAAGCCGCGGTGGAGACGCCCGTCCCCGAAGAACCGCCGACGACCGAGGCGGACACGTCTGTCTCCAGCGTAGAACTCGCAGCGACGGGGGGCGGGCAGGAGGCTGCAGCGTCGGAACCGCCGCCGGATGTCGAGTCCGCCGAAGCCTCGCCGGCGGCGCCGGAGGCCATAGAAGTTTGGCGTCCCCAGCGCCACGCCCATGCCGGTCCGCGCGGTCGTGAGGGCGGCGCGCGCCGTCAGGCGCGCGATCAAGGCGCGGAAGACAAGCGGCCGCCGCGCCGCGACCAGCGACCGCGCGCCGAGCCGGCAGCCAAGGAGGCGCGTCCCGCCGGAAAGCCGCGCGTCGAGGGCCGTCCGTCCCGTGACGACGCGCGCGCCCGTCGTCCTTTTTCCCCGCCGGAACGTCGCGAGCGCCAGCCTGATCCCGATTCGCCCTTCGCCAAGCTCGCGGCGCTCAAGGCCGAGCTCGAGAAGAAGGGCAAATAGCGGCGCCCTCGCTTTCGCCGTCGGCTTCGCCATCGTGTTGCCAACAGTCTGGCGGACAACTATTGCTGCCCCGGGGGCGGGCGCGGCCTAGTGCTAGAGGGGCTTATGAACAAGATTTTGCCCGTGATCATGTGCGGCGGGTCGGGGACGCGGGTATGGCCCGAATCGCGCGAGACGTTGCCGAAGCAGTTCATTCCGCTTGTCGGCGAGCGCTCGACCTTCCAGACGACGATGGCGATGCTGGCTGACCCGGCCTTCGAGCGGCCGATCGTCATTTCGAATTTCGACTACCGTTTCCTCGTCGCTGACCAGCTGCGCGAGATCGGCGCGCAAGCCGACGTCGTACTGGAGCCCTCGCGCCGCGACTCCGGACCGGCGGTCGCCGTCGCGGCGGGCCTCGCCGCGCGCCGCGCCGCCGATACGGTCGTCGTCGTGCTCGCCGCCGACCACGTCGTTCGCGATACGGCCGGCCTCGTCGATCTATGCAAGCGGGCGAGTGCCGCCGCCGCCGAGGGCTATATCGTGACGCTCGGGGTCAAGCCCGACGGTCCGGCGACCGGCTATGGCTATCTGCGCCCCGGAGAGCCGCTCGCGACCTGCTGCGAGGTCTATAAGCTCGACGCCTTCGTCGAGAAACCGGACCGCAAAACCGCGCAGGATTATGTCGACGCCGGCTATTTCTGGAACAGCGGCAACTTCATCTTCCGCGCGGACGTGATGCAGTCGGAGATCGCGCAATTCGAGCCCGGCATTTTCGCCGCCGCCGAGGCCGCGATCGAAGCGGCCCGCCAGGATCTCGGCTTCATGATTTTAAATGCTGAAGCCTTCGCGCACGCCCCGAAGAAATCCATCGACTACGCCGTGATGGAGAAAACCGAAAAGGCGGCGCTGATTCCCGCCGACATCGGCTGGTCGGATGTCGGCACCTGGCGCGCCGTGTGGGAATTGTCGGAGCGCGACGAACGCGGCAATTCGGTGCGGGGACATGGCGTCGTCATGGACGCGCGCAACGTGCATGTGCGCTCCGAGGACACGCTGACCACGGTCGTCGGCGTCGACGACATCATCGTCGTGACGACGCAGGACGCCGTGCTGGTGCTCAGCCATGAACACGGCGATCAGGTCAAACAGCTCGTCGAGCAGCTGCGCAGCGAAAACCGGCGCGAAGCCGGTGAGCACAAGCGCATTTTTAGGCCGTGGGGCTATTATCAGGGAATCGACGAAGGCCAGCGCTATCAGGTGAAGCGCATCGTGGTGAAGCCGGGCCAACGCCTGTCGCTGCAGAAGCATTTCCACCGCGCCGAACATTGGATCGTGGTGCGCGGCACCGCGGAGGTCGGCCGCGACGACGAGATTCATCTCGTCCACGAAAATGAATCGATCTATCTGCCGATCGGCAGCAAGCACCGCCTGACCAATCCCGGCAAGATCGATCTGGAGCTGATCGAAGTGCAGACCGGCTCCTATCTCGGCGAAGACGACATCGTCCGCTTCGAGGACGCCTATAATCGGGGCTAGTGGAATCGAAGCTGCGCGCGTCATGGCCGGCCTTGGGCCGGCCATCCACGTTTAAGGCGCGCGCCAATTATTCAAACAGCAGCAGAAGCGGCTTGGCGTGGACGGCCGCGACAAGCGTGGCCATGACGCAGTCAACGATCGTCAAAATCTGCGGTATTTCCTCGCCCGATGCACTCGCTGCGGTGATCGACGCCGGCGCGGATATGGCGGGCTTCGTCTTCTTCGAGAAGAGCCCGCGCCATATCGATCTTGAAACCGCGCGAACGCTCGGCCTTCTCGCGCAGCAGCACATCAGCAAGGTCGCGCTGACTGTCGACGCCGAGGACGCCGCGCTTCAAGACATCATCGACGCGCTCGCGCCCGCCTATTTCCAGCTTCACGGGATGGAGACGCCGGCGCGCGTCGCGCAAGTGAAGGCGCGCTTTGGCCTGCCCGTCATAAAGGCTGTTGGCGTCGCGACGGCCGCCGACGTCGCGGCGGCGCGCGCCTATGAAGGCGTCGCCAACGTCATCCTCTTCGACGCCAAGCCTGCGCCGGACGCGGCGGTCCCCGGCGGCGCCGGCGTCGCCTTCGACTGGGATTTGCTGCGCGGCGTCGCCGCCAAACACTGGATGCTGTCGGGCGGACTCGATCCGAACAATGTTGCCGAGGCGATGCGCGTGACCGGCGCGCGCGCGGTCGACGTTTCTTCCGGCGTCGAGCGTGAACGCGGCGTCAAGGATGCGGAAAAGATCAGGGCCTTTGTGAAGGCCGCGCGGCTTTCATAGGGGCGCGCGACGGTTTAAGACTGCGCCGACGGATCGGCCCCCTCCCTGTCCCTCCCCCGCTAAAGCGGGAGAGGGAATGCTACGAGCCGCATTGCGGGAAACCCAATGAAGCGCCGAATCTAACTCCCTCTCCCGCGGAGCGGGGGAGGGTTGGGGAGGGGGTAACGACGCAGACCGAGGACGCCCCGTTGAACAAGCCGCTTCCCAATTCCTTCCGCGCCGGCCCGGATGAAAACGGCCGCTTCGGCATTTTCGGCGGGCGTTTCGTCGCCGAAACGCTGATGCCGCTCGTGCTCGACCTCGAAGAAGCCTACGAGCAAACGAAGAACGATCCTGCCTTTCATGAAGAGCTCGCCAGCCTTCACAAACACTACGTCGGGCGCCCGTCGCCGCTCTATTTCGCCGAACGCATCACCGACTATGTGCGCGAGCGCGCCGGCGAAGACAAAGGCGCCAAGGTCTATTTCAAGCGCGACGAGCTCAATCATACCGGCGCGCATAAGATCAATAATGTGCTCGGGCAGATTCTGCTCGCGCGGCGCATGGGCAAGAAGCGCATCATCGCCGAGACGGGCGCCGGCCAGCATGGCGTCGCCACCGCCACCGCCTGCGCGCGCTTCGGACTCGACTGCGTCGTCTATATGGGCGCGGTCGACGTCGAGCGGCAGAAGCCGAATGTCTTCCGCATGAAAATGCTCGGCGCCGAGGTGCGTCCGGTGCAAAGCGGCGCGCGCACCTTGAAGGACGCGATGAACGAGGCGTTGCGCGACTGGGTGACCAATGTCGCGAACACCTTCTATTGCATCGGCACGGCGGCGGGGCCGCATCCCTATCCGGCGATGGTGCGCGACTTCCAGTCGATCATCGGCAATGAGACTCGCGCGCAGATGCAGGAGATGGAGGGGCGGCTGCCGGATTCGCTCGTCGCCTGCATCGGCGGCGGCTCCAACGCCATCGGCCTGTTCCATCCGTTTCTCGATGACGCGAGCGTCGAGATTTACGGCGTCGAAGCGGCGGGCCATGGCGTCGATGTGCCGAACGGCCATGCCGCCTCGCTCACCGGCGGACGTCCGGGCGTTCTGCACGGCAACCGCACCTATCTGCTGATGGACGATGACGGTCAGATTCTCGAAGGCCATTCGATTTCGGCGGGACTCGATTATCCCGGCATCGGCCCCGAACATTCATGGCTGCATGAGATCGGCCGCGTGACCTATCTGAACGCCACCGACAAGGAGGCGCTCAACGCCTTCCAGCTCTGCTCGAAGCTCGAGGGCATCATCCCGGCGCTTGAGCCCTCGCATGCGCTGGCGAAAGTATTCGAACTCGCGGCGCAAAAGCCGCGCGATCATCTGATGGTGATGAATATGTGCGGCCGCGGCGACAAGGACATTTTCACGGTCGCGGAGCATTTGGGCGGGATGTAGTAACCCGAGCGCCCTCATCCTTGTAACTTGAACCGTGCCGGATCGGCTAACATCGCCGCTGCGGTGGCGGATGGGACGCCGGCTCATCCTCGGGCGATCGAGCCCGTTCCTCAGCTTGGCCGCCTTTCCGCCGTTCCATCGAACCCGAACAGTCGCTTGGGCCGCTCGAAGCGAAGCCCGCTTAGGCAAGGACGGGACAGGATGGACGCTGTTTATGTCGGCATTGATGTTTCGAAAGACCGGCTTGACGTGCATACGCTGCCGCAGGGCGCAGCCTTTACGGTTGGCCGTAACGGCGAAGGCGTTGCGCGGCTCGTCGAACGGCTGAAAGGGCTGTCGCCCACGCTGATCGCGCTCGAAGCCACCGGCGGCTTCGAGACCGTGGTCGCTGCGGCGCTTGCCGCCGCCTCTCTGCCTGTCGTCGTCGTTAATCCGGCGCAGGTGCGCCACTTCGCGCAGGCGCTCGGTCAGCGCGCCAAGACCGACCCGATCGACGCTGCGATCATCGCCCGCTTCACGCAAGCGACGCAGCCCGTCGTGCGTCCGCTGCCCGACGAGACGACGCAGCTTCTCGCCGATCTTGTCGCCAGACGGCGTCAGATCGTCGAGATGATGGCGGCGGAAGGCCAGCGCGAGCGACGCGCCGACAAGCGTTTGAAGAAAAGCATCGCGCGCCTGCGCAAGGCGCTCGAAAAAGAGCTCGCCGAACTCGACGGCGAGATCGACGAACATATGCGCGGCACGCCCGCCTGGGCCGAAAAGGAGGATCTGCTTGCCTCGGTTCCAGGCGTCGGCCCAGTGATTGCGCGCACGCTCATCGCCGAACTGCCGGAGCTGGGCGCGCTCAACCGCAGGCAAATCGCTGCGCTGGCCGGCCTTGCGCCCTACACCCGCCAGTCCGGCCAATGGCGCGGCAAAAGCTTCATCGGCGGCGGCCGCAAAAGCGTGCGCAGCATGCTCTTCCTCGGCGCCATGGTTGCGGCCCGCCACAACCCCGTTCTCAAAGCCTTCCGCGACAAGCTCGTCGACAGCGGAAGGCCCAAGATCGTCGCGCTCATCGCCGTCGCAAGAAAGCTCCTCACAATCCTTAACGCCATCCTCCGGGACGCAAAACCATGGCGCGCACAAAACACTTGATCGCCAAGACAGTCGCTGAGGAGCGTGCGGAGCACGCGTCTCGAAGGACGAGGGCGCGCCGCCATTTTCCTCGCCCTTCGAGACGCGAGCTTCGCTCGCTCCTCAGGATGAGGAAAATGGCGTCACCCATCCCTGCGCTTCACGAGACCCGCCGCAATAGCGCCGAGGGTCAGCGCCGCGACCCAGCCAAAGATTTCTTCTAGCCAGACAAGACGCTGAGTCCACCCACTTAGCGAAAACCAGCTTCCGTCCGAAATCGGCGTCCACATGTTGGACTGGCCGAGTCTCGCCACTGGCAGAATGAGGTCGAGCGAATAGGCGAGAGGGCTGAAACGCGGATAGGTGGTGAGCAGCGCTTCGCACCGCGTCCAGTTTATGGTTCCTTGGCCAAATTGATTTTGGCATGGCGATTTCATCGCATTCGCAGTGGCCGGACTTGTCGGGGCGAAATGCCCGTCCGACGCAGCGAAATAATAGACCGCGGCGAACGTCAGCCACATGAACAGCGCCGAATAGACGATGCGCATTGGACGGTGGCCATAGCCAGAAAACCGGCCATAGAACCAGTGCAGTGCCCAAGCGACAAAGTCATCAAGACGCGCAACGATGGAGAAGAAGGATGTATAGCGCCCATCCGGACCGAGTTTTCCCCAAGCGCGCAGCCATTTTTTCAGCGCCGTGCGATCCGCGACTTTACCGGCGGCGCGCAGGCGGTCCTCGCGCGCAATGTCGACTTCAGCAGCGTCCCGGAAATGTCCTTGCTCTCGAAGAACCTTAGCGAGCTGCATCCAGGGTTGAAGCGCGAACGCCTTGCCGCTGAGATAGCGAGCTTCTTGCAAATCGAGCCATTCAATGCGCTGCTTTGCGTCGAGCGATGCACTGACAGCAATACGTTCGTAGCGAAAGCCGTCAAGCACGAGCGAATTCCGTGGCCAAGAAAGAAGATCGTCCACGAGCGTTCCGACTTTCGCTTGCGCGAGCGAAACAGTGCCTGTCGCCTGCGCTCCGCGACAAAAGAACAGCGCGCCACCGATCTTGGCACCATCACAATACAGTGAGATACCCCCCACATTGTCGAACCGACCGTTAATGCATGATAGGTCACCGCCAATCTCGGCACTAAGTAGACGCACAGTGCCGGACGCGAAAAAACCACCTCGGAGAAAAGCAGGGCCGGATATCGCTGCGTGATCAAGTTGGAGTGCGACACGTTGCGGGTTTTGGAAAATCCCGCCGTCGCATTCGAAGGGGCCGCCGATCGTGGCACCAACAAAACGCACCTCGCCATTAGCATGAAAGCCACATTGGAGGTAAACTGGACCGCCAATTTGGGCCCCGTCGCAATAAAGTGCATTGCCACGAATGTTTTCGAAGCGTCCCCCAATACAATTTAGGCCGGCGTCAATCTTCGTGCCTAAAAGGGTCACTGCTCCCGTCGAATGAAAATTCTCGTTGAGAAAGACCATAGCGCCAATCTCAGCGTGGTCACAGGAAAGCGCAATACCATTGTCATTTTCAAAGCGCGCATTCGTGCAAACGAGAATGCCGCGGAGCTTCAGCCCTAGTAGGCGCACCGCGCCTGTAGCGTGAAACCGATTGCAGAACGCGACAACGCCACCAATCTCTGCGCCGTCACAGGAAAGCGCATTACCTCTAATATTCTCAAAGCTCCCGCCTTCGCAGACAAGATCACCCCCAATACGAGCGCCGAGCAGGCTCGCTTCGCCGATCGATCGAACTCGGTGCAGAGACAAACTTTCTTTGAGCTTCAAGCTGTCGCCCATGACTCCCGGAAAGGCGGAACCGTCGAGTGCAATGCTACGACCTTCTGCGCCTTGCAAAACAACCGGTGCATCGAAACGGCAAAGCAAAAGCGATAGGCTGGTCGTGAGCGTTGCACTTTCAAAAGAGAGCGTGCACGGCGCATCGCCTTGCCTCGCAGCGCCGATGTAGGCGCCCTGAAGTTGGACGCCCTTTTCATGAACTGGCGCAACTTCGTCTCCGCCAAGAGCGAGAAAGCGGATCAGATCAGGGCGGATGGCGTTAGCGCGGGTCGGCGCATCCGGGACCTTGTCACCAAGCACGCATTTTTTCCCGCGCGCGACGCAGACGATGAGTTTTTTTTCCGCCCACGAGAGATTTTCGAAATCGCTCAAACTGCGCCCGTAGGCGCGTTTGGGTTTGGCAATCGCGTCACTCATATTCTGTTCCGCAAAAGAGAAAAAAAATCTAGCGAGACTTAGGCTCGGACGAAAGAGGCGTCTCCACACACCGCTGCGCGATCTCGTTGAGCCTTCGCCCGCGTTCGGCCTCGTCGGTGACGCCGGCGAGCGCCTTGCTGTTGATCGCCTCCCGCGCCGTGCACTCACAGGCGTCGTGGCACATCTTGCCTTCTCCGCCGTCCTCAAAACAGCGCGCTTCGCATGAGGCGACGAAATCGGTCGTGTCTGTGGGCGGCGGCGCGAGATAGGCGAGGCCGAAAAAGAGCGCGAAGAGCGCCGGCTGATGCGCGAGATAGATGATGAGGCTGTGGCGGCCAAGGAAGGGTAGCCATCTCTTCGCCCCGCTTGTGCGAAGCGGATGGCCGCTCGCCGCTGCCCTCTCTCCGTAAACGAGGAGAGCGAGTTTTGCCGCCGCCACGCCAAGAAGCAGCGCGCCGGCCCAGGGAAAGAGCGGACGCCAGTCCTCGGTCAGCGGCTCGCTCGTCGAAAGCCCGATCCATTGCAGCCAATCGGCGTTGAAGACTGGAGACGAGAGAAATTCCGCGCCGACGAGGAAGAAGGCGCCGCCCGCGAGCGCGACGGGCCAGGGAGCGAGAAGAAAGGGAACCGCGATCAGGCTGGCGAGCGCGATGCAATGCAGAATGCCGAAGAACACGAAGGCCTTGGGAAAGGCGACATAGGTGCCCGCCGTCACCAGCGCCGCCGCCGCCACGATGATCGCAAAGCGGCGCCAGAAGGCGGGCCAGCGCATCGCGCCGCGATGCGCCAGAACGAGCGCGACGCCGGCGATGAACAGGAAGGCGAAGGCGATCGTGTGTCCGAATATCCTGACCGGCGGCGACCAGGGAAGATTGGCGGGCGCATAGCCGAAATAGGAAAGGTCCCAGATCGCATGGAAGACGACCATCGCCAGTACGGCGAGGCCGCGCCCAACATCGAGCGCCAACCAGCGCGTTTGGCTCATCGGCGCGCCGCCGCCGGCGCCGCGCCCTGAAACTTGCTGAACGCCATATCCGGCGCCGAAAGATTGTGGCGCGACGGCAGATGGCGGCCAACCCATACTTCCGTTGCGTTGGCGCCGCGAAAGCGAATGACCGGCGCTTCCTCCCAGCTCTTTCCGCGCTTGCTGCGCCAGGCGACGATCGCCGCGTCGCTCATCGTCTCCATCGCATACATCGAGCGCAGCGCCGCAAAGGGCAGCCCGTTGGGCATCGCCTGGCTGAAGGAGACGTCGAGCGTCAAGCGATCCTGGTCGACGCTCTTGAGGGTGACCCGGCCTTCGCCGCCGCGCTGGAATTTGAGGACAAAGGTGCGTGTCTGCGGCTCGAAAACGATCTCTTCGAGATCGACGATGGGCCGCTCCTGCGTTTCGACGGGACCGACGAGAAAGGACGAGCCATAAGCCGTCCACCGCATGTCTTCGAAGGGAAGCGGCCGCGCCCGCCAATAGCCGTCTGGCGGATAGAGCACCATGATCTCTTCGGCGCGCTCGCGATGCCACATCCAGAATTGGATGAGATGGAAGCCCCTCTCGACCGAGTCGCCGACCCGGACCGGCACGTCATTCGGCCGCCAGAAAGAGGGAAAGGTGTAGCCCGTTAGCCAGAATTCCGGCGTCTCCCAGAAGGTCTTGCGACGCGCCTGGGAAAACGCCTTGGGGTCCACTGCAAGATCGCAGCTCGACCAGTCGGGCGCCCAGCGGTCGGACGCGATGGTGTTGATATAGGAAGGATGGACGGCCTGGATTTGCAGGCTGCGCACGCGCGGGGAGATGAAGTCGAGCTCGATATTGTCCTTCTCGGCGCAGAGTTCCGGCGCCGAATTATTCTCGACCCGCACTTGCAGCTCTTCGGCCGCTTCAAGAGGCTCCGCCGAGGCTCCGCCGGCGACGGCCATGCCGCCCGCTCCCAGAAGGAAACGGCGACGATCGAAACTTGTGGTCAAGCGGAAGATTCCTTGTCGCTTTTTGCGTCCTTATCGCGCGCGACGGCGGCGCGGGGCAAGCGTCGCGATCCATTAACGAGGCGCAAAAGGCGAAAACAAGGTCGCCGGGGCCCGTCTCGCAAAGGACCGGCCCCGGCGCGTCAGTCAGTCGAAGCCGCCGCTCCAGAAAGGCGAGAAGGGTTCGGCTGTCGTGCGCCCGACGCCGTAGCTTTGACGGCCGCGGGAGGCGGCGTAGACGCCGCCGCCGCTCCGCCGGGCGCTGGCGTAATAGTGGCCGTGCGGGCGCGCGCCGCTGATCGAAATCCTGCCGCCTTCGTTCTGCACCATCTGATAGAGCATCGCGGCGTGGCCGGGCGACAGGCGCACGCAGCCATGCGAGGCGGGACGGCCGAGCATGCCGGTTTCATAGGAGCCATGGATGGCGTAGCCGCCGCGGAAGAAGATTGAATGCGGCATCGGCGACATGTGATATTTGCGCGAGTAATGCATGGGCTGCATGCCTGTCGGCGCGAAGGAGCCGCGCGGCGTCGAATAGCCGGCGCGGGCGGTCGACACGGGCCAGGAATAGCTGCCCGATGAAGACTGTACATGCATGGTCTGGGTCGAAAGGTTGATATGAATGTGGGCGGTGGCGCTCGCCGCGCCGGCAGAGGCGAGGACAAAAAGGATTGCGGGAGCGATGACTGGAAAACGCATGACGGACTCCTCACTCAACGCGCAAGCGGCTGCGCCAGCGTCTTTGCGCTGGCTTGGCGCTGCATAGGAGTAAATGAAGCGTTAAGCTTTCACGGCAAGGCTCAATCGCAAGCGTTCGCGCAAATGCGCGTGGAGACTGACGCGAGACGCCCATGACGAACGGTTCGATATCGCGCACGCTTTGTTCGGCGGCGCTCGCTTTGGCGGCCCTGGCGATGGTTAACGGCGCGCTGGCGCAGGATAAGGGCACGCTCGATCCAAAGCCCTTGCCGCCGCTCGCCAACCCGTCCAGTCCGGCGACGCCGGCGCGCGAGCTCTTCGGTCGCGCCCGGGAGGCTGCGCCGCTGCGTCCTGACCCGATCGGCTTTTATTCGCGCGGTTGTCTCGCGGGCGGCGAGCCGCTGCCGGTCAACGGCGCCCATTGGCAGGTCATGCGACTGTCGCGCAACCGCAATTGGGGGCATCCCAATCTCATCGCCTTTTTGAAGCATTTTTCCGCGAAAGCGGCGAAAGAGTCCGGTTGGCCGGGTCTGCTCATCGGCGACATGTCGCAGCCGCGCGGCGGACCGATGCTCAGCGGTCACGCGTCGCACCAGATCGGCCTCGACGCCGACATTTGGCTCACGCCGATGCCCAACCGCGAGCTCACCCGCGAAGAGCGCGAAGAGACGATGTCGACCGACGTCGTGCGCGACGATCTTCTCGACGTTCGTCCCGACGTTTGGAGCGAAGCCCATGTCGCCGTGATCCGCGCGGCGGCGATGGACCCTGGCGTGCAGCGCATCTTCGTCAACGCCGCGATCAAACGCGCGCTTTGCCGCGTCGCCCAGGGCGAGAGCTGGATGCGCAAGGTGCGGCCGATGTGGGGGCACAATTACCACTTCCACATACGTCTCTTCTGCCCGAACGGCTCCGACTGCCGCGATCAGGACCCGACCCCCGATGGCGACGGCTGCGACGCTTCGCTCGCCTGGTGGTTCAGGGACGAGATTTTGCACGCGAAGAAATCGACGAAAAGCTGGCCGCCGATGACGATGGCCGGCCTACCCTCAGCCTGCCGCGACGTATTGCGCGCGCAATAGCCGTTTAGCTGGCCCGAGCGCCAGTTCCGACCGGACAGGCGACGCCGGTTCCGCCGAGACCGCAATAGCCGCCGGGGTTCTTGGCCAGATATTGCTGGTGATATTCCTCAGCGTAATAGAACGGCCGGCCCGCGGCGATTTCAGTGGTGATCTGGCCGAGACCGGCATCCGTCAATACGCGTTGATACGCAGCGAGCGACCCCTCCGCGGCGGCCAGCTGTTCCGGCGTCGAGGCGTAAATGGCGGAGCGATACTGTGTTCCGACGTCATTGCCCTGGCGCATGCCCTGGGTCGGGTCATGGCCCTCCCAGAAGAGGCGCAACAGCTCCTCGAAGGAGATGGCCGGCGGCTGATAGACGACGAGCACGACCTCCGCATGACCGGTGCGGCCGCTGCAGACGTCCTCATAGGTGGGGTTTCGGGTCTTGCCGCCGGCATAGCCGACTGCCGTCACATAGACGCCTTCGCCGGCCTGCCAGAATTTGCGCTCGGCGCCCCAGAAGCAGCCCATGCCGAAAAGCGCCTGCTCTGACCCCAATGGAAACGGCGGGTCGAGCGGCCGGCCGCTGACGAAATGGCGCGTTCCGTGCGCCACCGGAGCGTCGCGGTCGGGCGCCGGCCCGAGCAGCTTGGAGAGATCGAGTTTGTCGAGGATCGCCATGGCGCCGATATAGTGCGGCGGCCCGCGCGAAACTAGCGGCGGGCGTAATAGAGCGGCGTCTGCCGCCGATGGCTGAGCAGGATGAGGAGAGCGCCGACGCCGCCGAAGGCGACGCTGACCGGCGCCGTCATCAGCGTGGTCAGCACCGGATCCCATAGATAGGCGGAGACGTTCTCGACGCTCGCCTGCATCGCCTGGTAGAGGCCGGGAAAGACCGCCGCCGTTCCCCGGTTAATGCTGGTCACCATCAGGCGCCCGGCGGCGATCGAGCGGGTGCCGTCGACGATGAGGGCGATAAAGCCGCCGGCGAGCAGGAGGAGGCCAATCAGTCGGGTCAGGAGTCGCAGCATGGTCTCTTCGTTCGAATGGCGCGTGGGAAATGGGCGCCGGGAAGAATAGGCGCCGCCGCCGCGCCTGTCCATGCGCCGTCGATGCGCGCGGCGTTGCGTTTGAGGCGCGCCTGAATATATTGCGCGCTTCGCCGGAGGGGTGGCCGAGTGGTTGAAGGCGCACGCCTGGAAAGTGTGTATGCGGGAAACCGTATCGCGGGTTCGAATCCCGCCCCCTCCGCCATCATGTTGTAATTAATTGGAATCGATTAATGAGCGCCTTTTTCCAGCGCTGCTGGCATTAAAGCTAGCATCGCAATTCGGCCCGAGTTCCGTTCGCGAGTCGCCTCACGCGGAAAGTCGCAGGCGTCCGCGATCGATCTTGACGACAGCTATCGAAGAGCGGAACTTGGCGATTATTCGCGTCGGCGGAGGGTTCACAGATGGCCAGCCCCAAAGATTGCAGCTCCGATCTCGCCGTTTTAGAGGAAATTCGAGCACTGACAGGGCGCATCAGCGACCAGCGCACTCAAACGATCCTTCGGTCGGTTATTGATGCAGTCGCGTTAAATCCCCAGCCGTTGCCGCCCCGTGCTCACCAAATATTGCAGGCTGTGGTCAATGCGCTCAATCCGCAGCCTTTGCCGCCTGGGCCAGCCTAGACTTCAGATGATGCGCAGCGGCTTCGCCGCTCTGGCTGAAGAGACCTCAGCGAATTTCCGGCGACTTCCCACGCGCGGTTGCCGGACGCGATGTTTCACGCCCGTCGCCAGAGCCGGCGTAGGCTTTGCCGCCCCGAAAAGTAACTCTTCACGACGGCTCCGTTTACGACTTGGCCTTGTCGAAAGCCCCAAGCGGGAGCATGCTGGCCTTTGGTAGGGCGGCCAAACGGCGAATGCCCGCTGAGACGGGCAGGGCGCGCGGAGTCGCCTTCGATCCAAGAGTGCTGAGCTTCGGGAGGACTCCATGGAATCGAATGAAACGGTCGCGCTCGAACTACGCCGCGATTTTACCGAAGTCGTAGGCCTGTTCGATTCAGTTGATAAACTGCAGGCGGCCATCGACGACCTGATGACCCACGGATTCGACCGATCCGAAATCAGCCTGCTCGCCGAGGACGCGAAGGCGCGCGAAAAGGTAGGATCGAAACGCTCGGTCGAGATCGAAGACAGCGATGAAGCGCCGCGTATTTCCTACATCGAAAACGAGTCGCTCAACGAAGGCAAGGCTTCGCTCATTGGCCTGCTCTTTTATGTCGGCGCCATTGCTGGCGCGATCGCCGTCTGGACCATCTACGGCGGTTTCGCCGAGGCGATTTTTGCGGGCATCGCCGCCGGCACGGCCGCCAGCCTCGTTGGCGTGGGCGTCATCAAATTCGTTCAACATCGTCAGCGGCATTGGGTGCAAGCGCAATTGGCGCGCGGCGGCCTGCTGCTGTGGGCGCGGACCCGGACCGAAGAACATGAGCGCGCCGCGTTGGACGCTATGCAGCATAACGGCGGCCACGACGTGCATGTTCATCGGGTGGCGGCATAGGCCGAGTACGCGGCGACGAGGTTTTGGACGACCGGCTCTAGCTGTGGAGCCTCAACAGGTTGTGCTTGGTGAGGCCGAGGCGACTGATTGGCGTTTGGTATTTTATCCCGCCATGGGGGCGATGCCAGTTGTATCTGTGCATCCAGACGGGCAGCTCGTCG
>VGEB01000032.1 GCA_016869435.1 Alphaproteobacteria bacterium | reverse complement strand
CCTTGAACTTGGTGTGCGGCTTCACCGAACCCGGCTTGCACAGAACCTGGCCGCGCTCCACGTCCTCGCGCTTGGTGCCGCGCAGCAGGCAGCCGACATTGTCGCCCGCCTCGCCCTGATCCAAAAGTTTCCTGAACATTTCGACGCCGGTCACCGTCGTCTTCGTCGTCGGACGGATGCCGACGATCTCGACTTCCTCGCCGACCTTCACCACGCCGCGCTCGATGCGTCCCGTCACCACCGTGCCGCGGCCCGAAATCGAGAACACGTCCTCGACCGGCATCAGGAACGGCTGATCCTTCGGGCGCTCCGGCTGCGGAATATAGCGGTCGACTTCGGCCATCAGCTTCAGGATCGCGTCATGGCCGAGCTCGGGGCTCTTGCCCTCGAGCGCGCACAGCGCCGAACCCTTGACGATCGGAATGTCGTCGCCGGGGAACTCATACTTGCTGAGCAGCTCGCGCACTTCGAGCTCGACGAGCTCCAGAAGCTCCGGATCGTCGACCATGTCGACCTTGTTCAAGAACACCACCAGCGCCGGAACGCCGACCTGGCGGGCGAGCAGAATATGCTCGCGGGTCTGCGGCATCGGCCCGTCGGCGGCCGAGACCACCAGGATCGCGCCGTCCATCTGCGCCGCGCCGGTGATCATGTTCTTCACATAGTCGGCGTGGCCGGGGCAGTCGACATGGGCGTAGTGGCGGTTCTTCGTCTCATATTCGACATGCGCCGTCGAAATGGTGATGCCGCGCGCCTTCTCCTCCGGCGCCTTGTCGATCTGGTCATAGGCCGTAAACGTCGCGCCGCCGGTCTCCGCCAACACTTTCGTGATCGCCGCCGTCAAAGACGTCTTGCCATGGTCGACATGTCCAATCGTCCCAATGTTGCAGTGCGGCTTCGTGCGTGAAAACTTTTCCTTGGCCATCGCCGTGCTCCTTTGAAGAGTTCCTGTCCGTTGCGTGCGAGATCAGGCGTATTTCGCCTGTACCTTCTTCGACTCCGCTTCCGGCACTTGTTCGTAGTGATCGAATTGCATGGTGTAGCTCGCGCGTCCCTGCGTGAAGGAGCGCAGCTGATTGACGTAACCGAACATATTGGCGAGCGGCACCATGGCGTTGACCACCACGGCGTTGGCGCGCATGTCCTGACCCTGAATCTGTCCGCGGCGCGAGTTCAGATCGCCGATCACCGAGCCGGTATATTCCTCCGGCGTCACCACCTCGACCTTCATGATCGGCTCGAGCAATACCGAGCCGCCCTTCTGCAGCGCTTCGCGGGTCGCGGCGCGCGACGCGATTTCGAAGGCGAGAACCGAAGAGTCGACGTCGTGGAAGGCGCCGTCGATCAAGGTCGCCTTTAGATCGACGACCGGGAATCCGGCGAGAATGCCCGACGTCGTCACCGACGCAATGCCCTTGTCGACGCCGGGGATATATTCCTTCGGCACGGCGCCGCCGACGATCTTGCTTTCGAACTCATTGCCCTTGCCGGCTTCGTTCGGTTCAAAAATAATCTTCACGCGCGCGAACTGGCCGGTGCCGCCGGTCTGCTTCTTATGCGTGTAGTCGATTTCCTGCTTGCGGCCGAGACGCTCGCGGTAGGCGACCTGCGGCGCGCCGATATTGGCGTCGACCTTGTAGGTGCGCTTCAAAATGTCGACCTTGATGTCGAGATGCAGTTCGCCCATGCCCTTGAGGATGGTCTGGCCGCTCTCCTGATCGGTCGAGACGCGGAAGGAGGGATCTTCGGCCGCGAGCTTCTGCAACGCGATGCCGAGCTTCTCCTGATCGGCTTTCGACTTCGGTTCGATGGCGATCTCAATGACGGGATCCGGGAACTCCATGCGCTCCAGAATCACCGGCTTCTGCTGGTCGCAGAGCGTGTCGCCGGTGCGGGTGTCCTTGAGGCCCGCAAGCGCGACGATGTCGCCGGCGTAGGCTTCCTTGATGTCTTCGCGATTATTGGCGTGCATCAGCAGCATGCGGCCGATGCGCTCTTTCTTTTCCTTCGTCGAATTGAGCACGGTCGTGCCCGATTCGATCTTCCCGGAATAGACGCGGGCGAAGGTGATGGTGCCGACGAAGGGGTCGTCCATGATCTTGAAGGCGAGCATCGAGAAGGGCTCGGAATCGAACGGCTTGCGCACCATCTCTTCGCCCGTGTCCACATCGACGCCCTTGATCGCCTCGCGATCGACCGGCGACGGCAGATAATGCACGACAGCGTCGAGCAGCGGCTGCACGCCCTTGTTCTTGAAGGCCGAGCCGCAGAAGATCGGGATAAAGGCGATCTTGCGCACGGCGATGCGGATCAGCCTGTGAAGCGTCTCCTCGTCCGGCTCGTGGCCGTCGAGGTAAGCGGACATGGCGTCGTCATCCATTTCGACCGCGGCTTCGATCAGCGCGGTGCGACATTCCTTCGCCTTGTCGAGAAGATCGGCAGGGATCTCTTCATCGTGATATTTCGCGCCGAGCCCTTCGTCTTCCCAGACGACTGCCTTCATGCGCACGAGATCGATGACGCCCTTGAAATTCGACTCTGAGCCGATCGGCAGTTGCGCGCAAACCGGGCGGCCGCCGACCCGAGTCTTGATTTCCTCGACGCAGCGGTCGAAGTCGGCGCCGATCTTGTCCATTTTGTTGACGAAGACGATGCGCGGCACATTGTATTTGTCGGCCTGACGCCAGACCGTCTCGGTCTGCGGCTCGACGCCCTGGTTGCCGTCGAGAACGCATACCGCGCCGTCGAGCACGCGCAAACTGCGCTCAACTTCGATGGTGAAGTCGACGTGGCCGGGCGTGTCGATGATGTTGAGGCGCTTGCCGTTCCAGAAAGTGGTCGTCGCGGCCGAGGTGATGGTGATGCCGCGCTCTTGCTCCTGCTCCATCCAGTCCATCGTCGCGGCGCCTTCATGCACCTCGCCGATTTTATGGCTCTTGCCGGAGTAATAGAGGATGCGCTCCGTCGTCGTCGTCTTGCCCGCGTCGATATGGGCCATGATGCCGAAGTTACGGTAGTCCTCGATCGGATGAGAGCGGGCCATAACAATTGTCCTCGTGAAAGCTCGTGCGCCTTACCAGCGGTAATGCGAGAAGGCGCGGTTGGCTTCCGCCATGCGATGGGTGTCTTCGCGCTTCTTAACCGCGGCGCCGCGGTTGTTTGAGGCGTCGAGCAGCTCGGCCGACAGCCGGTCGACCATGGTCTTGTCGTTGCGGGCGCGCGCCGCGGTGATGATCCAGCGGATGGCGAGCGCCTGACGACGCTCGTTGCGCACCTCGACCGGCACCTGATAGGTGGCGCCGCCGACGCGGCGCGAGCGCACTTCGATCGCCGGCGCGACATTCTCGAGCGCCTGTTTGAACACGGCGAGCGGATCGCTCTTCGCCTTGCTCTCGACCTGGTCGAGCGCGCCATAGACAATCTGCTCGGCGACCGACTTCTTGCCGTCGTACATGATCGAGTTCATGAATTTCGCGAGAACGACGTCGCCAAATTTGGCGTCTTCGATCACTTCGCGCTTTTCGGCCCGGTGGCGACGAGACATCGAACGGCTCCTTACTTCGGACGCTTGGCGCCGTATTTCGAACGGCGCTGCTTGCGGTCCTTGACGCCCTGGGTGTCCAGAACGCCGCGCAGAATGTGGTAGCGAACGCCCGGAAGGTCCTTGACGCGGCCGCCGCGGATCATCACCACCGAGTGCTCCTGAAGATTGTGGCCCTCGCCTGGAATGTAGCCGATGACCTCGAACCCGTTGGTGAGCCGCACCTTGGCGACCTTGCGCAGCGCCGAGTTCGGCTTCTTCGGCGTCGTCGTATAGACGCGGGTGCACACGCCGCGCTTCTGCGGGCAAGACTGCAGGTGGCGCGCCTTTTCGCGATAGGTCGGCGCCTGGCGCGGCTTGCGGATCAATTGGCTGATCGTCGGCATTCAATAAGGTCCTTCGCGGATTGCGAATGGCGGATGTCGGGTCCCGGCGCGCATGGCCTTAAGGCATGCGCAAACGAGCGAAGCGCCGATGGCCTTAAGGGCCAAGGCGCTTCTAACGCAGAGGATCCCGTCACGCCGGGATCGTGCCTTCCTGTCCATCGCTCTCGCGATGGGATGATTGCCAATTATGCTTGGCGGTCACAGGCAAGGCGACAGCGTTTAAGTTCGAAGGGTCGAGAGCGAGGCGCTCGCCGACGGCGTGAACTTACGGCCTGTCGAAAGTTGGCGGAACCTAATGGCGAAGGTCCGGGGCGTCAAGCGGAGAGTGCGGCATATGGCGAGAAAATTCTCTACCCATGCTCATTGTCAGCGAAGCGAAGCAATCCAGCGCCGCGCCCGCTGCTCTGGATTGCTTCGTCGCTCTACTCCTCGCAACGACCAAGGGTGAATTTCATAGCCCTTATGCAGAAAAGTCCGCTGGCGACGAAGGCGGCGCAAATCGTCGCAGGCGGCGAAGGGACCGTTCAACGGCGCCGCGAAAGCCGCTAGGTTCATGCTGAAAAAAAGGAGGAACCCATCGCATGAGCCACGTTGCGCATGAGCTGCACGAAGAATTTCCGGAGCAGGCCGAGGCCATCCACGCGCTGAAGACCGAGAACGCGCATTTCGCCCGCATCGCCGAGGACTATCACGCGCTCAATCGGGCCATTCACCGCATGGAGACCAATGTCGAGCCGGCGGACGACGCGACCATCGAAAACCTGAAGAAGAAGCGACTTGCCCTCAAGGACGAAATCGCCGGCTTCCTGGCGACGGCGTAATCGCCCCACCCCGGCCCTCCCCCGCTTCGCAAACCGGGTGTTCCTGGTTTGCGCATCGACCCCGAAGTCGGCAACAGCCGACTTCGGACGGGAGAGGGAGCGGGCGCCGCGCTTCATATGCGTTCCTGGCCTCGCGTTTCACTATCGTTCCGGGCCTATAGAATATTCAGCCCAGACGCCGTTCCTCCCCTCTCCCGCGTAGCGGGGGAGGTGGCGAGCGCAGCGAGCCGGAGGGGGCGCGGCGGGCCGCCTACCGGTATTGCGCCGGGGCCTGCGGATTATGGGCAGGGTTGCTGTCGTGCTTGGTCAGGCGGGTGACCAGCGGGCCGCCGACAAGCGGCTGAATTTCCGCCTCCAGCGCGTCGGCGACCTTTTTGTCATAGACCTCCTCGCCGCCGACATGGATCGAGAAGGCCTTGCTGTGCTTCTCGATTTTGGCCGGGTCTTCGATCACCGCCTTGGTCCATTTATAGAGCGGAAAATCGTGCTGGCCCTCGCGTTCCGCCGACGCGACATAGTCGGAGAAGGCGTCGAGCTGGTTGCGCAGCTTGGCGTTGTGCCTCGAGAGAATGTCCTTCAACGGCTGAAGTCCCGGATTTTCCGGGTCCTTGCGGGCGAGCTTGGCCGCCTCGTCGGCGAGATTGACCCGAACCTGATATGACCAGTCTTCGCTCATCGCTCCGCTCCCTGCGGCTGGCGCCGCGCCTGCCTTCGTAAATTAGAGCCTTCGGCCGACCGGAGTCCGGGGCTGAAAAAAACACAAGGGAAGATTGGCTTGGACCCGAGCATTTCCACCCCCCTGTCAGTTTGCCGCCGATGAGGCCGCCCCCAGCTATCTCATTGTCGCCATTCTGATTAATGGCGCACGGCCAGGAATAAGGTGGTCTTTTTGGCGATCCTGTGTATAAAGGTCGAGCGGCGCCGGAGCGGCGGCGCCTTTGAGTCAGACGTTGGCCACATTTCAGCCGCCTTGGCCCCGGACTTTGTCGGCGTCGACAAACGCGCCTTCCGGAAGTTCCGCCGTCGAGTCGAGAGAATGTCGACCGTTGCGCCAACGTCGCGCTGCTCAGGCCGAAGGCGGCCGCCTTCGCCGCAACGCAGTCGCGCCGACCCGGACATTAAATCGGCGGCCGCAAATAGCAAAGGTTGAAGATGCCGACCATCGCCCTCGTCGACGACGACCGCAACATTCTCACCTCAGTCTCCATTGCCTTGGAGGGCGAGGGCTATCGGGTCCAGACCTATACCGACGGCGCCCAGGCGCTCGACGGACTACGCGCCAATCCGCCCGATCTTGCGATCTTCGATATCAAGATGCCGCGAATGGACGGCATGGAGCTTCTGCGTCGACTGCGGCAGAAGTCGGACCTGCCGGTGATTTTTCTCACCTCCAAGGACGAGGAGATCGATGAACTCTTCGGCCTCAAGATGGGCGCTGACGATTTCATTCACAAGCCGTTCTCGCAACGGCTGCTGGTCGAGCGGGTGAAAGCGATTTTGCGGCGCGCCAACCCCAAGGAGGCCGCCGCCCAAAAGGAAACCGAGGCCAAGGTTCTCGAGCGCGGCGCGCTGGTCATGGACCCCGAGCGCCACACCTGCACCTGGCGCGGCGATCCGGTCGTGCTGACGGTGACGGAATTCCTGATCTTGCAATCGCTGGCGCAACGTCCAGGCGTGGTGAAGAGCCGCAATGCGCTCATGGACGCGGCCTATGACGACCAAGTCTATGTCGACGACCGCACGATCGACAGCCACATCAAGCGTTTGCGCAAGAAATTCAAGATTGTGGACAATGAATTCGAAATGATCGAAACGCTTTACGGCGTCGGCTATCGCTTCAAGGAAGCCTGAGTTCTCGCGGAGGGACGCGAGATGGATGCAAGCATCGAGGACGCGGGCGCCGTGAACGCCGCCGAAGAGCCGGCCGTGGAAGCGCCTTGCCAGACGGTCGTCGCGACCCCGGTCCGCACCGCGGCGGCGGCGCGGGCGCGGCTGTGGCGGACGATTTCCATCCGTCTGGCGCGTGCGCTGCGCACCGTGCAGTCGCATCTTTCGTCGTCGCTGACCCGCCGCATCGTCGTTCTCAATCTCGGCGGACTCGTCGCGCTGCTGGCGGGCTTCCTCTATCTCAACCAGTTCCGCGAGGGCCTGATCGACGCCCGCGTTCAGAGCCTGCAGACGCAGGGCGAGATCATCGCCGCCGCGGTGGCGGCCTCGGCGACGGTCGACACCGACGCCATTTCGATCGATCCCGAAAAGCTGTTGAAGCTCGCCCCCGGCGAAAGCGCAAGCGGCGCCGAAGGCGGCTCGCCGCTGGAGTTTTCGCTCAATCCGGAACGCGTCGGCCCGCTGCTGCGGCGCCTCGTGTCGCCGACGCGGCTGCGCGCGCGCATCTACGATCACGACGGCTTTCTGCTGCTCGATTCCCGCTCCGTGTCAGGCCGCTCGAACATTCTGCGTTTCGAACTGCCGCCGAGCGGTCCGCCCGTCACGCTCGACGCCTCGTCCTTTCTCGAAAGGACGCTCGATTTCGCGCAGCGACTGTCGCATCGGCCGGAGCTGCCACTTTACGAAGACATCGGCATGGGCAACGGCAAGGCCTATCCCGAAGTCGGCAGCGCGCTTGACGGACGCATCCATTCGGTGGTTCGCGCCAATGCAAAAGGCGAAACCATCATTTCCGTCGCGGTTCCCATTCAGCGCTTTCGCTCGGTGCGCGGCGCGCTGCTGCTCTCGACGATGGGCGGCGACATCGACGCGATCATCGTCGCGGAACGATGGGGCATCATCCGCATCTTTCTGGTCTCGGCCGGGGTGATGCTGCTGATTTCGCTGTTCTTCACCAACACCATCACCGAACCCATGCGCCGCCTCGCCGAAGCGGCCGAGCGCGTGCGGCGCGGCGCCAGGTCGCGTCAGGAAATCCCGGACTTTTCGGACCGGCCGGACGAAATCGGCCATCTTTCCGGCGCGCTGCGCGACATGACCAAGGCGCTCTACAACCGCATCGACGCGATCGAGCATTTCGCCGCGGACGTCGCGCACGAACTCAAGAATCCGCTCACCTCGCTGCGCAGCGCCGTCGAAACGCTGCCGATCGCCAAGACCGACACGGCGCGCGACCGGCTGCTCGCGATCATCAAACATGACGTCGGCCGGCTCGACCGTCTGATCAGCGATATTTCCGACGCTTCCCGACTCGACGCCGAACTGGCGCGCGCCGACATGGGCGTCGTCGACCTCTCGGCCGCATTGTCCACCGTCGTCGACGTGGCGCGCGCCGTAGATTGCGGCGACGGCGTCAAAATCGAACTTACGGTGCGCCCCTCTCCTTACGACCCTTCGCGCGGCTCCTGGCGCGTTCTCGGCCATGACTCACGTCTCGGTCAGGTGTTCAACAATCTGATCGACAACGCGAAATCATTTTCGAAGCCTGGCGGGACCGTGCGCGTGCGGCTGTGGCCGGAACGCGCCAAGGGTCCCGGGGGCCAGCAGATCGACGGCTATGAGATCATCGTCGACGACGACGGCCCCGGAATTCCCGACGGCGCCTTCGACCGCATCTTCGAGCGTTTCTACACCGACCGTCCGGAACAGGGATTCGGCCAGAATTCCGGACTGGGCCTTTCGATCTCCCGCCAGATCATCGAAGCGCATGGCGGGCGCGTCCGCGCGCTCAATCGCACCCGCGCCCATCCGCAGGGCTGCGACACGCCGCGCTGCGGCGATATAGTGCTCGGCGCGCGCTTCGTCGTCTGGCTGCCGGCGGCGCGATGACGCCGCCGCGGCAAGCGCCCGCGTATCTACACGCCAATGCGCTCGTCCTCGGAGAGTTCGGCCTGCTGCTGCGCGGGCCCGCCGGAGCCGGCAAGAGCACGCTGACCCTGCAGCTCATCGCCGACTGGCGGGCGCCGGGCGCTTTCGCGGCCCTCGTCGCCGACGATCGCGTGGCGCTCGAAGCCCGCAACGGCCGGCTGATCGCCCGGCCGCATCCATCGATCCGAGGGATGATCGAAGCGCGCGGCGTCGGGATATTGCGCGTCGATTATGAGCCGGCCTGCGTGTTGCGGGCGGTCATCGATCTTCTCGCCGCCGATGAGTCGCCAAAACGCTATCCGGAGCAAGAAGACCGTCGGACGGCGTTGCAAGACATCGTCCTGCCGCGCCTGTGCGAAAACGCCGCAAGGGCCGGGGCGGCGACGCGAATAGGCGCCTACATTCAGAACTTTGCGACAAATTGACGGGGCCCTGCTGTTTTCGCTTGCCTATTTCGCCGCGTTGCACAAAATGTCGCCCCTGTTGAATGGGGCGATTACGGCTGGCGCGACGGGCTCCGAGCGTGCAGTCGGCGCCGTTCGCCACATGCGGCCGACGCGTTTTTGATATATCGGCGCGCAAGAGACGCCTTCATGAGTGGTAGGGTCGTATGATCGGAATGGTCTTGGTGACCCACGGCCACCTTGCCACTGAGTTTCGCGCGGCGCTCGAACACGTCGTGGGACCTCAAAAGCAGATGGCGGCAATCTCGATCGGACCCGAGGACGATATGGAGCGTCGGCGCGCCGACATCATTGAAGCGATCCGCGAGGCCGACTCCGGCGAAGGCGTGGTGCTGCTCACCGACATGTTCGGCGGAACGCCTTCCAACCTTGCAATCTCGGTCATGGACGGCGGAAAGGTTGAAGTGCTCGCGGGCGTCAACCTGCCGATGCTGATCAAACTTGCTTCCGTCCGCGATACGCAACCTTTGGAGCAGGCGGTGCTGCAGGCGCAAGACGCCGGGCGCAAATATGTGTACATCGCCAGCAAAGTGCTCAACGCAAAATGAACGAGCTCGTGACCGATAATCTGCATCAGGCTGCGGCCGAAGAGTCGATGTCGCGTGAACTCGCGATCGTCAACAAGAAAGGCCTGCACGCCCGCGCCACCGCCAAATTCGTCCAGTGCTGCGAAAAATTCGACGCGGTCATCACCGTGTCTCGCGGCGACGAAACCGTGGGCGGCAGTTCGATCATGGGCATTCTGACGCTTGGCGCCGGTCAGGGCGCGACCATCACCGTCACTGCGACCGGGCCTCAGGCGAGGGCCGCCCTCGACGCACTGGAAGCGCTCGTCGCCAATCGCTTCGGCGAAGACGAATAGAACGCCTCCGCCGGAGCCGCAGCCGACACGAAACACACTAGAGCAGGTTCCGAAAAAGTTGACAGACTTTTTCGATGAGAACCTGCTCCAACGTTTTGATTTTGAGCGATTCCTTATCGATCACATGATTCCATGTGATCGGGAAGCGCTCGAAGCGCCAAAAGTCGTAACCTTCGTATATTGCCGAAACCTTCTCCTGCTTGCAGGCGAGCGAAATGTCCGTCTTTTCCGTTTACGCGCGGGTATTGGGATTGTTGCGGCCGCAGGCGCGTCTGGCGATGATTCTCGTCGCCGCCAATCTCGCGCTCGCCGTCGCCGCCTTCGCCGAACCGATGCTGTTCGGGCGCATCATCGACCGCATGACTCGCGCGCAGGCGCCCGGCGAAACGCTGACGTGGGGCGATCTGCTGCCGCTCATTTCGGCCTGGGCGGCTTTCGGACTTTTCTCGATCGGCGGCGCCATTCTCGTCGGCCTCAACGCCGATCGGCTCGCTCATCGCCGGCGTCTGGCGGTGATGTCGGAGTATTTCGACCACGTCTTGAACCTGCCGCTGAGCTTTCACGCCAATGTCCATTCGGGACGTCTGCTGAAGACGATGCTCGAGGCCGCCAACGCCATGTCGGGGCTTTGGCTATCGTTCTTTCGTGAGAACTGCGCCTCCTTCGTCGCGCTTTTCGTGCTGCTGCCGGCGACGCTTTTCGTCAATTGGCGGCTCGGCTCCCTGCTCATGGCCCTCGTCGTTATTTTCTATCTGACGACGAGCTTCGTCCTGCGACGCACGGAAAATCTGCAGGGACAGGTCGAGCGCTACAATTCCACCCTCGCCGAACACGCCTCGGATGCGCTTGGCAACATCCCCGTGGTGCAGAGCTTTACGCGCATCGAAAGCGAGTCGCATGCATTGAACCGCATCATCGATGACCTGCTCGCGGCGCAGATGCCGGTGCTGTCCTGGTGGGCGTTCGTCGCGGTCGCGAGCCGCGCGTCGGGAACACTCACCATTCTCGCGATTTTCCTGCTCGGCGTCTGGCTGCATTTGCACGGCCAGGCGACGATCGGCGAGATCGTCGCCTTCATGAGCTTTGCGACCATGCTGATCGCAAGGCTCGAACAGGTCGTCGGCTTCGTCAATGTGCTCTTTCAGCAGTCGGCGAAGATTGCGGAATTCTTCGCCGTGCTCGACACGCAGCCGAGCGTCGCCGATCGACCGGACGCGCGCGACGCCGGACGTTTGGCCGGCGCGGTCGAATTCGACAATGTCACCTTCTCCTATGACGGACGAAGGACAGCGGTGCGCGACGTGTCGTTCGCGGCGAAGCCCGGAGAGACGATCGCGCTCGTCGGCGCGACCGGCTCGGGAAAATCGACGACGCTCGGACTCCTGCATCGCGTTTTCGATCCCGACAGCGGCGCCGTAAAGATCGACGGCGTCGACATTCGCGAATTCACCCTAAGCTCGCTTCGCCGCAACATCGGCGTCGTCTTTCAGGAGCCGATGCTGTTCGCGCGCTCGATTGAGGACAATCTGCGCATCGGCAATCCCGACGCGACGGAAGAGGAAATCGCCCAGGCGCTCGAACTGGCGCAGGCGACGGAATTCGTTTCGCGCCAGAGCGACGGACGGGCGACGCGCGTCGGCGAACGCGGCCGCTCGCTTTCGGGCGGCGAGCGTCAGCGGCTGTCGATTGCGCGGGCGCTCTTAAAAAACCCGCCGATCATGGTGTTCGACGAGGCGACAAGCGCGCTCGACGCGACGACCGAACGGCTGATCCAGAAGGCGCTGGAGGCGGCGACGAAGGGGCGCACGACCTTCGTCATCGCCCATCGCCTCGCGACCGTGCGTAACGCCGACCGCATTCTCGTCTTCGATCAGGGCGAGATCGTCGAGAGCGGCGCCTTCGACGAACTGGTGGCGAAGGGCGGACGTTTCGCGACGCTCGCGGCGGCGCAATTCATGACCGAGCCGACGGTCTCGACGACGCCGCTCGATGGTGTTCACGAGGCGACGGCGGCGCAGGCGGAGGGTGGGTGATCGCCACAAGCGAAGAGGAGGCAGAGACAGATCGGAAAGACCGCAACAACTGAAACTCAATAGGCTCCGGTCTCGTCTCGAGCACGCTGCGAAAAAGTGGATGCCGGAGCGGGGAAACCGCAACGCAGAGCCAGAAGCTCGACCTCATTCCGATCGACGCGACGCTCGTGCTCGCCGACAATTACGTTCCAACAGGCGATAAGAGCGCGCATATCGCCAAGGCGAACCAGCATCTCAAGATGGGCGAGCAAATGGCGGCCATGGACGAGTTGCGCCTCGCCCAAGTTGAACTCAAATACACGCGCATCCTGATGCCGATCGAGGCGACGAAAAAACATGTCGACCAAGCGATCCAGCTCCTCGGAGAGCGCAAATATTACGAAGCCAATCTGGCGTTGAAGGCGGTGGAGGACGGACTGACGGTCCAAACGGTCAATTTGGTCCCGCATTCGGACCCCGCCGACTCGCAAAAGCCCGCCGCCAAGGACCGCCTGTCACATCGAAACAAAACGGCCGCGCTCCTTTCAAAGCGCGGCCGGAGGCATCAATAGCGCGATCTTCTTACCGGATCACGTAAGGCAAGAGACCCAAGAATCGGGCGCGCTTGACTGCCTGCGCGAGTTCGCGCTGCTTCTTGGCCGAAACGGCGGTGATGCGCGAGGGCACGATCTTTCCGCGCTCGCTGATGTAGCGGGACAGCAGACGCGTGTCCTTATAGTCGATCTTGGGCGCATTGGCGCCGGAGAACGGGCAGGACTTGCGACGGCGGAAGAAGGGACGACGGGGCGCTGAGCTCATTCTTCCTCTCCTCCTTCAACCCGGCTTTCCTCGCGGCGCGGGCGACGTTCCCCGCGCTCGCCGCGTTCGCCTCTGTCGCCGCGCGGTCCGCGGCGCTCGCCGCGATCATCGTCCTCGCGCTTGCGAAGCTGCGCCGAAGGACCTTCCTCCAGCGCGTCGACCCGCAGCGTCAACACGCGCAAAATATCTTCGTTGATGCCCTGCTGGCGCTCCATCTCGGCGATCGCCGCCGGCGGCGCGTCGATGTTCATCAGGGTGAAATGCGCCTTGCGGTTCTTCTTGATCCGATAGGCGAGCGATTTCACGCCCCAATATTCGGTCTTGCCGACCGTGCCGCCAAGCGACGCGATGACGTTTTTGAACTGCCCGGTCAGAGCCTCCACCTGCTGGGGAGAAATATCCTGACGGGCGAGATAGACATGCTCGTAAAGAGCCATGGATTTTTCGCCTTTCCGTTGCCGCGAGCCGTTCCGGCGCCAAGCCCTTCGAGCGTTTCTTGGGGACGCGCCCCGGAAAGGCTCGAATAGGAAAGTTCGAAGGCGGAGACACGGGAAGACGGGGATTTAGACCCTCGCTCTTAATTTCCGCATATTCTTGTCCGAAAACCGCTTCGCACTTTTCGGGAATATGCGACTTTTCCGCATATTCTTGTCCGAAAACCGCTGTGCGCTTTTCGGGAACATACGGATTGAGCGCTTCCGTTCAGCCCCCGGCCGGGAACCTCGCGATCGGCGGTTTATACGCGGCTTTAAGCAGGATGCAAGAGCGTGGGACGGCGCGGCTTGCCGCAGCTGGGCCGCGCCAGTATGGTCCCGCCGTCCGGCCGCCGCCAGGAGAAATGAGATGACGCGCAAATTCAGGGTGTTGGCTCTGCTCGCCGGCTTCTCCGCGCTGCTCTCCGCCTGTGATAAATGCGGCGGCTTCCAGGAGCTTCGCGTTCCCGGCGTGCCGCACGCCTGCAAGGACGGCGCGCCGCGCTGAGCATTGTCCCCAGCGCTCGCGAGCGGTTTGATATAAAGTCCCGCCCTGACGAGAGGCGCGCCGGAGCCCCCTTTGTCGAACGCCAGCACCTTCCTCGACATGAAGCGCCG
Organism: Alphaproteobacteria bacterium; assembly: GCA_016869435.1. GTDB lineage: Bacteria > Pseudomonadota > Alphaproteobacteria > Rhizobiales > Beijerinckiaceae > Methylocystis. Next base: position 15,709 of record VGEB01000032.1, on the reverse strand, counting down.
AGGAGAAAAAATCGTCGTCGTCACCGCCTATGACGCGCCGACCGCGCGCATCGAGGTCGAGGCGGGGGTCGACATCATTCTCGTCGGCGACAGCGTCGGCGTGAATACCCTCGGCTACGCTCATGAGCGCGAGGTGACGCTCGCCGACATGGCGCATCATATCGCCGCGACAAGGCGCGGCGCGCCTCACGTCTATATCATCGGCGATCTGCCCTATGCGACTTACGATACGGTCGAACAGGCGGTCGAGAGTTCGCGCATCCTGCGCGAGGCGGGAGCCGACTGCGTCAAGTTCGAAGGCGCTGAGCCCGAGCTCGTGCGCGCTTTGACGACGGCGGGCTTCGACGTCTGTTGTCATCTCGGCCTCGAGTCGCAGCATCACGACGTCAAGCGTCGCCAGGGCAAAACGGCGCAGGCCGCCGCGAAGCTCTATGACGACGCGCTGGCGCTCGACGCCGCCGGGCAGAAATTTCTTGTGCTGGAGCTCGTGCCGCAGGAGCTTGCGGCGCGGATCACGCGCGCGATCGGCGCGCCGACGATCGGCATCGGCGCCGGCGCGGCTGCCGACGGACAGGTGCTTGTCGTCAACGATCTCGCCGGAATCACCGCGCGCGAGTTCAAGCACAATCGGCGCTATGGCGCCCTCGGCGCGGCGCTGCGCGACGCGGTCGCGGCCTATGCGCAAGACGTGCGCGCCGGGCGCTTTCCCGAAGACGCCCACGCCTTCCATTTGGCCGAGGAGGAACGCGTCGCTTTCGAAAGCTTGCGGCCGTGAGTTCGAGCGATTCGCCTGTCGGGCTGCTCCTGGTCAATCTCGGCACGCCCGACTCGCCGGACGTTGCGTCGGTGCGGCGCTATCTTGCGCAATTTCTGTCGGATCGCAGAGTGGTCGATCTGCCGCGCGCGCTGTGGCTCCCGATTCTTTATGGCGTCGTGCTCAACACGCGCCCCGCCCGCTCGGCGAAGCTCTATCAGTCGATCTGGAACCGCGAGTCCGGCGAAGGTCCGCTGAAGATGTATACACGCCTGCAGGCTGAGAAGCTGCAGGCGCGGATGGGGGCTTCGCGCCTCATCGTCGATTATGCGCTGCGCTATGGCGCGCCCTCGATCGCAATGCAGATCGACTCGCTGATGGCGAAGGGCTGCGAACGGATCGCGCTCCTGCCGCTCTATCCTCAATATGCCTCGTCGACCACCGGATCCGTCGCCGACGCCGCCTTTGACGCGCTGCGCGGAATGCGCAAGCAACCGGCCCTGCGCATCGCTGCGCCCTACTACGACGACCCCGCCTATATCGACGCGATCGCGTCAAGCATCAGAGGCGCGCTCGCCGCGCTCGATTTCGAAGCTGAGGTCGTCATCGCCTCGTTCCATGGCTTGCCGCAGGCGCAGATCGATCGCGGCGATCCCTATCGCGAACATTGCGAAGCGACCTGGCGTCTGCTTTGCGACAGGCTCGAATTGGGCCCGCAATGCCTGCGCCTCGCCTTTCAGTCGCGATTCGGGCGCGCTCAGTGGATCGAACCTTATACGTCGGATGTCGTGACCGAACTCGCAGACGCCGGCGTCAAGCGCATCGCCGTCGTCGCGCCGGGATTTGCAGCCGATTGCCTGGAAACGATCGAGGAGCTCGGCGTCGAAATCCGCGATCTTTTTATTGGCAAAGGCGGGGAGAAATTCGCCCGCCTGCCCTGTCTCAACGACAGCGAAGAAAGCATGGCGCTGATCGAAACTCTGGCGAAACGCGAACTCGCCGGGTGGATGTAGCCCGCCAAAAAAGTCTTCCAAAACTTGTGTGTTCCTCGTATGTTCTAATAGTTACCAATTGGTAACCTACATAGGTTCCATTGGCAAAGTGCGGCTGATTCGAGTGGGAGGCGGTACAATGTTCAAAGTCGGCGACTACGTTGCAATAGGATGTGATGTCCAACCTGGACCCTTTGAAGGTGAGCGCTTGGTGACAATCGACGCCATCGATGGCGCCATTTCGGGCTTTGTTCGGGAATCTGAACTCCGGCAACAAGAAAATGGGTGGCAGATAAGAGGAAAGGTTCGGAACATTTCCTCTGATGCGATTGAAGTATGGATTCTCGGTTCATTCTTTACGACTAACGGTATTGCTAGCGTGCCTGTTCACCTCGCAGAGGCTGCTTAGATGATTCTCACACGTGATGAAATTAAGGAATTAGTTGAGAGAGAGGAAATCAGGTTCGATCCCCCACTACAAGAGAAACAGTGGGGTGACGCCTCGGTTGATCTGAGGCTGGGGTATAAATTTACCAAACTCAAAAGCTCCGATCACAAGATTCCCTTAGCTAAGGGCCTTAAGCAGATTTCGGGACTTTGGCACGAAGAAACTTTTCCGCATCATGACTCGTTTGGAAAACGTAGGGCGTACTGCATAGAACCGGATGAGTTCATCCTTGCCCAAACTTATGAGCATGTTTGGATACCTAGAAACCTCATAGCGAGAGTCGAAGGTCGCAGCATGTATGCTCGAGTCGGTCTCTCGATGCATGAGACGGCTCCTTGGCTGCAGCCTGGTTGGGACGGACAGATAACGCTAGAGATAAGGAATAGCGGGCCTCTTCAAATAGAGCTGATGCCTTTCGACGATATGCCTTGTCAGGTGACATTTATGCGATTATCGCGTGATCTTTCCTCCGAGCAAGGTTATGGATCGCGGCCAACAGATTCTTTTCAGCATCAAAGCAGCCCTCTCCCCAAGTTTTAGTGTTAGCGCACATCATTTAGAAACTCTGCTAACTCCTTGCTCAATCCCCTCATTGGCTGAAAATCGAAGCGCACCTCGTGACGCCCCTCCGGAACCGCGACGGCGCGAAACATCACATTGGCGCGCAGGATCGGCGCCTCGGCGCCATCGACGCGCGCGAACCACCAAGGATGGAAGACGTCGTTCAAAATGAGCCAGCCGCCGCCCTGAGGCACATTGGCCTCGACCAGGACGCGGTCGTTTTCATATGAAGAGATTTTCGCCGTCGCCGGCGGCGCATCCTTGCGCGTATGGCAGATCGGCGGCGCTTCGAGGAGCGCCGTCTCGGAATAATCGGCCTCCGGCCATTCTCCGCTTTGCATCATCTGCGCAAAATTCACATGCAGGGCGCAGGTCGCGACCATGACTCGCGGCATGGCGCGCGGATTCTCGTAAATGTGAACGTCGCCGATAGGCGCGAGTTCGATGAAGTCGCCTGGCTTGTAATTCTCGTCGATCTCTTGGATCGGCACGCCCGTCGCGACGAATCGCAGGCCGAGCATGTCCGACAGAATTGAGCGATAGGATGGATAGAGCTTCGAAAACTCGCGCTGGTCGGGAAGCGCAAGATGATCGCCGGCGCCGGTCGTGTCTTCGAAGAGCCGAAGCCGAATCGGATTGTAGCCAAGATCATGATCGAAGCCGTGAATAAGCGAGGCGTTAGGCCAGTGAAAACCGATCGCGGCGAGCTCGACGCGATCACGGCGATCCGGCGCGGCGGTCTCCTTGAGCTTTTCGCGCAGATAGGCGATCACCGGATCATTGCCGCCGATTTTCAAGGCAGCGAACTGCTCGGGCGGCAGGGCCGTTGATTCATTGGGTCCATTGCCGATCGCGAGATCGGCGCTCATCAGCGCGGCGACCGCCGCGAACAGATAAGCGCCGCGCAGCAGCCGATCGCGGGTCGCGACAATGAGCGCAACGGCGAGCGCCGCGAAGGTCGCGCTCGTCGCGAGCGGCCAGGACGCCTGAACGAGATGGCCCCTCCAACCCGCCATAGCCAGCGCAGCGACGAAGAGCGCCGCCAGGGCGCCGGCGAGCCATGCGAGGCGAGGCGCGACAACGCCCCGCTCGATCAGATTGAAGCCATAGCCTGCGAGTATCGCAAGCATCGCGCCGAGCAGATACGTGGCATCGGCCGGCCGACGCCAGAGGTCGACGCCGGGCACGCGATAGAAAAAGGCGAAAGCGGGCGTGTAGCGGCCAACCGCGTAGAAAGCGAAAAACAGCGTCGCCGCCACGAAGAAGCGAATTTCCTTGCTTGAAAAGAAACGCCGGCTCATCGACGCGATCAAAGCGACGAGCGTCAATTCGCCCATATAGACATTCGCCATGTTGCGGGCGAGGAAAAGGTCACGCTCGCCCTTCGGCGGGCCCCAAAAATCTTTAAGCGGTCCGTCCGTGCCGAAGATATTGGCGGAGATCAGCGTAAAGAAGGAACCGGGCGGCAGCGAGCCTTTGAGCGCGCCGTCGAGATCGATCTCCGGACGGTTCGAATGCGCGGCAAGTTCAAGCGTGAAGGAGAGCGGAACGGCGATGATGGTCAGACCAACGAGGGCGCCTGCCGCGAGAGGCGCGACAGCGCTGAGCTTGGACGATTGATCGGTGACGATGCGATAGGCGGCGTAGGCGGAAAGCAGCAACACGCTGAGGAAAGCGACCTGATCGCGTCCCAGGATCAGGAAGGCGGCGACGGCGCCTGCCGCCGCGCCATAAAGCGCCGAGCGACGATCGAGCGCGCGCGCCAGCAGCCACAACGTCACCGCCAACCAAGCGAGACTCATGATCTGTCCGACATGCTGTATGCGCCACGCCGCCGAGCCGCCAAAAGCAAAGGCGAGCGCGGCGAGCAATCCGCCGGCCGCGCTCCAGCCGCGATCGCGAAAATAGGCGACGAGCGCCAGACCGCCCATCGCCAGCATCGCGAAGACAATCGCGTCGGCCAGCTCGAAAGAGGGCTCAGGAAAGAGCGCCGCGGCGAGCAGAAAGAATGGCGAGAAGATCAGCGACTGCGGATCGGCGATCTGCGGCATTCCCGCAAAGACGTTGGGCGTCCAGAAGGGAGATTGGCCGCTATGCAAGGCGTGGGCGAGAAAGACCAATTGCGGGAAAAAATGCGCCTTGGCGTCCCAAGGGATAGTGACGCGCCCGCAGAGCCAAGGGAAGGCGAGCGCCAGCGCGCAAGCGAGGAAGAACGCCGCGGCAAGGGCATAGGGCTGACGCTCCCCGTCGCCCGCGTTTCCGTCGATTGGCTGCATCGCCACAGTTCTAGCGGTTTCCAGACAAGGCTTAAAGCCGCGCCTCTGGCGCACGCCTGAGGCCAAAGCGCGCGGCGAGTCCGTCGAGATCGACGCTGGCGCGGCGCTTGTCATCCGATTCAAGCAACAGGCGCAACCCCATACCGCGCAACATGTCGACGAAGGCGATGACGTCGGGGTCGTCGGCGGTCCGGCCGAACAGCGGCGCAAGCTGCTCGGCCACGCTGCGGGCATGCGCGGCGAGCGTCGCACGAATGTCCGCCTGGTCGCTCGCCTGAGCCACGACGCTCAGGAAGAAGCGCATTTTATTGCGATCGAACATGAGCGCGCGCACCGTCTCGACCGGGTCGGCGTCGCTTCCCGTCGAATCGCGCTTCCGTCTATGCGCCTGGGCGTGAGACGCTTCCAGCGTGGCGGCGAGCAAATCGGTTTTGTGCGGAAAATAATAGGTCAGATGCGACTGCCGCAGTCCGGCCGCAGTGGCGACGCGAGTCTGGGTCAGCGCCGAGACGCCCTCTTTGCTCAAGACTTTCAAAGCAGCGTCGAGAATGCGCTGACGCGCGCCTTTTTCCACCGTCGCCATTCGAGCTCATTCACATATCGCCGCGCATGCGTCGTATCAAAAAAAGCGCGCCGCGGAAACGGCTCCGGCGCTCTTGCGCCCTGTTGCGTTGGTAATATACCAATAGAATGAGATGCGCAGACGTTGGAGAGAGAGATTGATGAGATGCATTCTGATCATGACAATCATCGCCGCTACATGCCTGAGCGCACGCGCTGACGACGGGTCCGAAGCGGCGCGCCGCCTGCTATTTGAGACATTCGACAAGCCGGACTCCCGTCTTTTCGTCGACGCCATCGTCGTCGAGGGAGAGGCCGCCGTCGCCGACTGGCGCCAGGGCGAACTCGGCGGCCGGGCGTTTCTTACGCGCAAGGGCGACGCCTGGACCATCACGATTTGCGGCGGCGACGCGTTGAAGGACGGCGCCACGCTCGAAAAACTCGGCGTTTCGAAGCCTTACGCCGCAGCGCTTGCGAGGCGCTTGGCGGCCGAGGAGGCGCGGCTTTCTCCCGACATCGTCGAACGTTTTTCCCGATTTGACGGGATGTCGGCCGTCGAGGCCGACGGCAGCCATGCTCCGCTCGATCCGCATCACAAGCCCATTCCCTGACGCGCGCCGCACTGATGCGCCTGAGGACCAGTGTGCGAGAAATGCGCCCCCGCCTTTCAGAGCGGCGGCGCGTTTGGGCGTTCGGCGCGGCGAGCCATATATAGGGCTGGCGCGCCGGCCGCCTTCGCCGGCCCATCAGGGCCCATTGCTTGTCGATTCACGCGACGCCGGAATATCTCGAAGCCCTGCGCAAGAGCGCGCCGATGCTGCGCGTCGAGGGGCTTCGTAAATCCTATTCGACGCCGCAGGGCGCGATTCCGGTGTTGTGCGGCGTCGACTTCACCCTCGCCGCCGGCGCCAGCCTGGCGCTGACCGGCGAGTCCGGCAGCGGCAAGAGCACGCTCCTTCATCTTGTCGGCGCGCTCGACGACGCCGATGCCGGCGAGATCTTTCTTGACGGCGTCGCGCTGACGCTTCTGTCGGAACGGGCGCGGGCCGCTCTGCGACGCGAAAAGATCGGCGTGGTCTTTCAACAATTCAATTTGATCCCGAGCCTGACCGTCGCCGAAAATCTTGGTTTTCAGGCGCGGCTTGCCGGGCGCTACGATGCCGCGTGGCAGGACGAGCTGGCCCATCGTCTTGGGCTTGCCGCGCTCGCTGCGCGCTATCCGGAGGAGCTTTCCGGCGGACAGCAGCAGCGCGTCGCCATCGGCCGCGCGCTGGCCGTGCGCCCGAGCCTTCTGCTTGCCGACGAGCCCACCGGCAATCTCGACGAAGCGACCGGCGACAACGTCCTGGCGCTCGCGCTTGACCTCGTCGCCACGACCGGCTGCGCCTTTCTGATGGCGACCCACAGCCAGCGGCTTGCCGCCCGGCTCCAGCGCCGCGTGCGGCTCGACGGCGGCGTTCTGGCGGCGCAATGAGAGCGACGTTCTGGACGCTTGCCGCGCTTATGAGCCATTGGCGCCGACGCCCGGGGAATTTCATGACGCTTCTCGCAGGCCTCGCCATCGCAACGGCCTTGTGGAGCGGCGTGCAGGCGCTGAACGCTCAGGCGCGCAACAGCTACGACGCTGCGACGGCCGCGATTTCCGGGGGCGGCGGACGCATGCTTCTCGCCGCCCGCGGCGGCCTTTTCGAGCAGGACCTCTTCGTGAAGCTGCGTCGCGCCGGCGTCGAGGTTTCGCCGGTCCTCGAAGGCGCGTCACGGATCGGCGACAAGAATATTCGCATCGTCGGCGTCGAGCCCGTGTCTCTGCCGCGCCGTTCGCCGATCGCGCATATGCGAAAGCGCGCCGATATCCTCGATGACTTCTTGACAGGCGAAGGCCGCGCCTTCGCCTCGCCGCAAACTCTGCGACGCCTTGATCTCGCCGAAGGCGCGCAGCCGCAAACAGAGCGTGGTCGGCGGTTGCCGCCGCTTACGGCGCTCGCCGAAGCGCCGCCCGGCGCGATCGTCGTCGACATCGGCGTCGCCCAGCGTCTGCTTGATCGACCGGGAAAACTTTCTCGTCTTATCCTTGCCGATGACGCGGCGCTCGACGAAGCGCGGCTGAAGCGCGTCGCCGGCGATGCGCTGCGGCTCGTCGCGGCGGACGACGATAGCGAACTCGCTCGACTGACGGACAGTTTTCACCTCAATCTGACTGCCTTCGGCTTCCTCGCTTTCCTTGTCGGCCTGTTCATCGTCCACGCCGCCTACGGCCTCGCCTTCGAGCAGCGGTTGCCAACTTTGCGCACTTTGCGCGCCCTCGGAGTCGCCGCGCCAAATCTCGTCGCTGCGATGGCGTGCGAAATCGCGGCGTTCACTTTTGTGGCCGGCGGGGCGGGCCTCATTGGCGGCTATGCGATTGCGCAGGCGCTCTTGCCGAATGTCGCTAGAAGCCTCGAGAGCCTTTACGGCGCGCAGATTTCGGAAAGCCTGACGCTTGATGCGCGTTGGGGACTTTCCGGGCTCGTCATGGCCGGGGCCGGCGCCGTTCTCGCCGCGGCGAGCGGCTTCGCGAAGACGATGCGGCTGCCGCCGCTATCGGTCGCGCGGCCGATCGCGTGGCGCGCCGCGCATCACCGCTATTTGCGGCGCCAAGCGGCGTTCGCGACCATCGCCCTCGTCGCCGCGATTTGCGCCTATGACTTTGGCAAGGGTCTCGCGTCAGGATTCGCCGTCATCGGCTTTTCGCTGCTCGCCGCCGCCCTGTTCCTGCCGGTGGCGCTCGCGGGCTTCCTGGCGCTCAGCGAAAATCTCGCGCATCGGCCGCTCGCCCGCTGGTTCTTCGCCGACGGGCGTCAGGAAATCTCCGGACTGTCGCTTGCGCTGATGGCGCTGCTCGTCGCGCTTGCGGCCAACATTGGCGTCGGCGGCATGGTCGAGGGTTTTCGTCAGACCTTCACGCGCTGGCTCGACGCGCGTCTTGTCGCCGAAGTCTATTTCGAAGCGGCGACGCCCGCCGACGCGCGCGACATCGAAGCGTGGGCGCGGGGGCAGCCGGATATATCGGCGATCCTGCCTGTCTGGCGGGCGAAGACGCGCATTGACGGATGGCCTATCGAGATCGTCGGGATGACGGCTCACGAAACCTATTCGGCGCATTTTCCGTTGATCGAGGCGACGCCCGACGTGTGGACCGCCCTGCATGCGCAAGACGCCGTCCTCGTCAGCGAACAACTGGCGCGCCGGCTCGGCGTCGGACTGGGATCCGCGCTGGACATCCCAACCTCAAGGCGAGATTGGCGCGCGCGCGTCGTCGGAATCTTTCCCGACTACGGCAATCCGAAGGGCCAGCTGCGCGTCGACCACGAGGAGCTGAAGCGCTATTTCGACGATGCGTCCGGCGTGCATTACGGTCTGCGCGTCTCGCCCGATGCGACGGCGCGCTTCATCGACAACATGCAGCGGCGCTTTGACGGAGCGATTGCGCGCATCCTTGATCAATCCGAACTCAAGTCGATGTCGACGGAAATATTCGAACGCACATTCGCGGTGACGGCCGCGCTGAACACGCTGACCTTGATCGTCTCCGGCGTCGCGCTTTTCGCGAGCCTGCTCACGCTCAGCGATATGCGTCAGGCGCGCATCGCGCCGGTCTGGGCGCTCGGCGCGACGCGACGCGAACTCGCGGCGCTTGAGATGATCCGGGTCGTCGCCTTCGCCGCCGGCGCCGCGATTTTGGCGACGCCGCTCGGCCTGTTCATGACATGGTGCCTCGTCGCGATCGTCAATGTCGCCGCCTTCGGATGGCGGCTGCCGTTCCAGATGTTTCCGACGCAATGGCTCATGGTTTTCCTTATCGCGCTGTGCGCCGCCATTCTTGCCGCGCTCATTCCTGTCGCAAGGCTCGCGCGCGCCGCGCCGACCGAACTGCTCAAAGTCTTCTCCAATGAACGCTGATCGCCCGACCGGTTCGCGCGAACGCCTTGGCGCCGCGATGTCGAGGCGATCGGCGCTTATTCTCGCGCTCTCGTCGACAAGCGCTCTGGCGCAGGGATTTGGCGGACTTGGCGCGAATGCGCCGGGCTTCAAATTTCCGCAGCCAGGAACGCCCCTCGTCTTTCCCAAAGACCATGGCGCGCACCCGGACTTTCGTACGGAATGGTGGTACGTCACGGCAAATTTAAAAGGAACGGACGGCGCCTCATATGGCGTCCAATGGACGCTTTTCCGATTCGCGCTGGAGCCAAATTCGGCGCGCGCCGGTTGGACCGACCGCAATGTGTGGATGGCTCATGCGGCGGCGACCGACGCTGGCGAACATCTGTTCGCGCAAAAATTCGCGCGCGGCGGCATTGGCCTGGCGGGCGTCGAGGCGGCGCCTTTTCGCGCCTATATCGACGATTGGCTTCTCGAAACGCGCGATGATTCATCTGGGGCGGGGATTGAGCGGCTGCGTGTTTCCGCCGGGAACGGAAATTTCGCCTATGCGCTCGACCTGACCGCAACGGGGCCGATCGTCTTGCAAGGCGAGGGCGGCTATAGCCGCAAATCCGACGCCGGACAGGCCTCCTATTACTACAGCGAGCCGTTCTTCATGACGGAGGGTTCTGTTTCCATCCACGGCCGCGAAACGCAAGTTTCCGGCCGCGCCTGGATGGACCGCGAATGGTCGAGCCAGGCGCTAGCGGCTGATCAACAAGGCTGGGACTGGTTTGCGCTGCATCTCGACGGCGGCGTTAAGCTGATGCTGTATCGCATGCGCAGCGTCAAGGCGGCGCCCTTTTTCTTCGGAAACTGGATCGACGCCGACGGCGCGACCTCGCCGCTAATGCGCGACGACATCGCGATCGCGCCTTTGGAGAATATGCATATCGCCGATCGCGACACGCCCGTCCGCTGGCGCGTGCAGATCAAGAGCCGCGGCGTCGATGTCGAAACGCGGCCGCTCAATCCGAGAAGCTGGATGGCGACCGAGCCCGCCTATTGGGAAGGACCAATCTTCTTCAGCGGATCGCACAAAGGAGAAGGCTATCTCGAAATGACTGGCTACTAGATCGCGCTGCATTTGGGCAGAGTCGCCCAAATGCAGAAAGCGTGATCGATCCCCATAGTTTAGAGCGCGCTCTATCTCAGGCTGAATACGGTCGATGCCGCCCAAAGACAGCGCGCTCTATGACTCGACGGCCTTGCGAAAGAGGTTCGCAAAAACGCCCCGAGACTCCCGCAGCTTCTTCAGATGCACGGCGGCAAGCTCCGAGAGTCGCCGGTCGCCCGCTCGCGTGATGATGACGAGCGAACGGCGGCGGTCTCTCGGATCGGTCTTTCGCCTCACGAGCTTCGCCTGCGCCAGGCGCGACACAAGCTCCGCAGCGCTGTGGTCGCGGATCATCAGCTGCTCGGCGAGTTCGCCAACGCTGATGTGCTTTGCGCCTCGATGGGTGCGCACGACCAGCAGCGCCTGATACCATTGCATGGTCACCCCATGGTCAGCGGAAGCCTGCTCGCTGAAGGCCAGAAACTTGCGCAGCGCGTAGCGGAATTGCGCGAGCGCCGCCAGCTCCTCTTCGCTTGGCGCCCGGCGCGAGGTTTCCGGTGCTGGATCCATCACATTCAATTGAAAGTCCTTTGTCCGAGTCAGCCTGCCTCGCGACTCCATTCGAGCATTGAAACAAAGCGCGCGACATTCGCCGCGTCAATTCGATGGCTTAACAGCGCGGCGTTAAAGTCGCTCAATGAAGTCGTCGATCTTTGAGAAGAACGCATCCGGACTGGCTACGGCGCCCGTCCTGCGCTCGAGCGCGGCGCGTCGACGCAGAGAGTTCGGCGCCGAGTAGTCGCGCGCCGCCTGCAGCCATCCCCGCTCATCGAGCGGGTCGACATAGTCGATCGCATCGCCGCCGAGTTCACGGAAAGCCTCGATGTCCGAAGCGACGACCGGCGTTTCGGCGGCAAGCGCTTCAGCGACAGGCAGACCGAAGCCCTCCGCGAAGGAGGGCATCAGCAGAGCGCGCGCCCCCGCGAGCAGTCGTCGCAATCCCGGCGTCGACAATCCGCCGGCCTCAATCACATGCGCACGCAAGCTGACGTTCTGCTCCAACGCTGCGATGACGGCGTCGTTGAGCCAGCCGCGCTTTCCGACGATGACGAGCTTTGGCGGCGTCGGATCGAACGCCAACGCTCGCCATGCGTTGAGCAGCGTCAGGTGATTCTTTCGCGGCTCGATCGTGCCGCAGACAACGAAATAGGCGACGTCGCCGAGCGCCGCGGGCGCCTCGGCCGGCGACGTAAAGACGGGCGAAACCGGCAGGCGCGCGACGCAAATGGGCAGGTCGGACCTGCCATTCTCGGCGGCGTATTGGCGCAGGCGCCGCGCGACCGCGTGCGATCCGACCACAGCGCCGGCGCCGTAGCGGCACAAGTTGCGCAAACGCCTCGGATGAAGCATCGCTTCTCTTGCGCGAAAAAAATCCGGCGCATCGATCGGAAGCAGGTCATGGACGAAGAAGACAGGCTTTATGTCCGGCCGGGTCGCAAGCCAGCGCACGTACCAGCTTCGATCGATGAGAAATTGCGTGACATTGAAATAGATCGCGCCCGGAGGCGCTAGGTGTAACGGCCTGCCGAGATGAGGCGCCCAACGGCGCAGCGCGTGCCAGTTCTGTTCGAGGAACTTGAGACTGGGCGCCTTTTTCGCCCGGGTCGGCGAAGGCCGCACAAAGTCCGTTGACCGGAGCGCCGCAACGACCCTGCGATAAACGTCATCTTCCTCGGCGTCGCCATCTTCGCGCCAGAGAGAGTCGACGCCCTCGATCGTCTCCAGCGCGCGATCGGGATCGGCAAGCCGAGGCCCGATCGCCGTGCAGATCAGCGCCGCCCGCGCGCTTTCATCGCGTGTGAGGAAATGTCGGGCGAGCGCGAAATCGACGCGATCAATCCCGTTAGGCGCAGCATTCAACGCGCGAGTGACGATCCGCGTCACGTCATAAATGACGGGCCTGCGCGCCGCTTCAGTCGGCGGCGTCAGTGTCGGCACTTGGTCTCGTCTCGACGACATCGCCAGGCCTCGATCGCCTCATTCGCTTCTCGCACCGCGCGTTCCGTCTCTCTTTCGAGACACTCGCGATAGCGAAAAACCATTCGCGTGAATGCCTGCACCTCTTCGTCGCAGGCGGCCATCGCCAACGCGGCGACAGACGTCTCGATGCAGGCGGGACGCAACGGCGGCGCGCAATAGGTGAAGCCGGTGACGGCTTGCGCAGCCGGGAGCTGCGGAAGCGGAACAACAACGGCGGCGGTCGCAAGCGCCGCGCCCCGTAAGCTCTTCGCGCAAGGCCGCATCGAACCAGCTCCAACTCTAGATCACGCTGCGTTTAGGCGGAATCGCCTAAACGCAGATGACGTGACCGATTCCAAAAGCTTAGAGCGCGTAGAGCGCGCAGAACCTTTGAGATCGATCGTCAGCCGCCTTCGCGCGATTGCGCCCTAAGGGCGACCTGATTTAGCCGCGGCGGTCGGCGAACCAGCTTACGGCGTCTGCGACGGCGTTGGCCGTCGGTCGCGTCTTATAGCCGAGAGCGCGGCGCGCCTTCGAATCGTCGAAGAACATTCTCTTGGCGGACATCCGCAAGCTTTCCCGATTGAGGAACGGCTCCGATCCGGCGATACGCGCGATACATTCATTGGCGTAGGCGACAGGCACGAGCGGCCAGCGCGGCAGTTTCGTCCGTGGCGGCGGTCGCCCGGTGACGCGCGATATTTCTATGAGCAAATCCCGCAATGTGAGATTCTCGCCGCCGAGAATATAGCGCTCGCCGATCTGGCCGACTTTCATTGCAGCGACGTGGCCGGCGGCGATGTCCTCCACATGAACGATGTTCAATCCGGTGTCGACGTAAGCCGGCATGCCGCCGCGCATCGCCTCAAAGACAATCCTGCCGGTGGGCGTCGGTCGGACGTCGCCGGCGCCGAGCGGCGCCGATGGACACACGATGACGGCCGGCAGCCCGTCGTCCCTGATCATTCGTTCAACCAACCGCTCCGAAAGGATTTTGCTGAGCTTATACGCGCCGATGGCGCGCTCAGGGGCGAGCCGGTTGGATTCGGTGCAGGGCGCCGAGTCGGAATCCAGCGTCGCAACGCTGCTCGTATGCACCACGCGTGCGACGCCGGCGCGCAGAGCTTCGCGCATGACGATTTCCGTGCCGGCGACATTGACCCGCATCACCGGCTCGGGATCGGGCGCCCAAAGGCGATAATTGGCGGCAAGATGAAAAAGCGCGGAGACCCCGGCCATCGCGCGCCGGACGCTGTCGCGGTCGGTCACGTCGCCTTCAACGACATCGCAATCCGGCGGGATATTGTCGCGCGGACTCGAGCGCCGCACGAGCGCGCGCACGGCGACGCCTTCCGCGCGCAGTCGCTTGACGACGGCGCCGCCGATGAATCCGCTCGCGCCGGTGACGAGAACCGTTCCGCTGGAAGCCATGCCATTTCCTGCCTCAGCGCCGGCGCTCTCGACGAGAGCCGGAACTCAGCCGCCGCTCATTGCTGCGAAATCGACAGAGCGCGCAGCCAAATCAGGAAAGACTGGGCGTCGCTTGAGGTCGAGTCCGGACCCAGGTTTGTCTGCGGCCGCTCGTCAGCGGGCCACAGACTCCACCCAACCCTCTTCGTCCTCTTCGGACATGCGATGCTCGTGCGCCACTGTCGCCGGCTCGGGCAATTCGATGACCTCGCGTTCCTCGCGCTGCAGTCGCAGAAGGTCCTTATGTATGACGACGAGGAAACCGAGAAAGGTTAATGCAGACAGGACGCCGATGACGATATCGAGCACCGCGAAGCCATAAGCCTGCGCCGTCACGAGGCCGGGACCGCACCAGGCGGCGAAAAGCGCCCAGCCTGCGACCAGAATGCGAAACTCCGTCGCGCCCATGCCGCCGTAGGAAAGCCGGTGCACGCTCTCGGTAACAACCCTCAGATAGGTGTAAGAACTCATCAGCAGGTAGAGCGAAAGCGCAAGCAGCGACGAGCTGACCGTGAAAAAAGGCGACACGCCGAGGCCGATGATGATCAACGTCTGAGCAATGAGATCTGACGAATGGTCAATGAAGTAGCCATAATACGGTCGCTCGATCGATCGGTAGCGCGCCAGCGTGCCGTCAAGAGAGTCGCCAAACCAATTGAGAAAGAGGCCAAAAACGACGCCGACGAGAAAGCCGTTCGACCAGCGACAGCCGACGAAGCTGAAAAAAGTCAGAACCGCGCCGCACAATCCTATCGCTGTGAGGTGATCGGGGGTCGCCCAGTGCGGCAAACGCCTCACCAGGGCAGCCAGTGCGGCACGCTCCTTGAGCGCGAGAAAGCTCTCGTTGATCCGCTGATTAGCCACAACAACCCCTCAAAAATCGTTCAACGCTGTCGGCTCCGGCGCAATTTGGGTGACGCTCAAGCGAACGAGGCTCAACTTCTATCCTTCTCGCATGGGAAGAGGGCAAAACCATGACATATCCATAGTTTAACCAAAAGTTAGCGCTCATTTGTCGCCCTGTCAAAAGGCGATATCCGCCTTACGGAGATATGCGGCTGATGGTGACCCCCTGAAGCGCCGGTTGCCCAACCATTTGAACAAGCTGCACGACCTTGCCGATATCCGCCAAGGGCGCGTTGCTGACATAAAGGATATCCTTGTCGCGCATGGCGAAGCGCCGCGCCGCGAATAGAGCCGCGGCCTCGCGTAGGTTGAGATGATAGGCGACGGGCACCTGGCCGCGCTCAAGCAAACTCGGCGCGACATTGGGAAATTCGCGCGCGAGGCCCGCCGGCTCATAGCGCAGCACAAAAACGCCGTCGGGGTCGGCGCGGGAATCCGACAGGCCGCCCGCCCTGCCGATCGCCTCTTCGAGCGTGATCCCGCGGGCATCGAACGGCGCGACGGCATTGAAGCCGGTGGCGCCCATCACCGTATAGGTCTGCGGCGTGCGCTCGACGGTCAGAATGTCGCCGGGCCTAAGAGTCCGTTTGAGAAAGGGGCTCAATGAGCGATGCGTCGCAAGAGAAGCCCGCCCATGGCGACGTGGATCATTGCTTTTGAGACGTCGATGCGCTTTTCGTAATCGCGCACGAGCCGTCGCCAGCG
>VGEB01000031.1 GCA_016869435.1 Alphaproteobacteria bacterium | reverse complement strand
GCTTGCGCGCCCCAACTCTCGAGCCACTCGAGCTGCCGCGGGGTGTTTGTATCTCTTGCATCTTCAATGTCGGCGTCTAGAACTTCGTTGACGGCCTCGCGAATTTCACAACGAACCCGCTGGACGATTGCGTTGACTACTCTTTGCTCTTCACCTGGCTGTGCCCAAGGCTCCACAATGTCCGGCGTATAGGTGCCGCATCCTCCCAGGGAGAAAAGTGCAACGAACGAAATCGGGAAAAGGCCTGATCTTTTCATAATTAGCTCTCTGAGATCGAGAGTGGACAGAACACAAGACTATGATCAAAAACGCCTAAATAAACTTTCATAAAAACCGGAACTTGGCTGTCACATTTTAGCTACACTCAAAATTTTTCGCAGCGCGTTTTTTTGCGTTTTCCCGTCGTCTTCTGAAATTCTCTGAACGCGTCAATTTGCTCGCTTACATCCTCCAGTGCGAGCATTTTTCTCCCTCCTGAATGTCAGCTCTTCAACGGCGCCGGGCGCTGGTCGCGTTCTCCATCGGAGTCGCTCAGCGCGTCATCGTCGCCGCCCGCGGCGGCCTCCTCGGCGGCGCGCTTCTTGCCAGCTTCGATAATGTCGCGTTCGGGCCGCGGCAGCACCGGTCCTTCAGGGAAGACGAAGCCGAGCGACTTTACCCCGCTGTCGTCGCCGACGACGACGACGCGCACCGCGCCGCCGTTCTTTAGACGGCCAAACAGCACTTCGTCGGCGAGCGGGGTCTTGATGTGCTGGTGAATGACCCGCGACATCGGCCGCGCGCCCATGGCTTCGTCATAACCGTGCTCGACCAGCCAATCGCGCGCCTCGTCCGTGAGTTCGATCGTGACGTTGCGGTCTGCGAGCTGCGCCTCGAGCTGCATGATGAATTTGTCGACGACGCGCTTGATCACGTCGACCGGCAAATGGCCGAAGGCCACAATGGCGTCAAGGCGGTTGCGGAACTCTGGCGCAAAGAGGCGGTTGATCGCCTCGCTGTCGTCGAGATCGCGCCGGCTGCGCGTGAAGCCGATCGGCGTGCGCGCCAGATCTTGCGCCCCGGCGTTCGTCGTCATGATGAGAATGACGTTACGGAAGTCGATGGTCTTGCCGTTGTGATCGGTCAGCTTGCCGTGATCCATCACCTGCAGCAGGATGTTGTAGAGATCGGGATGGGCTTTCTCGATTTCGTCGAGCAGCAGCACGCAATGCGGATGCTGGTCGATGGCGTCGGTTAGGAGACCGCCCTGATCGAAGCCCACATAGCCGGGGGGCGCGCCGATCAGCCGGCTGACCGTGTGGCGCTCCATATATTCCGACATGTCGAAGCGCACGAGCTCGATGCCGAGCGAGATCGCAAGCTGGCGCGCGGCCTCCGTCTTGCCGACGCCGGTCGGGCCGGAGAACAAATAGCAGCCGATCGGCTTCTCATGATCGCGCAAGCCGGCGCGCGCAAGCTTGATCGCCGAGGTGAGCGCCGAGATCGCCTTGTCCTGACCATAGACCACGCGCCGCAGGGTCTCGTCGAGATGCGCCAGCACCTCGGCGTCATCCTTGGAGACCGTCTTCGGCGGCACGCGCGCCATCGTCGCGATCGTGGTTTCGATCTCCTTCAGTCCGATGGTTTTCTTGCGCTTGCTTTCGGCAAGGAGCATCTGCGCCGCGCCGGTTTCGTCGATCACGTCGATCGCCTTGTCGGGGAGCTTGCGGTCATGAATGTAGCGGGCCGAGAGCTCCACCGCCGCCTTCAACGCGTCGTTGGTGTAGCGGATCTTGTGGAACTCCTCGAAATAGGGCTTCAGCCCCTTCATGATTTCGATGGCGTCGGGAATCGAAGGCTCGTTGACGTCGATCTTCTGGAAGCGACGGACGAGGGCGCGATCCTTCTCGAAATACTGCCGGTATTCCTTGTATGTGGTCGAGCCGATGCAGCGCAGAACGCCCTGCGCCAGCGCCGGTTTGAGAAGGTTCGAGGCGTCCATCGCGCCGCCGGAGGTCGCGCCGGCGCCGATCACCGTGTGGATCTCGTCGATGAACAGAATCGCGTTCTTGTGATTCTCGATTTCCTTCACGACCTGCTTCAAGCGCTCTTCGAAATCGCCGCGATAACGCGTGCCGGCGAGCAGCGCGCCCATGTCCAGCGCGAAGACCGTCGCGCCGGCGAGAACGTCGGGCACCTCGCCGGAGACGATCTTGCGGGCGAGGCCTTCGGCGATCGCCGTCTTGCCGACGCCAGGATCGCCGACGAGCAGGGGATTGTTCTTCTGCCGGCGGCACAGCACCTGAATCGTGCGCACTACTTCCGGCTCGCGGCCGATCAGCGGGTCGATGCGGCCGTCGCGCGCCTTCTTGTTGAGGTTGACGCAATAGGCCTCAAGCGCGCCTTCCTTCTTGCGGCTTTCGCCCTCGCGGCCCTCGCGGCCGTCGCTGCGCTCGCCGTCGTCTTCGACGCCGCGCGGGGTGCGGCCCGCGTCGGAAAGGCCCGGCCGCTTGGCGATGCCGTGGCTGATGAAGTTGACGGCGTCGTAGCGCGTCATGTCCTGCTCCTGCAGGAAATAGACGGCGTGGCTTTCGCGCTCAGCGAACAGGGCGACGAGAACATTGGCGCCGCTCACGTCTTCGCGGCCGGACGACTGGACGCTGATGATCGCCCGCTGGACGACGCGCTGAAAGCCGGCGGTTGGCTTGCATTCGTCGGCGTCTTCCTTGACCAGGTTGTCCAGCTCGCGATCGATATAGTCGCGCAAATTCTTGGTCAGAACGTCGAGATCCACGGAACAGGCGCGCAGCACGGCTGACGCGTCGACGTCTTCGACGAGGCTCAGCAGAAGATGCTCGAGCGTCGCATATTCATGGTGACGCTCACGAGCGGAGGCGAGCGCGCGGTCGAGGGTCTGCTTCAGATTGCGCGAGAAGGTCGGCATGCGCTCGTCCTATTTCTTTTCCATGATGCATTGCAAAGGATGCTGATGCTTCCTTGCAAAATCCATGACCTGGGTGACTTTGGTCTCCGCGACCTCGTAGGTGTAGACGCCGCATTCGCCGACGCCGTGATTGTGAACGTGGAACATGATGCGGGTGGCTTCCTCCACCGACTTATTGAAATATTTGCGCAGCACGATCACCACGAACTCCTGCGTTGTGTAATCGTCGTTGAGCAGCAGCACCCGGTACATATTGGGCTTGCGCGTCTGAGGACGCGTTCGGGTGACGAGCGCGGTGCCAGCGCCGGGAATCTCTCCTCCTTTGCGCGGTTCTCTCGCCGCTCGCGGCGCGACCCGAATTTTCGCGATCAAGAGAGCTGAATCCTCCGCCGCCACGTCCTTACCCTTTCAGTCCTTTCCATGTAGGTCGACACAGTGGTTCTTTTAGTGTCGCCTCGCAGAATCTGGGCCACTTTCATGGTGAGGGAAATCAAGAACATCGCCAGTTTTGAGCTTTCGCCGCAGCTTTGCAAGGGGCGGTGCGACGAGCCGCCGCCCTAGTTTGGGACGTGCGTTCGGCAACCAAAAATTTACCTTTGCGGGACTAGCGTCCTAACCGCCAACCCTCAGGCCGATACGTGCGTCCGACCGACGAGCCCAGCCGTTCTAGCCACTGCCGCGCCGGACTGCCCGCGGGCACGTGGAGTCTCGCGGCCCTATCGGTCGCCGCTTGTTTGTGCAGCGTGCTCGGCGCGAAACTGCTTTCGAATATATTCGAGCCGGCAGGCGCCCCAGCGCCGGCCCGCTTTTCCCAAAGCGCTGAAGCCAATCTGCGGGTGCTTGCCAAATCGGCGCCGCAAGCCGAGGCGCCTGCGTCCAAAGAGCTGAATGGCGCCGATGTGGACCACCTTCCGACAGGAACGATTCCGGCGCGAAGGAAGGGGCGCCCGGCGCTCACGCCCTGTGGCGATGCCGCAGACCATTAGCTCTTCTTGAGCGAACCCTGGCGAGGGTGGCTAGATTCACACATATATTCATTGACATTTCGGCGATTGCCCTTAAAGCATTCCTGTGGCTATCGCCCGCGCTTCTTTGCGGCGGACTGTCGGCGGGCCGGGATCGCCGTCGCGGCGGCGACGGAAAATCTCTCATATTCACGCGCGCTTTCTACGGCTGGCGCGCGAGCGGGTCTGCCGCACGTCTGAGCCGTACTCAGGATAATTGATGACATTCGAGGAACTGGGCCTTTCCCAAAAGGTTCTCGCAGCCGTCCAAGCGTCCGGCTATACGACCCCGACGCCGATTCAGGCGCAGGCCATTCCACCCGCCTTGCAAGGGCGCGACATTCTCGGCATCGCCCAGACAGGCACCGGCAAGACCGCCGCCTTCACCCTGCCAATGCTGAGCCGGCTTGAAAGCGGCCGCGCCCGCGCCAGAGTGCCGCGAACGCTCATTCTGGAGCCGACGCGCGAACTTGCCGCGCAGGTTGAAGAGAGCTTCGCCAAATACGGCAAGAACCATCGGCTGAATGTCGCGCTGCTGATCGGCGGCGTGTCCTTCGGCGATCAGGAAGCCAAGATCATGCGCGGCGCCGACGTGCTGATTGCGACGCCGGGCCGACTGCTCGACTTTTTCGATCGCGGCAAGCTGCTGCTCACCGGCATCGAGATTCTCGTCATCGACGAGGCGGACCGCATGCTCGACATGGGCTTCATTCCCGACATCGAGCGCGTCTGCAAGCTGGTGCCGTTCACGCGCCAGACGCTGTTCTTCTCTGCGACGATGCCGCCGGAAATCACCCGGCTGACCGAAGCTTTTCTGCATAATCCGATCCGCTGCGAAGTGTCGCGCGCGGCGACGACGGCGACCACGATTCGGCAGGCGCTCGTCGCTTCGCGCGGGCACGCCGACAAGCGCGACACGCTGCGCAACCTCATCCGCGGCGCCGAAAGCTTCAAGAACGCGATCATCTTCTGCAACCGCAAGCGCGACGTTGCGATCCTTCACCGTTCCCTCGTCAAGCACGGCTTTTCCGCCGGCGCGCTACATGGCGACATGGATCAGCTCGCGCGAATGGCCTCGCTCGACGCGTTCAAAAATGGCGAGGTGTCGCTGCTCGTGTGTTCGGACGTAGCCGCGCGCGGACTCGATATTCCCGACGTGAGCCATGTGTTCAACTTCGACGTTCCGACGCATAGCGAAGATTATGTGCACCGGATCGGCCGCACCGGCCGCGCCGGCCGGTCGGGTGTGGCGATGACGATCGTCACTGAGGACGACATGAAATATGTCGACCAGATCCAAAGCCTCATCGGCAAGGCGATCGACTGGGAGGGACCGGGCTTCGACGCCCTGCCGCCGCCGATGGAAACGACGCGACCGCAAGAACGCCGTGGAGACCGGGCCGGGCGCGGGATGCGTCGCGAGCGCGGCCGCAGGCCGGCGACCGAGCGCGAGGCGCCCGTCAGCTTGGGTCGGCCGCCGCGCGGCGGACGCTCAAAGCCCGAAGAGGAAAGGTTCCGATCTCCGGCCTGTGCGGCGCCGACCGCCGAGCGCCGAGAGCGCCGGCCGCGTCGTCATGAGGACGACGGGCCGCCGGTCGTGGGACTCGGCGATCACGTGCCCTCCTTTTTGCTGCGTCCGGTGGCGTTGCGCCCGGCTAAGGTGGCGGAAGAATAGTTTCTCCGACGTTTTTCGCCGTCGGGGCTGCGGCGGGTTAAGCCTCGAAAGGCCCCATCGCGCCGCGAATTTTCTCCGCCTGTTCGGCGAGTTTGACGTCGTCCGCCATTGTCCCCGGCGGTCGCAAGGCGACTCCGTCCCAGCGCGGCAGGAGATGGAAGTGCAGGTGGTAAATCACCTGGCCGCCAGCGCTTTCGTTGAATTGATGCAGCGTCAGCCCGTCGGCGTCGAAAGCCTTCTCGATCGCCTTTGCGACATGCTGCACGCGTTTCATCAATTCGCCGAGCGTTTGCGGCGAGACGTCCAGCAGTCCGCGCGCGCCCTCCTTTGGAATCACCAGAGCGTGGCCTTCCGCGCGCGGCATGATGTCCATGAAAGCGAGCGCGACGTCATCCTCGAAGACCTTATGCGCTGGGATTTCGCCGCGCAGAATTTTGCCGAAAATGTTGTTCGGATCATAGGCGACGGCCATAGGCTGTTCCCTTCGAGCGACTGCTCCTCAATATCGTTTTGGCCGTTCCGACGTGCGCCTGCGTCTCAAGGGACGCCGCTCATGGCGCGAACGGATATCGCCGGGCGGCGATATTCCCGTTCCCGCTGAAGAAGGCCGGCAAGAAAAGCAATTGCCTCCGCGGCCTGTCAATCCCCAAAGGCGAAGGCGCGGATATTGGTGATGCGGAAATCGCTGGCGGGATAGACGCCGAGAATCTCCACCTCCTTGGAGAAAAACTGCAATTCCTCCAAGGCGCGCGCCATCGCCGGCTGTTCCGGATGTCCGTCGGCGTCCGCGAGAAAGCGGGTCGCGGCGAATTCGCCGTCGACCATGTAGCTTTCGAGCTTCGTCATGTTGACGCCGTTGGTGGCGAAGCCGCCGAGCGCCTTGTAGAGCGCAGCCGGCACGTTGCGCACGCGAAAGATGAAGGTCGTGATGGTCGCGCCGGCGTTGGGCGCCGCCCATTCCCTCGTCTTCGACAGCACGATAAAGCGCGTGGTGTTGTGCGGCTCGTCTTCGATGTTCTCGGCCAGCACGTCGAGATCATAGATTTCGGCGGCGAGCCGCGGCGCGATCGCCGCCTTGGACGGATCGCCCCATTCGGCGATTTCGCGCGCGGCGCCGGCGGTGTCGCCCGCGGTATGCGCTTCAAGCCCGAAGTGGCGAATGGCGCGGCGGCATTGGCCGAGCGCATGGACATGGCTGTAGACGCTCTTGAGCCCCTGCCGCGTCGCGCCCCTGGGCGCCATCAGCTGAAAATGTATCGGCAGGAAGCGTTCGCCGACGATATGCAGCCCCGAATGCGGCAGAAAATGATGGATGTCCGCCACGCGTCCGGCGATCGAATTTTCGATCGGAATCATGCCGAGCGCGGCGCGTCCTTCGGTGACCGACGCGAAGGCGTCCTCAAAGCTCGCGCACGGAAGCGGGGTCAGATGCGGATAGGCCTCGCGGCAGATGAGGTCCGAATTTGCGCCGGGCTCTCCCTGATAGGCGATATATTGCGTCACTTTGCGTCCTTTTCGCGCGCCGCGGCGCGCAGCGCCCTCAAATCGCGTTCCGTATCCACCGATGGGGAGGCTTTGTCCAGCAGCGCGGCGTCGATGCGCATGCCGGCCTCGAGCGCGCGCAACTGCTCGAGGCGCTCGCGCAATTCGAGCGGGGAGGGGGGCAGCGCGACGAAGCGCGCCAGGGCCGCGCGGCGAAAGGCGTAGACGCCGATATGTTTCACGCGCGGCCCTTCGCCATAAGGAGCGGGCGCTCGAGTGAAATAAAGCGCGCGCAGCCGGTGCGGCGCGAGTGAGGCGCCGACGAGTTTCACGGCGTTGGGATCGTCGGCGTCTTCCGGGCGCGCCGGGCAGGCCAGCGTGCCGATGTCGACGGAAGGGTCGTCGAGAAGCGCGAGCGCCGCCTTAAGCGCGCCGTCGGGCAGGAAGGGCTGGTCGCCCTGCAGATTAATGACGGCGTCATAGCGGCCTTGCGGGTCGAGCGTGCGCACCGCCTCGCCGACGCGATCACTGCCGCAGGCATGGTCGGGCCGCGTGAGAGTCGCCTTTCCGCCGGCGGCTTCGACGGCGCGCGCGATTTCCGGCGCGTCGGTCGCGACCACGACAGGTCCAACCCCCGCGGCGCAAGCGCGCTCGAAAACATGGACGACCATGGGCCGGCCATTGATTTCAGCGAGCGCCTTGCCCGGCAGACGGTTGGAGCGCAGACGCGCCGGAATGACGACGATCGGCGCGAGCGCCGGCATGAAGGCGTTAATAGGCGTTGTTGTCCTCGGCCATCCAGCCCTTTTCGCTCTTCACGAAATGCAGTGTGCCTTCGCTCGTATGCACTTGGCTCTTGGCGAAGGTCCGGTCGTCGTCGAGGCCGAGAAATGCGCATTTCCCGCGCGCCCGCTCATCGGCGCATTTGGCCTCGAAACCCTCGGGAAACTGAATTTCAGCCTCATACATCAATTCATAGGCGTCGACGTTTTCGCGCTTCACTTCGCGGCCCTGCACCTTCTTGAAGGAGACGAGTTTCGCGTCGACGCCGTTTTTTTCGAGAAGATTGCGCAAGACCTTCGCGCCCGTGGCGTCGCCCGGCATATGCTCGCCGCAAGCGGAAAGGGTCAAGGCGACTGACACGCCAGCCACAAGCCCGAGAACAAAGCGTAATTCAGATGCCATCTACTCCTCCGGCGCGCGCGCGTTGCGGCGCATTATCGTTCGCTAAGCTGGGGCGCACAGACGCTTCGCAACTCCCCGTCTGTGAAAATTCATATCAGAGAGTTGCATTTTTGTGCAGCCGGAGTAACGTGACACCGCCAAATGAGTTGCGCGTCTGGCGGCGTCGAAGGGCCTGAAACAAGACCCATGGCGCACGTAAGCGTTCGATGCGTATTCGGCACAACTTTGAATACCCTGCGGAGTGCTCAGGTCCGCCGCATCTCCTGGGTCCGTGGGGTTGGCCGACTGGCGGTGGTTGGAGTGGCCTCCTTGAAGCCATCGTCAGTCGGCCGCCTTGCTGCGAGGCGGCCGAACTTCCAGCCAAACTTCCAGCCATAAATCTCTGAAGCGAGCCCAAATACACGAAAAGCGCGGCTGCGGCCGCGCTGGCGTATTTAGAGGCCGTGACGAAGGCTTGGCGCGTCCGTCCGCGCTTACTTGATCTTCGTTTCCTTGAATTCCACGTGCTTGCGCGCGACAGGATCATATTTCTTGAAGACGAGCTTTTCCGTCTTGGTGCGCGCGTTCTTCTTGGTCACGTAGAAATAGCCCGTATCCGCCGTGGACAGGAGCTTGATCTTGATCATGGCGGACTTGGCCATCGCTTATTCCAGTCTATCAGAGAAACGAAATCGTCCCGGCTGCTGGGCGGCCGGGAGCGAATTGGCCGGCAACATACGTCCGGCGCGAGCGATGTCAAGAAGGCGCTCTGGGCGTCAGCCGAAAGCCGAGCGATTCTAATGCCGTCAAGCGAAAACGGCAAAGAACAGCCATAATTTTGTTGATTAATCCGAAAGAGGAGCGGCGTGCCCCCGGGGCGGCTGGGGCTAATCGCGCGGCAATACTCGGGAGGGGGAGAAATTTCTCTTAATAAGCCGGTGCTCTCGCCTGTTGTTCTGCGCGGAGCCGAATGTGTCGACGTGAAGAACTACTTCAGTGGTCTTCACGCGGACGCGCTTGGAGTTAGCAGTATGAGCGTAACACTCGAAAAGCGGCGCAAAGTCGCAGAGTTGGAGAACTTTGAAAGGCGGATACTCCAAGAGAAGCGCCGCCTGTTGAGCGAACTGGAAGGCTTGGAAAAGCCTTTCCGCAACACGCGCGCGACGAGCTGGATCAAGGATTTTTCAAGCGACATCGCCGGCGCTTGGCGCACAGATGGGGCCGCGTCATTCAGAGCGCCGGTCTGGTTCTATGTCGTCGCCGCGGTTGTCCTGATTGGCGGCGCTGGCTTCTTGGCGAATCTCGCCTTAAGGGCCGCGCCCGCGCCGCGCGCCGATGGGGCGACGCTGCGTCAGGCTGAAACCCCGACGACGCCTGCGCGGATCGAGCAGCCGACGCCGGCGCCAGTGTACGAATTAGCGCAAGCCGCCGAAGTCCCGCCATCTTCGGCGCCTTCCGTTGACGTCGCGCCAGAATTGAACGCGCCGCCGACGCCGCCAACGCCCGACGCGAAGGATCTGAAAGAGCGGCTTCTGGAGGCCCAGTCCGCGGCGGAGCCGTTGCCCGAGCCCCTGACGCCGCCGACAAAAGCCGACGCTCCCGCCGCCGCGCCGGCCCTCGCCGCAGCCGCGGTTTCGCCGCTCGATCAGGCCCGGCCGAAAACCGCCTTCGACGACGCGCCGCCGATCAATACGGCGGCCGCCGCGGAGCCGGATGACGCGGCTCCTGCGGCGCGAGCCGCGGTGCGCCAAAGCCAACGCGAGGAGGAGCCCGCCGACGCGGGCCGCCACGGGAAATGCTTCGTCAAGGTCGACGGGCGGATTCTGTTCCAGCGCAATTGCCTGCTGCGCCAACCCACGCGCTCGACCTTGAGCCTCACCGCAGGCGACGAGGCTATCGTTCTGACGCTCGAACAGGGGCGGACGTGGACGGCGAGCCTCGGCGGCCGCAGCCTCGGCAAGGTTTATCGGACCGGGGAGTGCTGGGGCAGGCGCCGACAGGTCTATATCTGCGCCAAAGGCGCGTGAGGCGCCGCGTTATCGCTTCTTTTTCGCGCGCGATGTCGGACGTCGATCCCTCGATCCAGCGCTTCTGCGTGGCGGCGCGCGGCGTTCGCCGCCGCTCACCACCTCGAAGCGCAGAGCGCCGGCGATCGGCGCCGCCTCGATGAGCCGCACCTCGACGACGTCCGCGAGCCGGTAGCTGACGCCCGAGCGCGAGGTGAGCGCATGCGCCGCTTCGTCATAGGCGTAATATTCGCGGCCCAGAGTGGCCGCGGGCACGAAGCCGTCGGCGCCGGTCTCGAGCAAGCGCACGAACAGCCCTGATTTCGTTACGCCGGAAATGCGCGCCTGAAAACGCGCGCCGATCTGATCGGCGAGATGATGCGCGATCAGCCGATCGACGGTCTCGCGCTCGGCCGCCATGGCGCGCCGCTCGGCGGCCGAGATGCG
This sequence comes from Alphaproteobacteria bacterium, assembly GCA_016869435.1. Taxonomy (GTDB): domain Bacteria; phylum Pseudomonadota; class Alphaproteobacteria; order Rhizobiales; family Beijerinckiaceae; genus Methylocystis. The sequence goes on along the minus strand of VGEB01000031.1, from coordinate 19,179 downwards.
CGCGGCGACCTCGGCAAGTTCGCCGGCCGGCATGTCGGGCAGGGCGCCTTCGCCAAGCTTCAAGGCGCGGATGAGCGCGCGGTGCACGATAAGATCGGCGTAGCGGCGAATGGGCGAGGTGAAATGCGCGTAGCGGCGCAGATTGAGGCCGAAATGCCCGTAATTCTCATGCGTATATTCGGCCTGCGCCTGCGTGCGCAGAATGATCTCATTGACGATGTTCTCGTGCTCCATGCCCTTCACGCGATCGAGGATCACGTTGAAATGCGCGGCGCGGAGCGTCTGGCCCTTGGCGAGCTTCACGCCGATCGTCGCGAGAAATTCCGACAGCGCTGAGACCTTCTCGCGCGAAGGTTCGTCATGGGCGCGATAGATCAGCTGCTGGCGATGCTGCTCCAAGGTTTCGGCGGCGGCGACATTGGCCAGGATCATGAATTCTTCGATCAGCCGATGTGCTTCGAGCCGCGGCGGAATGACGACGCGGTCGAATGAGCCGTCTTTCTTTAAGAGGATCTTGCGCTCGGGCAGATCGAGATCGAGCGGCGCGCGCAAATTGCGGGCATGCTGCAGCGCCTCATGCGCGGCGTAAAGCGGCTTGAGCACGGAGGCGAGCAGCGGCTTCGTCGTTTCATCCGTGCGTCCTTCGATCGCATCCTGCGCCTGCGCATAGGCGAGCTTGGCGTGCGAGCGCATCATCACGCGATGAAATTTGTGATCGATCTTCCTGCCCTTGCTGGTGACGCGCATGCGCACGGCGAGCGCCGGCCGGTCTTCGCCTGGACGCAGCGAGCAAAGGTCGTTGGAGATTCGCTCGGGCAGCATCGGCACGACGCGGTCCGGAAAATAGACCGAATTGCCGCGCTCCAATGCGTCGCGATCGAGCGCTGAGCGCGGCTTCACATAATGCGCGACGTCCGCGATCGCGACCGTGATGATAAAGCCGCCGTCGTTGTCCGGCGCGTCGTCCGGCGCGGCGTGAACCGCGTCGTCGTGATCCTTGGCGTCCGGCGGATCGATGGTGACGAGAGGCAAATCGCGCCAGTCTTCGCGTCCGTGCAGGGACGCCGGCTGCGCGCGCTCGGCCTCTGCGCTCGCCTCGGCGCGAAAGACATCGGGAATGTCGTGCGCGCGCAGCGCGATCAGGCTCACCGCCTTTTCGCCGGTCACGGAGCCCAGCGTTTCGCGCACGCGGGCGCGCGGCGCGCCGAAGCGCGTCTTGCCGACAAGATCGACCGAGACGAGATCGCCATGTTTGCCTTCGCCGATGTCGGCGGCCGCGACGGCGAGTTCGCGTCCCGCCTGCCTCTTGTCGATCGGCTCGATGCGGCCGGCGCCATTCGCCTCGACGCGCAGGACGCCGAGCACGCGATGGCGCTGGCGCGACAGAAGTTTGACGACCCGCCCGACATAGGGCGGCTCGTTCGGTCCGGCGTCGCGATCAGGTTCGGCGCGAACCAGCGCGCGGTCGCCGACGCCGGGCAGAGGCTCGCCCGGCCTGGCGCGGCGCGGGGCATGAATGCGAATGCGCGGCGCCGGCCCCAATTCGCCTTCGTCCCATTCGACCGGCGCGGCGATCATTTCGCCGTCGCGGTCACGCGCGACGATGTCGACGAGCGCAACCGGCGGCAGCGCGCCCTTACGCGTGACGCGACGGCCGCGTTTTTCCAGAACGCCTTCCTCGGCGAGTTCGGCGAGCATGCGCTTGATCGCGATGCGGCCTTCGCCGGCGAGCCCGAAGGCGCGCGCGATTTCGCGCACGCCGATCTTGCGCGGGCCGCCCGCCTCGGTTTCGCGGGAGATGAAAGCAAGAATGTCGTCGCGGGAAGGCGCGTGTTTTTCTTTGGTGTCTTTTTTCGCCAATGGCTCGCTCAAAAGAGGCGGAAAGGCGGTCTTATGCCGCCCACATCATAGGGCCCTGTCGAGGCGTTTGCACAAGTGTCATTCGCGGCGGGCCGCAGGTCCGACCAGGAATCCAGAACAACATTCAAGATTTGTCGTGACTCTGGATTCCCGAACGCGCGCATAGCGCGCGTCGGGAACGACATCCGAACAGTTCGACCGGACTTGTTGTGACAAATATAGGAAGCGGGCGGCGAAATCGAAGCGCCGCGCCGCGCGCTCTTTACTTCGCTGCGACCTTCTTCGTCGCCGGCTTTTTTGCGGGCGGCTTCTTTGCCGCCGTCGTCTTTGCGGCGGTCTTTGCCGTCGCCTTCACGGGAATCGAATCCTCGAAGGGCGTTTCGTCGCTGTCTTCGATTTTCTTCTTGGCTTTAGCCGGCGCCTTCCTGGCTGGCGCTTTCTTCGCCGATTTCTTCGGCGCGCCGCCCTTGGCTTCGATCAGGCGCAGCGCCTCTTCGAGGGTCACCTCGTCCGACGACGTCCCCTTCGGCAGCGTCGCGTTGACCTTGCCCCAATTGACGTAGGGGCCGAAGCGGCCGGCGCGCACCGTCACCTTGCCGCCGTCGGGATGGTCGCCAAGCGCGCGGCCGCCAGCCGCGCCGCCGCCCGCAGCCTTTGCCGCGAGAAGCTCCAGCGCTTGCTCCAGCGTCAACGACGCTGGATCGGTTCCCTTCGGGATCGTCGCGTTGATCTTGCCCCAATTGACGTAAGGGCCGAAGCGGCCGGATTTGACGCTCACCGATCCCCCTTCCGGGTGATCGCCGAGCACGCGCCCCGGCTCCGCCGGACCGCGCGAAAATCGTGAGCCGCCTCCCGATTCCTTCTGCACGATGAGGTCGATGGCGCGGTTGGCGCCAATGCTCAGCACGTCGTCGTCTCGGCCGATATTGGCGTAGGTCTTGCCGTGCTGGACGTAGGGGCCGAAACGCCCGATGCCGGCGACAATCGGCTCGCCGGTCGTCGGATGTTTCGCCACTTCGCGCGGCAAAGCGAGCAAAGCGATGGCCTGATTGAGCGTCAGATCGTCGGGCCTGATGTTTTTGGGGAGCGAACCGCGTTTGGGCTTTTCGCCGCCTTCCTCCTGCTCGCCTTCCTGAACGTAAGCGCCGAAACGGCCGTCCCGCAGCGTGACTTCCGCGCCACTCTCCGGATTGACGCCCAATACTTTCACGCCCGGCCGCGCCGCGTCGGCGGCGTCGCCGGTCGGCGGCGACAGCGTTCGCGTATAGCGGCACTCGGGATAGTTCGAGCAACCGACAAAGGCGCCGAACTTGCCGATCTTCAGCGAGAGCTGGCCGCTATTGCAGGCGGGGCAGAGGCGGGGATCGCTTCCGTCCTCCTTCGGCGGGAAGACGTGGGGACCGAGCAGTTCGTTGAGGCTGTCGAGCACCTCGCTGACGCGCAAATCCTTGGTGCCGTCGACGGCCGTCGAGAAGTCGCGCCAGAAGTCGCGCAGCACTTCTTTCCAGTCGATCTCATTATTGGAGACGAGATCGAGCTTTTCTTCGAGGTCGGCGGTGAAGTCGAATTCGACGTAGCGCGAAAAGAAGCTTTCGAGAAAGGCGACGACCAGTCGTCCCTTGTCCTCGGGCACGAGCCGCTTCTTGTCGAGCCGCACATAGTCGCGGTCGCGCAAGACGGCGAGCGTTGAGGCATAGGTCGAAGGCCGCCCGATGCCGAGCTCCTCCATGCGCTTGACGAGGGTCGCCTCGGTGAAGCGCGGCGGCGGCTCGGTAAAGTGCTGGGTGGCGTCGATCCTTTCGCGCGTGCAGGGCTCGCCCTGCGCCATCGCCGGCAGGCGGCCGCCGTCCTCGTCCTGATCGTCGTCGCGGCCTTCCTGATAAAGTTCGAGAAAGCCGGAGAAGCGGACGACCTGACCCGTCGCGCGCAGCTCCAGCGCCCTCGCTCCGACGCGGGCGTCGATCTCGACGGTGGTGCGCTCGAGTTCGGCCGACTCCATCTGGCTCGCGATGGTGCGCGTCCAGATCAGTTCGTAGAGCTTCGCCTGTTCGGGCTCGAGATATTTGGCGACGTGCTTCGGCAGTCGCGCGGGATCGGTCGGCCGGATCGCCTCATGGGCTTCCTGCGCGTTCTTGGCCTTCGTCGTATATTTGCGCGGCGCGTCGGGCACGAAGCGGTCGCCATATTCCTTTCCGATCACCCGGCGCACGCTGGCGACGGCCTCCGGCGCCATGTCGACGCCATCGGTTCGCATATAGGTAATGAGACCCGCCGTCTCGCCGCCGATGTCGACGCCTTCATAGAGCCGCTGCGCGATCCGCATGGTGATCGCCGGCGCGAGACCGAGCTTTCGCGACGCCTCCTGCTGCAGGGTCGAGGTCGTGAACGGCGCATAGGGATGGCGCTTGACGGGCTTGGCCTCGACCGAGCGGACCACGAAGGACGCAGCGTCCAGCGCCTTTTTGAAGTCCTCGGCCTCCTGTCCCGCGCCGATGTCGAGCCGCTGGATCTTCCTGCCGTCGGCGCCGACAAGCCGGGCGGTGAAGGGCTCGCCGGCTTTGGTCTTCAAATGGGCGACGAGCGACCAATATTCGCGCGGGACGAATTTCTCTATTTCAAGTTCGCGGTCGCAAACGAGGCGCAGCGCCACTGACTGGACTCGGCCGGCCGAACGGGCGCCGGGGAGTTTGCGCCACAGCACCGGCGACAGGGTGAAGCCCACGAGATAGTCGAGCGCGCGGCGGGCGAGATAGGCGTCGACCAGCGCCTGATCGATCTGGCGCGGATGCGCCATGGCTTCCTTGATCGCGTCCTTGGTGACCGCGTTGAAGACCACCCGCTCGATCTTCTTGTCTTTGAGCGCGCGCTTCTTGTTCAAAATGTCCAAGAGATGCCAGGAGATGGCCTCGCCCTCGCGGTCGGGGTCGGTCGCGAGGATGACCTTCTCCGCGCCCTTGACCGCGTCGGCGATGGCGGAGACCCGTTTCGCGCCCTTGGCGTCCATCTCCCAAACCATGGAAAAATCCTGGTCGGGATCGACCGAGCCGTCCTTGGCGGGGAGGTCGCGAACGTGGCCGTAACAAGCCAGAACATTGTAATTCTTGCCCAAATACTTGTTGATCGTCTGCGCTTTGGCCGCCGATTCGACGATAACGACATTCATTCGAGGCAATTCCGAAAGTTGCGCCGGCTCGGCGCGAGCGGCGGAAGATGGTCAAAATGGGCGCCGCCTGTCAAATTGGCCAGGGTAGGAGGCTTCAAGGAAACTGAGTCATGGACAAGCCTTCGGGGTCTCAGCCGGCGGCGATCGAGGCGGCGGCCGTCGCCCCGCGCGCCAAAGCCACGATCTATCCTGAACCCTTCGCCGCGCGGGTGCGAGGGCGCGAAAAGCGCGCTTTGGGCGACGTCTTCGGCTTGAAGAACTTTGGCGTCAATCTGACGCGGCTTGCCCCCGGCGCGCAGTCGGCGCTGAAGCATCGCCATAGCCGGCAGGACGAATTCGTCTTCATTTTGGAAGGAGAGCCGACGCTCCTGCTCGGCGAAGAGGAGATCGTCCTGCGCGCCGGCATGTGCGCGGGCTTCCCCGCCGAGGGCGCCGCGCATTGTCTCATCAACCGGAGCGATGTCGACGTCGTCTATCTCGAAATCGGCGACCGGCCGGCGGGAGACGCGGCGAGCTATCCTGACGATGACCTCGCCGCGGCGCTCGGTCCGGACGGTCGCTGGATCATCACGCATAAGGACGGGCGTCCCTATTAGCCTCAACGAGTTGCTCGACTTGCTGCTCGACTTGGCTTGCTCGCCTCGACGCCCTCCTGTATGAGCGAGCGCACGCGGCGCATGCCGCGCGACGGCCTCGTGGCGGAGTGGCTACGCAGAGGACTGCAAATCCTTGTACGGGGGTTCGATTCCCTCCGAGGCCTCGCGCTTTCTCGAGCGATCATTGGTGGCGTCAGCGGCGCGCGCGTCGCTTGACGAGCGGATGAAACGAGCCCCGCGGACGGCTCCAGACCATTCGGATCGGTTTTCTTCGCAGTTGCGTTATAGTTTTGGGCGGCATCGCCAACGGAGAGGGTTAATGAAGCTGAATGCGTTGATTGCGGATGCGCAGGCGCGGCTGGATCAGGCGCGGCGCGAGTTGAAATCCGCCGTTGTCGATTTCGACGTCCCGGACGAAAAGCTTCTGGAAATTCGCGCCGCCGCGCGCCGCGTTTACGACGAACTCAGCGCGCTCGACCGCAGGAAGCTGAAAGGGGGCCTTTTCGGCTTTTTGAAATTCTGGTGACCGCAATGCGGCGCGTCGGGCTCTTTCGCCTGCCGATGCGCGCTCCATAATTGATAAGGAGCGCGCGTCTCATCGCGCCGCAGAACGAGGTCGCCAAATGATCAGTCCTGAAACGCCTCCTGGCGCCGAGGTTGTCTGCGTGGACGCGACTGCGGGACCATATGGACGTTGCAACGGCTTGGTCCGAGGCGCGATCTACACGGTCGCGCGGATCGCCCGGGGCATCGATGGCGGTCATGTCGTGATTGTGGCTGAAGTTTCGCCCTGGCGGACCTATGCGCCGCCTTGGGGCGTGATCGAGGTCGGGTTTGAACTTCGCCGTTTCCGCTACCTCGACATTCCTGACGAGCTCACGAGGCTGTTGCACGAAACGCAATTCGAGGACGTATGAGTGGCCCTATCATCGCGCCGTCAGCGCTTAGGGCGAGGGATTCGCGCGCGGCAGCAGCGGCGCGGCGGCGTCCGAACGGCGGATAAAGGCCTGGGTGTCGAATTTCAGCGCTAATTCATCCCAGCGACCGGCCACCTCGAAGGCGATGCTTGGAGCTGAATCGCTGATCTTGCCTGCGTTATCCGCTTCCCTCGCGATGGCTTTGATCGCGAGAGCGCGTTCCGCCAACGGCGCAGAACCGCTGAAAGCCACTGAGAAGCCTGGACCCCGAACGCTTCCGTCAGAAATTTTGGCGACGCCGTTCTCGAATTTTATGGCGGCGCTCGCCGCGTCGACGATCGAACGTCCGGAGCGGATGTCCACGGCGCTCGACAACGGGCGTTTTTCCATGCCCTGCAACGCCTTCTCCAGATCGACGCCCGATATCTCGCCATCAACGAAGGCTAAACTGGCGCGCCCGTTCAAACTTTGTACAAGCGCAGACATCCGATCGCCGGCTCCATCAAGCACGAGAGTCGCGTTCAGAGCGCCGGCAAGCAGCGGTTTGCCGTAAGCGTCCCAAAGCAGCGGCCCCGCCTCGACCGCCGTCGTTTGCGCATTGGCGCGGAGAACCAGCCCGTCGCGCTCCGGCGCTACGGACGCCCGGAACTTGAACGCCCCGCGATAGGCTTGAGCCTGGTCGATCGAAAACGCCACCACGCCATCGCGCAGAGTCGCCGTGATCGCCGCATCGTTGATTTTCATCCGGCCAAGGCGCGCGTGGCCCACGGCGAGGCGCAAATCCATATCGGCGCCGGAGAGGTCCGGGAGCGCGAAGGGCTGTTCGCTCCACCGCCCATCCGAATCGACAAGGGGCGGCGCGTCGGAAAGAAACGGCCGCAGGGAGAGAAATTCGCTTTTGAGCTCAGCCGTGAGCGTCGGCCGGCCGTCCTCCTTTCGGAAATCGAGATCGCCGCCGAATTCGTTCCCGTCGACGAAGATTCGAGCGCCTGTGAAATGCGCTTCTCCGGGCGCGAGCGCCGCCTGCGCGGAAAATTGCATGTCGCTGAAAGGTCCCGGCAGGGGCGCAGCGACGCCGAACAGCGCGAGCGCGCGTCGCGCCGAGGCGGCTGCGGCTGCGACGCGGCCGGCAAAGCGAGCGTTCGCGCCGAGCTGACCGACGCCCTGCGCCTCGAACTGAAAGGTCTCGCCATCGAGCCGCGAGGTGACGACCGATTCTTCGCCGCGCAGCAGCGCGCCCGGACGCGCGACCCAGAGGAGCGCCTCGAGGCGTTCACCGTTAAAGTCGAACGCTCCCGATAGAGCAGCCGCCTCGCCGATACGGCGCCACTCGAAATTCGCGTTGATTCGTTCCAGGATAAAGCTTCGGCCGCGATAGGCGACGCGCGCGTCGCCGTCGACGATCGACACGGTTCCGAACCGCACATTATCGGCCGCCGCCGCTTCGAGCGTCGCCGGCTTTGCGGCGGCCGCTCGCGCGGCCGCGCCCCGCGCCCCGTCCGGCGTCTTGTCGCAATCGATGCGCGCATGTGGTCGGACAAGCTTTACCGCCGCGACCTTTAGCCGTCCCGTCAACAACGGCAGAACGTCGACGTCGCCGCGAAGCTCGCCGGCTTCAATAATCAGCGCGCCATTGCGATCGGCGAAGGCGACGCCTTCGACGGCGATGCTCGGGCGGGGAAGGAGCGAGAAGCTGGTCTTGCCACGCGCCGCGACATAGAGCCCTGAAGAACCCTGAAGCTGATCGGCGACCGCATCCATGAGAGCGGCCGGCGAGAAGAGCCAGGGCGCCACCGCGGCGGCGATCGCCGCGAGGGTTGCGGCCGCCGCCAAGGCGATCGCGAGCAGGCGGAGCGCTGCGGCGGAGGGGCGTCGCGCGGTCTCAATGGCTGGCGATGGATCGTTGGCTAAGATAGACGGCCGCAAGCCCTGTGCTCCAGAAGCTGGTCGCTGGACTTCGCTTGTCGCTATTAAGGGCGGCGATATAGTGGCGGAAACCCGAGAGTTTAGAGCGCGCTGCGAAAATGGAAAATTCGGCTTTTCGCGTAACGCTGGCTCCAACTTATGGAATCGATCACGTTATCTGCATCCGCGCGAGTCCGCCCAAATCTAGCGCTCTTCAGCGCGCGTCAGCTCACTGCGCAGCGCAGAGAGGATCTCCTCGACGTAAAAGGGTTTTTCGACCATGGCGTGCTCTAGATGCGCCTCGGGCAATCCCGCGCGCCCGCAACCCGTGGTGAAAATAAAAGGACAGCCGCGGGCGGCGAGCGCGTCGGCGACCGGATCGATCCTTTCGTGGCCGATATTCACGTCGAGCAGCGCGAGGTCGACTCCATCCTCGCGCGAAAGCCGAACCGCCTCTTCGACGCTTCGCGCCATCCCCGCGATAATCAAGCCGAATTCCGCGAGCGTCTCTTCAAGCGCCAGCGCGATATAAGGATCGTCTTCGACAATGAGCAGCCGTCGCCCGAGCAAAGGGTCGCTCGCGCGCTGGGAGTCATCGCTCGGCGCGGCCGAGGATGAAAGGTCGGAGCTGGAAACCGACATATGTGAATGGTGGGGCGGTTTCCCAAAGTTGTCTAGCTTTCGCGCGGCGTCCGCGGAGAATTTGACCGAAACATGGCAAACATCGCCCATATCGCGAGAACGCACCAGCTCAAGATCGTCAGTCCGCCGCCGATAGGCGCGGCCAAGGGAAAAAGTTTCGCCGTCAGAAAGACGCGCGCCGCCAAGTCGCCTGCGAAAATCGTCACGCCCGCCTGAAGCGACAGGGCGATCGCGGCGAGCCAGTTGGCTTCCGCTCGCGGCGTCGAGCGCGCGAGCGCGGCGAGGCCGACGCCGGCGCCGGCGTGAATCATGAGAAACTGGCTCGCCGTTGCAAGAAGAGGACTCGCATCGACATGCGCCGCTGCGGCGGCGAGCGCGACGCCGGCCGCGCCTTGAACGGCGGCGACGGCGGCGATGAAGAAGGGCAATTTCAATGGCGACTCCCGATCGCGCCTCGGTCAATCTGGTTCAAGCGTCAGACGCGTCATCGGCAAATATAGACACGCGGCGGAATCGACTAGCGTTCTTCTTTAATTCATTGCGGCTTGGCGCCGCGCCGGTCCTCGGTCAGGCGGCGCTCTCGCAAAGGGGGATGCGCTCTCCTATATTGCCGCAGAGAATTTGCGGGAGCCTGGCATGAGCGTAATGGGCGTCGTGATTTATTTGGCGATCGCCGCCTCGACGGCCCTGGGCGTCTACTTGCGGCTGCGCCAGATGGCGACGGTCGAAGCTAATCGCGATCGGGTGCCGCCGGATTTCGCGCGCGACGTGACGCTCGACGAGCATCGCCGCGCCGCCGAGTATACGATTGCGAAAACGGAGTTTTCCATCGGCGAGACGATTTTCGACGCCGCGATTTCGATCTTTTGGCTGGCGTTGGCGCTTGCGCCGCTTTATGCGGCGGTCGCCGCCTGGATAGAGCCGGGTCTCGTTCGCAGCGTTCTGTTCGTTCTTATCTTTGGCCTGATCGCCAGTTTGATCGACATGCCCTTCGCCGCCGCCCGCGCGTTTTGGCTCGAGGCGCGGTTTGGATTTAATCGCCTGACGCCGCGAACCTTTCTCCTCGACCAAGCGAAGTCCGCCGCCTTGGAGTTCGCCGTCGCGACGCCTTTGCTGTTCGGCATGTTCTGGCTGCTTCGCGCCGCGCCGGACACATGGTGGCTCATCGCCTATGTCGCGTTCATCGCCATCGCGATCGCCATGACCGTGATCTATCCGACCGTCATCGCGCCGCTGTTCAACAAATTCACGCCTCTCGAAGAGGGGGCCATGAAGCGGCGCATGGAGGCGCTGCTGGCGAAATGCGGCTTCGAGTCGAGAGGCCTCTATGTGATGGATGCGTCGACGCGCTCGACGCATGGCAACGCCTATTTCAGCGGTTTCGGCAAAGCCAAGCGCATCGTGTTCTTCGACACGCTGCTCGAAAGACATTCTCCGGACGAAATCGAATCGATTCTGGCGCATGAACTCGGCCATTTCAAATTCGGCCATGTCCGTCAGATGCTGGCGCAGGCGGCCGCAATCGCCTTCCTCGGTTTCGTCGTGCTGTGGCTGGCGTTCGGCTCCGACGTCTTCGCCGGCTGGTTCGGACTGCCGAACGATCCGGGCATCATCCTCGTCGCCCTGCTGCTCGCGCGCGAGCCGATCTCGCATGTCCTGTCGCCCATGCTCGCCTGGCGGTCGCGACGGGCGGAGTTCGAGGCCGACGCTTTCGCGCGCGATCTCGTCGGGAAGGAGCCGATGATCTCGGCGCTGACGCGGCTCACGCGCGACAATCTGGCGACGCTGACCCCAGATCCGCTCTATGCGACCTTTTATTTTTCGCATCCGCCCGTGCCGCTGCGCGTCGCGCAACTGCGCGGGACGGCGTAAGCGCAGCGTTACGTCATCTGATTTTTGATTTTTCGATGACGTCCTGTCCGGCTCCATCGGCCGGAACCGCCTTTTGTCGAAGCCGCCAAAGTTTGCCGCGAAGGGCTGTGAGGGCTTGAGCTTTTCGTACTTGCCGGCCTCGAACGACGGCGCCAACATAGGATTGCGGATCTGAGATTAGGAGGAGGCTATGTCCGCCATCGCTGATATTCTCATTCAGGCGGTTGCTGGGGCTCTTGGCGGCAATGCCGCAGGCAGGCTCAGTAAGAACGGCGGCACCGCGCTCGGCAACACGATCAGCGGCGCATTGGGCGGCGGCATCGGCGGCCAGATCCTCGGCGCGCTGATACCGGCCCTGGCGGGCGTGGCCAGCGGCGGCGGCTCGATGGATATTGGAGTCGTCCTCGGCCAAGCAGTCGGGGGCGGCGTGACCGGGGCCGTGGTCACGCTCATATACAATGTCGTCAAAAAACGCTTCTTAGGCTAGCGCATTGACGTCGTAAAAATGGCCTATTGGCTGCAGACAACGCAACTGCCCTCGGCAGTTTAAACGCTGGGCGCGCGCTTAAATTTTAGCTTCATTCCAAGTTTGAATTCGGTCGATTTCTTGGGGATTGGCATGTCATCGGTCATTCCCGGACCCAGAGGGGGCCTAAGGCATTTCCATGTCCGACCCGCCGCTTAGCGCACTCGCGCACATTCCCGGCACTGACGGCTGGCCCTTCATCGGCAACACGCTGCAATTGCTGGCCGATCCCAAAGGCACAGCCGAGCGCTTCGCCAAATTGTACGGCCCGGTTCACCGCAGCCATTCCTTTGGCGGGAGAACAGTTTCGCTGCTCGGCCCCGACGCCAACGAATTTGTCCTGATGGATCAAGAGAAAGTCTTTTCCTCGAAACACGGATGGGAACGCGTGTTCGAACTCCTGTTTCCGGGCGGCCTAATAATGCGCGACTTCGACGAGCATCGCTTGCATCGCAAGGCGCTCGCCGTCGCATTCAAGCCCGAGCCGATGAAATCCTATCTAATGAGCCTCAACCAGGGCATCGCCACGGCGGTCGCCGCTTGGAAGAATGCGTCACCCGATTTTCGTCTATACCCTGCAATCAAGAAGATGACTCTGGACCTCGCCGCCGTCTCTTTTCTCGGCGACGACTGTGGCCCTGACCTGGACGCGATCAAGCAAGCCTACGTCGACATGATCGCGGCCTGTGTCGGCGTCGTGCGCCGTCCGATTCCGGGGACGCAAATGCGGCGGGGCGTTAAAGCGCGCGAATTCATGATCAAATATTTGGGCGGACAAATCGCCGCGCGCCGCGCGAGCGACGGTCATGATCTCTTCACCCAGCTCTGCAAGGCGACCACCGACGACGGAGCGCTTTTGACGCCACAGGAAGTGTTGGACCACATGAGCTTCCTGATGATGGCGGCGCACGATACGCTTGCCTCGTCCCTTACCTCTTTCGTCTATTTTCTGTCGGTCAATCCCGACTGGCAGGAGAAGCTGCGGGAGGAGATTCGAGCGCTCGATCTCGTCGAAGGAGAGCCGTTGCCTTATGAGCGACTCGACGGCCTTCCGCTGACCGAAATGGCGTTCAACGAGTCGTTGCGGCTGATCCCGCCTGCGCCGTCAATTCTTCGCCGCGCCGAGCGCGACACTGAGTTCGCGGGATTTCCTATTCCTCGCGGAACGCATGTCGCCATCAATGTCCTCTACACGCATCACATGCCGGAGCTGTGGCCCGAGCCGGAACGCTTCGACCCCCTACGCTTTACCAGCGAGGCGATCGCAGCGCGGCATAAATATGCGTTCATCGGTTTTGGCGGCGGCGCGCATATGTGCCTTGGGCTGCGTTTCGCTTACATGCAGGCGAAATGCTTTGCCTATCGCCTGCTGACAACATGCGTGATATCCGCTCGGCCGAATTACAAACCTGACTGGAAATATTGGCCTATCCCGATGCCGCGCGATGGGTTGCAGGTAAAGTTTTCCGTTCCAACCATAACAGAACGCGGCGCCTAAGCCCGCGCTGCGAACACCCACCAATCCGAGGCGCAAGGGAGTAGCCTCAGACTGGAACGGTCCGCGCCCGTCACACGTTCCTCCCAGCAAGTCTAAAGACGGGGTCCGCCCGCGCGCTCCAATTGCTGGAGGGGATAATGGCCGTAACGATTCAGGGCGACTGGAAGATCAAGGTCACGCTCAAGAACGCCGCTTTCGAGCAGCGCTTCATCGTGTCCGGCAGCGTCGCGAGCGACGGCGTCTATCCGGGAACGGTCGGCACGAGAATCGAAGCGAATGGCGGCAGCTGGAAGATCCGCATCCAGAATCGCTCCTCGTCCAGCAGCCCCTGGGTCGATTCCGATATGCGGATCGGTCCGGAGACGGAGAGTGGGATCTCGGTCATTCGAATGGTCGAGTCGAATGACCAGGGCGCCGATCAGGACTTCGACGATCTCGTGCTCGAGCTGCGCAAGAAGCAGAACCCGATCATCGCGATCGTCCAGCGCCCATACGCCATCGATCCGCGCTCGTTGATCATGAATCCCGACGGAATCTTCTATGGAGGAGGGGGCGTGCAGGTGATGGCGGTGCGCGTGCGAAACACCTGGACGCGTACGATGCCGGCCGACCAGGCGCTTGACATCTCCGATCTCGGCCGGCTTCAGTTCGCCGCCGCGGGCATTCAAGTGGTGGACGCATGGTCGGCGCGCGAGCTCGAGTCGTTCGGGCAGACGATGTCGGGCGCGACGCGTATGCCGGCGATCGGGTCGCTCGCAGTGGGCGAGGCGCGTACCGTCTACTTCAAGCTCGATTGCTCCGCGGCGCATGCAAGCGCGCCGGAGGTCGAATTCATTGCGCGCCGCTCCGTTCCAGAACCGGACTTGGATGATCCGGCGCGTCTTGCCCGCCGGAAGATCTTCGTCACCGAGGTGCGCTACGATCCCGCGACGCGAGAGGTTTCAGCGCGGACGCCAGAAGGAGTGTTGCGCCTACAGCTCAAGCAGATCTCGCTCGACCCCCACCGCTATAACGAGATGCGTGACTGTATCCGAGGCGCGCTCAAAGCCGGAGGCGCACGCGGCGCTCGGGCGCAAGAGCTCCGCGTCCTCGCGGAGCGACTTCTGCGCGATCTTCGGGCGGGGCGCTGCGACCCCTGCTTGTTGCGGGAGATGAATGAGCTCTGCTGCGAGTGCGTTGGCGGCGACGGTGGGGGCGGCGGCTCGGGTGGGATCAATGGCTGCCCGTTCCCTTGGCTCCCGATCCGTTTCTCCTACACGGTGGAAGCGCCGTTTTCGGGGCAATACGGGCCCGTTCCTTTCCAGGACCCGTGGTGGAAAGTCATAGCCTGGATCATCTGCGCCGCTCTCCTTATCGCGGCGGCGCTCGTCGACATTTTCGACGAGGCGCATGAGAACGAGGAGATCGTCATCGGCGAGGTCGCCCGTTTTTCCCGGAACAACGTCGATTGCTCGATCGCCTCGCTCTATGGCGTGCGCGGGCTCGACCTGGGGGTGCTCGACGCGCTGAGCGGAGAGCCGAACGTGAACGCGCGCATGGCCATCGACGGCATCGTGCCGATCGTGCGCGCCGTCGCGCCGGCCTTCGTGGGGATGAAAGTTTATAAGTCGGGAGCCCGCACCGGGCTCACGCACGGCCTTGTCACAAGCATCGTCGCGACGACAAATCAATGTCGCGGCGAATTCGAGGACTCGACGGGCGTTTGCCATGCCGACCCGGCCACGCCGAATTTGGTCATGACGAACCAGATCCGGGTCGGAACCAGCGCCGACTTCCCCACCGAGCCGACCACCGACCATGGCGACTCCGGCTCGCTCTGGCTGAGCGACGAGCCGGCGACGCGCGACCAGGTGGTTGGCCTCACCCACTCCGGGCGGGTCGGCTCCTCGGACGCCAATCCGATCGCCGACGTGCTCGCGGCGCTTGATGTGCGCTTGACGCCATGAGGGGGAGCCCATGCCTCTGAACCCACGCAATCCCGACGACCTCGACCGCGTCGAACAAGTCGCCGCACGCCTGCGCGAAGAGTGGGCGGATGACCCAAACGTCGTCGCCATTGGACCCGGTCTGCGGATCGTTGGCCGCCGCGCGGCGCCTGACGAGTTAATCATCACCTTCTTCGTCAAGCGAAAGCTGCCGCCAGAGGAGATCGCGCGGCAGGGGCTGCGAGCGGTCCCGGCTGAGGTGGACGGGATTCCCACCGACGTCGAGCCCACCGGCGCGAGCGCGCTCTACTCGGGTTTAGAGAAACGGCGCGAACGGCGCGACCCGCTGCTGGGCGGAATCGCCATAGGCAACTCGCAGATTCACTTCTGGTACGGGACCCTCGGCGCGATCGTCTTCGATAACGCTACTGGCGAGTCGATGGCCCTAACGAACGAGCATGTCCTGGTTAATAGCAACAAGGGACATGTCGGCGACAAGGTGATCCAGCCGGCGCCGCCGCGAATCTCGGACTTCATCGACATTGACTTCACCCCGGACTGCTGTCCTACGGGCGGCATCATCTTTGTCGAATCCCCTGGGCCAATCACCTCGACCCTCACGACGCTCGCGGGCATGGCCGCGATCGTCGGATGCGCCGACGTACGCGACCCTACGCGGCGCGGGCAGGACACTACCGTTCCGGCGCCGGGAGAGGTGACGGTGCGCGAGCGCGTCGACGTGGAGCTGCGCTATCCCGACTTTCCCATTCCGGGGACGCCGCACACGGTCAAAGCCGACTGGCGTTACACGCGCGAGACCACCGGCGCCTCCTATTCACATGCGGTCGCCGAGGCGAACGTCAATGAGCACGTGCTCCTCCTGCAGCGCCTCCAGACGGACCGCAAGGAGTACAAACGCGGGGAGATCATCCACCTTCTGGCGACGCTCGTTTCGCCGAAGGAGCGCGCCTGCAGCTCGCATTACGTCATCTGCTATCTTGTGCCCGGCGCGCCAGGACAGCAGGGCCGATCGCACATGCTGGTGCTGCGTCCGGTGAGCGGGAAGGCGCTGGCGGAAGTGGAGCGCCTCTTCCCCGGATTGGAGCATCCTGACCGTGCGTGCTTCTACTATGGGCGCATCGGCGTGGAGACGATTGACCCGCTGGGGCCCTGGCGCACACACCTGTTTGCGCAGACGGTGAACGACGTGCCGGCCGGAATGGACCCCGAGGCCGCCGCGCCGACGATCGGCGGCATTCCAGTCACGCGGAACTTCGAGTTTATCGGTCAGGGGCGGCTACCCCCGGGCGGCGCCGAGGGTTGCATGTTTCGACCGTTCGTTGACGGAGATTACACGGTGACGCCGTGAGATCA
Source organism: Alphaproteobacteria bacterium (assembly GCA_016869435.1). Classification (GTDB taxonomy): domain Bacteria; phylum Pseudomonadota; class Alphaproteobacteria; order Rhizobiales; family Beijerinckiaceae; genus Methylocystis. The sequence goes on along the minus strand of VGEB01000031.1, from coordinate 2,901 downwards.
TGGAAGCGGTCGTGTAGAATCTCGTCGACGCGGACTTCAAAGGGATATTCCACGAGCTTTGTCGACGTTGAGGCGTTCGTCTGTGTCGACAGAGAAGCCTTTAGCCTGCGGCGCGAGGCCCGCCCCGCAATCGCGCCGGGGCGCAACGCGTGTCCGATGCAGCCGATTTCCTGCATCGAAACGGCGGGGCTGAGAACCCCGCCGTCCAAATTCATGAATGATGGTGATGATGGTGGTGGTGGTGATGATGATGATGATGGTGTTGATGGACTTGGACAGCCGAGCTAGCTGTTGTCGGAGCCGGAGAAGGGCTCACTGGCACAGCCGTATTGCTCCCCGTCACTTTGTTCAACGCGTCTGTAACCGCCTTGCCCGCCTCAGCCCCCGCGCGATTCACTCCCGCGCCAAGCGCTGATATCGGATCTTGGGCTTTCGCCGCCTGGGCAATGACAGCAGCGCCGAGCGTCAGGCCAAATACCAACGCAACCTTCTTAAGACGCACCATTCGAACCTCCCTACTTCTCTTTGCAAAGGGGATCTCATCCATAGTTCGCTGCGGCGTCCAAGCCAATGCAAAATCCCTTAAATTGTCCGTCATCAAATTGTCACGGCGAAGGGCTGCGCTCCTTTTCAAGAAGTGAACGGTATCTGCGCTCACGAATTCATAGGAACGCAAGTAGGGCGAGCGCCGGTGAGGGCGGGGCGCATCGCTATCCGCGACGATGCGCCGCTTTTCGATAAAGTCCATCGTCGAAAATGAGCATGATATTTGCGCTGGAAGGCGTCAAACATAGACGAAACCAAGGATGCGCTCTGAATGCTTCTATTTAAGTTCGCTTGCTTCAATATTTTGAACAGGAATGGTGTGGCTCGTCTTGTCCCAACTCAATGGCTCATGGCGTATTTTATGGCGCCAAATGAAAATATAGAGTGAGCGCAACGCCGCCAGAAAATTTACGAAATTCGAGAAAACGACTCTGGGCGCCGCCATCAACCCTTGCCGGACTCCATAGATCGATGTCGTAAAAATCATTCGCTGGACGAGCCGGTTGATGAGCAAGACGATATTGATCAGGAACACCAGTTGCAGGGTTGGGTTTAGCATGGCGTAGCCGGCGATGCGCCATTCTTCATTGAAGGCGCCAAGAATAATGATTGCGATAGCGTTGAAGGCCAGGAAGTAGGCGATGATGGCGATAATGCCGGATAGGATGCCCTTTCGGTCGCGCAAGAAGAAAATTCTTTCAGCGAGCGTCGTTCCCCAGCCGAGCTTCGAGGCGCCCTGGAAGCCGATACCCAGAAGCCAGCGTGCGCGCTGGCGGTAGGCGGCCAGATAGTCGCTCGGAAAGTTTTCTCGGGCGGCGATCGCGAGCGGCTTATCGATCCGCCTCAATTCGTGCGTTCCGCTCGGAATGTCCAATGTGTATGGAGCGTCATGGAGAACGAAAGCGGACTTCAGGCCAAGCGCCTTGATGGCGAAGGCGACGTCATAGTCTTCCGTCAGCGCGATCGGATCGAACACCTCGTTCTGACGCCGGGATTTCAAAACTTCAATCGCCCTCCTGCTGAAGCAGGCCGCTACGCCGGCGCAGGGAACGACGCCCGTCAGACGTTGTCGGACGAACAGATCCTTATTATGAAACTCCGCGAATTCATCCATATAGGTGCCCGCGGTCATCTGAAGGAGCGAGCGACTAAAGGAGTATATCGGGATCTGAATGAAATCGAACTCAGGGACGAGCGCGCTGAATAGCGGAAACTCCAGGGGATGAATCACATCCTCGCTGTCGTGCAACACATATCCCTCAAACATAATGTTTGAGGCCTTTTCATACTCGCCGATGCCCGCAATGATCGCATTGAGACAATCGGCCTTTGTCGTCGGCCCGTTGTGCGGACCGACCACAAGACGGATGTTTTTCGGACGTTCCGCCGCCGCCCTGAGCACTTCCTGCTGAGTGGCCTGATCATTGGGGTAGGCGCCAACAAAAAAGACCGTCGTTGCAGAATAGCCTGCATTGGTCCTCAGCATTTCGTATATGACCGCCTCTTCGTGCCAGGCGGGCACCATGACCGCGAGAGGGCGTTGCGGCTGTTCGAACGGCGCCAGTTCAGACACCTGAGATTGTTGCGCCCGGATCGTTCCTGAGAATCTCATGATCCAATAGGCGATGTCGACGAAGACATCGTCGAGGCTATAAAGAATAATGGCGACGCCAAAAACTATGAACAGCGTCACAAGCGCGTCGACATAGGCGACGGCAGCGTCTGCCAAGTCAAACATCGCTCGTCCCTAATCTCTTTAACTTCGCGCGTTCGACCCCGCGCTCGGACGTTTCTATGCGCCTTGCCGGGCAGGCCGGCAAGGCCGAGCGCCGAGCCGGTCTAGAGCAGGTTCCGAAAAAGTTGACAGACTTTTTCGATGAGAACCTGCTCCAACGTTTTGATTTTGAGCGATTCCTTATCGATCACATGATTCCATGTGATCGGGAAGCGCTCTAGGTGTGAGCTTTCTATAGGTTGTCCATCCGGACGAGACCGAGGAAAGTGGAGTTGCGAAGCTTCACCTTTTCCCGGAGGTCCGGATGAACATCCATAAGAATGCCCGTTTGACGCCGAGCGGTCGAGCGGAATTGGCGCGGATGGTCTGGGAAAGCCGCCAATCGATTGCGCAAGTCGCAAAAGCTTTTCACGTTTGCGCCAAGACCGCCCGCAAATGGACGGAGCGGTTCCGGCAGGCGGGCGCGGAAGGGATGGCCGATCGTTCGTCGCGTCCGCGCCGGCTGCGCAAACCCACGCCGCAAGCCGCGATCGATGAGATCGTCACGCTGCGCCGCCAGCGCTTCACCGGAAAGCATATCGCCAAAGTCGCGGGCGTCAGCGCGGCGACGGTGAGCCGCG